>NZ_JBQQEX010000004.1:0-328308 GCF_052258185.1 Psychrobacter sp. T6-6
GATAGGTGCGAACGGTTGGAAGTTGCAAAAACCGTCCATTACGGAGTTTCAATCCACGCACCCGTGATAGGTGCGAACGGTTGGAAGTTGCAAAAACCGTCCATTACGGAGTTTCAATCCACGCACCCGTGATAGGTGCGAAGTGATGCGTGACGATGTTGATATTGAATCAATAGTTTCAATCCACGCACCCGTGATAGGTGCGAATTAAAAGCAATAGCTGATTTTTATATTTCAATGTTTCAATCCACGCACCCGTGATAGGTGCGAAACAGGCGTGGCTTTGGACTGCAAAGTTGTTAATGTTTCAATCCACGCACCCGTGATAGGTGCGAAGTTTGAAGAATTACCCCCCGAAAAATCACAGTCTGTTTCAATCCACGCACCCGTGATAGGTGCGAATCTGTACCTTGGGGATTAATTGGGACCTCATAGAGTTTCAATCCACGCACCCGTGATAGGTGCGAATGGCTGCTCTTGATGCGGTTCATCTTCGAGATTGTTTCAATCCACGCACCCGTGATAGGTGCGAAAGCAGATGATTTAAACGTCACCCATATCGCTGGGTTTCAATCCACGCACCCGTGATAGGTGCGAACTTTGCCTTTAACGGTCACAGGATGCGCAGATGTTTCAATCCACGCACCCGTGATAGGTGCGAATGACGACGCAATCTGGCAGCAGATACTACCGCCGTTTCAATCCACGCACCCGTGATAGGTGCGAAGCTAAGTTTATCGCTGATGGTAACCTTGCCGCGCAGTTTCAATCCACGCACCCGTGATAGGTGCGAATTGCTGACAGTACGACCAATGCCAATACGGCGTGTTTCAATCCACGCACCCGTGATAGGTGCGAATTTTGATGCTTGGTTGTACTTACGACAAATAAGTTTCAATCCACGCACCCGTGATAGGTGCGAAGGTGGATATGTCAAAGGTCAGCACTTAGTTGATGTTTCAATCCACGCACCCGTGATAGGTGCGAATCGTGGCGATAATGCTACTCGTGTATTTGGTGGTTTCAATCCACGCACCCGTGATAGGTGCGAACGCTTACTGATTTTTGTATCTCACGACAGCATAGTTTCAATCCACGCACCCGTGATAGGTGCGAAACGATAGCCATCAGGAGCATAGTGCTGTTGCCAGTTTCAATCCACGCACCCGTGATAGGTGCGAAACGCTTCATCTGATGTAAATGCTGAACCAAATTGTTTCAATCCACGCACCCGTGATAGGTGCGAAGAAGGTGAAGATGTTGACACTGGCGAAGGTGGTGTTTCAATCCACGCACCCGTGATAGGTGCGAATCAGGCAACAGCATATATCAGACGTGGCTTCGTGTTTCAATCCACGCACCCGTGATAGGTGCGAAGACCAGGGGAGGCAGTGACAACACTCGCATCACGTTTCAATCCACGCACCCGTGATAGGTGCGAATAGTCGCGTCAAGAGCAATAGCTGACGCTGCTGTTTCAATCCACGCACCCGTGATAGGTGCGAATGTGATGGCAGTATCATAGCGATAGGTTGTTCACGTTTCAATCCACGCACCCGTGATAGGTGCGAAAAAAACTGTTTTCAATCAGCACTTACTGTAAATGTTTCAATCCACGCACCCGTGATAGGTGCGAAACGTAGCTTATCGATAGGCTTTACCTTATCGATAGGTTTCAATCCACGCACCCGTGATAGGTGCGAATACTGACAACACGACAAGCGCCTTTGATCGGATGTTTCAATCCACGCACCCGTGATAGGTGCGAATAGCGGAGTATTAAAACAGCGATTTGACGGAGTGGTTTCAATCCACGCACCCGTGATAGGTGCGAAAGATGAGCATTGAGGGCGAGTGTTTGTTTGATGTTTCAATCCACGCACCCGTGATAGGTGCGAAGGATTATCTAGCGGATGGGGCAGTAAAGCGTGTGTTTCAATCCACGCACCCGTGATAGGTGCGAATTGTCAATCTGGAGCTTGATGACGAAGCGTACAGTTTCAATCCACGCACCCGTGATAGGTGCGAATCAAATCTTTAATCATAAAAAGCTCCTATATTGTTTCAATCCACGCACCCGTGATAGGTGCGAAATCGTTGTTTCCTCCTGTTAGCTCATTATATAAGTTTCAATCCACGCACCCGTGATAGGTGCGAATTAGAATTTGGCAGAATCCAAACGGCTACCATGTTTCAATCCACGCACCCGTGATAGGTGCGAAAGCCGACCATTGAGGACGGTCAGACGTTGATTGTGTTTCAATCCACGCACCCGTGATAGGTGCGAATTTTTAACTTGCTTAGGGTTGGTTGCTACTATAGTTTCAATCCACGCACCCGTGATAGGTGCGAAGAGTAATCTTAAATGTGCAATGAAGAGTTCGCAGTTTCAATCCACGCACCCGTGATAGGTGCGAAACCAAAAAAGCCATTAACCATTCTTTAGGTAATTTGTTTCAATCCACGCACCCGTGATAGGTGCGAATAAATCCGACCTCGTACATTGATATTTCAATCCTGTTTCAATCCACGCACCCGTGATAGGTGCGAATGAATACTACCTATCGGAAAAATAGCCGATATGTGTTTCAATCCACGCACCCGTGATAGGTGCGAACAAATACAGAGGCAGCAAAGTACGCAGGTTATGTTTCAATCCACGCACCCGTGATAGGTGCGAAAAAGTGCATGATTTACACTTAGAGCCGGTGACTGTTTCAATCCACGCACCCGTGATAGGTGCGAAACAATGCCGCCTTTATCAAAGCCAGTGCCGATGCCCGTTTCAATCCACGCACCCGTGATAGGTGCGAATAGTCAGCACACGATTGTCTTATTTAGGGATAAGTTTCAATCCACGCACCCGTGATAGGTGCGAAGGGTGGCTTGATGGGGTTTAAGGGCTTAAAACGGTTTCAATCCACGCACCCGTGATAGGTGCGAACAAACCATTACAGGTAGCTACAAACCTGCTAGTGTTTCAATCCACGCACCCGTGATAGGTGCGAACCAAGTAAGCGGTCAATATCGGACACATCAGGGTTTCAATCCACGCACCCGTGATAGGTGCGAATTTTTCTTCTAGCTCTCGCAAGCCTTGAACATCGTTTCAATCCACGCACCCGTGATAGGTGCGAAATATCATGAGCTTATACCAGTTAAGGTAATACCGTTTCAATCCACGCACCCGTGATAGGTGCGAATTCTACTGGGGGCGGTGGTTCCGCTGGTTCTTGGGTTTCAATCCACGCACCCGTGATAGGTGCGAAGCTAGCATCTTAGCTAAAAAACTGGTCACTAGAGTTTCAATCCACGCACCCGTGATAGGTGCGAATCAAACGGTCAAGGCTGCGAATGAGAGTTTACGGTTTCAATCCACGCACCCGTGATAGGTGCGAACTCAAGTAGCTGGAGCAATGCCAAAAGCTAATAGTTTCAATCCACGCACCCGTGATAGGTGCGAAGTTGAAAAAACACCTGACGGACGCACTGCAAAAGTTTCAATCCACGCACCCGTGATAGGTGCGAACACCAGTGGGGCGCTTCCAGTCGCCCAAATGCTGTTTCAATCCACGCACCCGTGATAGGTGCGAAACGCTAAAAGAGGGCAAAGAGGGACACTGAGAAGTTTCAATCCACGCACCCGTGATAGGTGCGAAGACTTGGGGATTATCTAATGTTACGAGTTATTGTTTCAATCCACGCACCCGTGATAGGTGCGAAGCGTTAAGCCACTAGGAGATTTCCCCATACTCTAGTTTCAATCCACGCACCCGTGATAGGTGCGAAGTGCATAGCGTTTTTCATCACGCTCAGATACTCGTGTTTCAATCCACGCACCCGTGATAGGTGCGAAGCGTCAGATTGGTGTTAGTGCGCCTGATATGATGTTTCAATCCACGCACCCGTGATAGGTGCGAAAATGCCACAGCTGATAACGCAAATGCCAAAAAAGTTTCAATCCACGCACCCGTGATAGGTGCGAAGTCCCATCGGGGCCGTCATCGTTTTCGTGCTTGGGTTTCAATCCACGCACCCGTGATAGGTGCGAACTACGTCACAATCAGGGTTCATTGCCATGTTCATGTTTCAATCCACGCACCCGTGATAGGTGCGAAGTCAATCAATCAGCTAACAACAGAGTTCAAAGAGTTTCAATCCACGCACCCGTGATAGGTGCGAAGATGACAGCGAAGTTGAGCGATTAAAACAGCACAACGTTTCAATCCACGCACCCGTGATAGGTGCGAAGAATGGATAAGGCTAAATAACGAGGTGGTATATGTTTCAATCCACGCACCCGTGATAGGTGCGAATTGACAAAGAATACTCATGGCTCAGTGAGGGCAGTTTCAATCCACGCACCCGTGATAGGTGCGAAGCTTTTCCGATAAAGTAGCTTTGACTTCAAAGTGTTTCAATCCACGCACCCGTGATAGGTGCGAAATGCGCTTGAATTGAGCGTACAGCCGTTTGATGTGTTTCAATCCACGCACCCGTGATAGGTGCGAATTAGCGGTTGCTGATGTGCATGGTTTTGCTGATGTTTCAATCCACGCACCCGTGATAGGTGCGAATCCCAGCGCATACATTGGCGCAAATCAAAGCGGTTTCAATCCACGCACCCGTGATAGGTGCGAACGCAATCTCGTCTGTCTTAGATTTTTCTAGTGGTTTCAATCCACGCACCCGTGATAGGTGCGAAGAGACGCTACGGTCTTATTTGCTGCCACAAACTTGTTTCAATCCACGCACCCGTGATAGGTGCGAAACTATCAATAAATGTAAGACCTGCCATCTAAGAGTTTCAATCCACGCACCCGTGATAGGTGCGAATATAGGAGAAATCAGTAATATCAATTTGATTAGGTTTCAATCCACGCACCCGTGATAGGTGCGAACCTATTCATGTATTCGCCCAACGGTAAAAAGGATGGTTTCAATCCACGCACCCGTGATAGGTGCGAAATGGCCATAGAACATCAGCAGCAGCAAGAAGCATCGTTTCAATCCACGCACCCGTGATAGGTGCGAAAGGGCAGTTGAAAAAATAAGCTGTCCTTTCGTTGTTTCAATCCACGCACCCGTGATAGGTGCGAATGAATGACCAATGCTATGTCTATCATCAGCACGTTTCAATCCACGCACCCGTGATAGGTGCGAATGGTTTACGCGGTGTGACTGTAAAACCCTCACCGTTTCAATCCACGCACCCGTGATAGGTGCGAAAAACATTGTGCCATCAGCATGTAGCTTGGATTTGTTTCAATCCACGCACCCGTGATAGGTGCGAAGGTGCTGGTCTTAGCGTGACGCTGTATGACACTGTTTCAATCCACGCACCCGTGATAGGTGCGAAGAGACATTAAAGTCACGACTGAATGACCCAATAAGTTTCAATCCACGCACCCGTGATAGGTGCGAAGAGTATCAACGTATTCGTATCAAACCTATCTTTGTTTCAATCCACGCACCCGTGATAGGTGCGAATGATGTTGATACTGTTACCGACCCACCTTTAGTGTTTCAATCCACGCACCCGTGATAGGTGCGAAGACTATACAGTTGATGAGCAGTACGGCACTATTGTTTCAATCCACGCACCCGTGATAGGTGCGAATAGCCCCGTATCGGACTCCATACGCTCTGATAAGTTTCAATCCACGCACCCGTGATAGGTGCGAAGACGATGCCAAGAAAGCCAGTAAACACATATTTGTTTCAATCCACGCACCCGTGATAGGTGCGAATTTGGTTACCATTGCCTGAGATTGGGACAGACGGTTTCAATCCACGCACCCGTGATAGGTGCGAAAGCAGAGCAAAGCAAACTTTGATTAGCTCATAGTTTCAATCCACGCACCCGTGATAGGTGCGAACTGAGCATTGCTGTCTTGATTTCATCGACTGTGTTTCAATCCACGCACCCGTGATAGGTGCGAACAGTAATTACCGTTTTTACTGTATTTCTTACTGGTTTCAATCCACGCACCCGTGATAGGTGCGAAATATTTTGATTGCTGAGCCTTGCAAGATTATGGGTTTCAATCCACGCACCCGTGATAGGTGCGAACGTACAAAGATTATCGACATGGATACCAATCTCAGTTTCAATCCACGCACCCGTGATAGGTGCGAATTTTATGCAGCTAATTATTTGCCAGCTCAGCCTGTTTCAATCCACGCACCCGTGATAGGTGCGAAGCAGTTCGTTGGCACCATTTACCATATCTTGAGTTTCAATCCACGCACCCGTGATAGGTGCGAAGATGACTAACATCAATAGGGCGTTGACAATCTCGTTTCAATCCACGCACCCGTGATAGGTGCGAAAGAATGGTTCAGCAGGGTTTGATAGTTGCAACTGTTTCAATCCACGCACCCGTGATAGGTGCGAAGCTCGCGGCCCTGCTGTGCGTTTGATGCTGGGTTGTTTCAATCCACGCACCCGTGATAGGTGCGAACAAAGCTTGCGAGGGGATTCTGCGCCGAGCAGAGTTTCAATCCACGCACCCGTGATAGGTGCGAACAGTGGTCGTGACTTGGTTGGTTGGGTAATGCTGTTTCAATCCACGCACCCGTGATAGGTGCGAATATGCACTGACATTTATCCATGCCTGTAATCTGTTTCAATCCACGCACCCGTGATAGGTGCGAACAGGACAAAAAGGCGATGCGGTTGAGGATTTAAGTTTCAATCCACGCACCCGTGATAGGTGCGAATATTACAAAACGAGATGATTTATTCGAGCACTTATGTTTCAATCCACGCACCCGTGATAGGTGCGAAGCCACTGGGAGCGTGACGCACAGCAAGCCAAGCTTGTTTCAATCCACGCACCCGTGATAGGTGCGAATAGTTAAAAAGATTGTCCGCAGCACTCACATACAGTTTCAATCCACGCACCCGTGATAGGTGCGAAAGTTAAAAAGATTGTCCGCAGCACTCACATACAGTTTCAATCCACGCACCCGTGATAGGTGCGAAGCATGATTTATCCTGATACGAGCGAACTTGAAGGTTTCAATCCACGCACCCGTGATAGGTGCGAATTTTGAAAACCCTATCTTGGTAGTATTCATATCCGTTTCAATCCACGCACCCGTGATAGGTGCGAATAGTTAAAAAGATTGTCCGCAGCACTCACATACAGTTTCAATCCACGCACCCGTGATAGGTGCGAAGATGAATCGGAGAGTAATGCGGTTGAAATGCAAGTTTCAATCCACGCACCCGTGATAGGTGCGAACACATGGGTGATAGAGCGTCGGACCGCTTGAGACAGTTTCAATCCACGCACCCGTGATAGGTGCGAACCACCTTTGAGTGGCTTTTTTATCGTCTACAAGTTTCAATCCACGCACCCGTGATAGGTGCGAATCTGAAAAATTTGATGTTGTCGTTACTCAACAAGTTTCAATCCACGCACCCGTGATAGGTGCGAATTTAATGAGATATGTGAGCGCATCAACGAGCGTGTTTCAATCCACGCACCCGTGATAGGTGCGAAGATTAGTCATGTCAAAATTAACGTCACCTGTTTTGTTTCAATCCACGCACCCGTGATAGGTGCGAACAAGCAATATAAAGAAATCCGCGTGAATAGCATGTTTCAATCCACGCACCCGTGATAGGTGCGAAAACAGGCTGCATCATAGTCGTACTATAACGGCGTTTCAATCCACGCACCCGTGATAGGTGCGAACACAGCAGCCGAGACATTAGGACTTGCTCAAACAGTTTCAATCCACGCACCCGTGATAGGTGCGAAGTATCGGTGATGACGACACCATGCTACAGATAGAGTTTCAATCCACGCACCCGTGATAGGTGCGAAATGGATTGATGCACAAGCAGAAATTAGCAGCAAGTTTCAATCCACGCACCCGTGATAGGTGCGAAATTTGTCTATGAGTACATAAAGGACTTAAACGGTTTCAATCCACGCACCCGTGATAGGTGCGAATAGCCGAATGGCTGCAAAAGGTATGGCACGTAGTTTCAATCCACGCACCCGTGATAGGTGCGAATATTTGTCTATGAGTACATAAAGGACTTAAACGGTTTCAATCCACGCACCCGTGATAGGTGCGAACAGGTTGATTGTCAAGTTGGCGTTGAATCAATAGTTTCAATCCACGCACCCGTGATAGGTGCGAATGGCCTTTGGTAATCATATCGCCTGCGGTAAAGTTTCAATCCACGCACCCGTGATAGGTGCGAACTTATATCAAGAGGTATGGCATGTTGGACTTTAACGTTTCAATCCACGCACCCGTGATAGGTGCGAAACCAAGCAGTCTTAAACCCTTATCGTTTAAGATGTTTCAATCCACGCACCCGTGATAGGTGCGAAACAATGCTGGCAAGCCAACTATCGATAAGATTGTTTCAATCCACGCACCCGTGATAGGTGCGAACCATATCCACTCATGACGGAATAACCTTAGGTTTGTTTCAATCCACGCACCCGTGATAGGTGCGAATACTTCACGCCTGAGTGGTCAAATGCACTGCAAGTTTCAATCCACGCACCCGTGATAGGTGCGAATTAACGCAGCCACTACCACCCAAACTGGTAAAGAGTTTCAATCCACGCACCCGTGATAGGTGCGAATGTAGTTTACAAGGATATTGTCGTCGTATGGATGGTTTCAATCCACGCACCCGTGATAGGTGCGAATGCAATGTACCACCACGAAATGAGGTTGATACTGTTTCAATCCACGCACCCGTGATAGGTGCGAAAAGCAATCGCTGACAAGTCATATTGGCAAGCCGTGTTTCAATCCACGCACCCGTGATAGGTGCGAAGGTATCGTCATCTCACGTAGCACCGATTCTAGGTTTCAATCCACGCACCCGTGATAGGTGCGAATATATCGCAGGGGGTGCGTGCCGAGACGGTGGGTTTCAATCCACGCACCCGTGATAGGTGCGAATTAGATGATAAAACCCTTTGCCCCTGTCCTCCAGTTTCAATCCACGCACCCGTGATAGGTGCGAATTGGGACATTGACAAGGGGTACAAAATGTTAAAGTTTCAATCCACGCACCCGTGATAGGTGCGAAAGCCCATAGTCTAAGTCGCTAATAAGGTTAAGAAAAAACCTTGGAATTTGCGAGCGTCTAAACCATAAGCAAATTTGGCAAGCATATCGCTTACCAAAAATTTATTGCTATAAAATATAGGTAATAAAATCAAGTTGTTAAATAGCATTGCGACCCTTTTGCGAATCCTCTAGAGATATTATGTATGCTATAGGCTCGCATTGACCTTATGATAGTCAAATATCATGTTTTAACGCTTATAAAGTGATTAAAACAGTAGAACACCGTTTAAGTCTAGCACAGGTTTTGCCCCGATGTGCTCCACTTTATTTTGCCAATTTTTACCAAGATAATAATAACGTAGACTGTCCACTTCAGGATTAATGATGTCTTCAAGCTTTGCTCTGAGTGTTGTCCATTCAGCAGGATTGACCTCGATCTCAAACACGGAGTATTGCACCCGTTGACCATAGTTTAGGCATTGTTTGGCAACGTGACGCAGACGCTTGGCACTAGAGGTGCCCTCTGAGCTAATATCGTAAGTAACCAGTATCATCATAATAGTAACCTTTTTTCCTATTCTTATTTTGGTGATCTATTTCCATAAAAAAGGAATATAGGCATCAATATCGCCTCTGATATGCCGTGCCATAATTGTGGCTTGTAAGTGTGGTAATAACCCAAATGGCACCGTTTCTTCAAACCATTCATGATAAATGGTCTGCTGTTTACGATCATGCCACGCCTTAAAAAAGGTTTGTCGCGCTTCATCTTTTAACCAAACCGCACCACTGGCTTCTTGTTTAAAATCAGATTTACCCAATTGTTTTTTATTGATAAGAGACAACACAAAACGATCAACAATAGGACGAAACTCTTCAACCAAATCGAGCGCTAGAGAAGGGCGGCCGGGTCTTAATTGGTGAAACACGCCACAAGCAGGGTCAAGTCCAACGGTTTCGAGCGCACTACGGCAGTCATGCGTCATCAAGGTATAGGTAAAAGAGAGTAGCGCATTGACAGCGTCAGTAGGCGGGTTACGTGTGCGTTTGGGAAAGTGAAAATCAGGATTGCGGATCAGATGCGGGAATACCCCAAAATACACACTGGCCATCTCGCCTTCTCGGCCCAACAAGTCAGGTAGGTTTTGAGTCGCAAGAATTTTATTGAGTCCGTATCCTAAGCGTTGTTGCGCTGCTTCCAAACTATTGATAATGGGCGTATCCAATTGCGCTTTATAGTCTCGTAGGTAGCGGCGGATGACTTGGCGCTGGTTGTGGACTTTGCCCAAAATAATACTGTGGCAAATAGGCTGAACCCGTTCAGGATTATCACTGATACGGTACTGCTCACGGCGTAATAATACGTTGCCACTGACTGCGCCCTCGATACGCGCTTGGAACTTACCATATTGGTTGAGATGGGTAATGGTAATAGCGTTATCCGTACAATGCGCCATCAATGCGGGCGATATTGATACTTGCCCAAAACAGACAATTGCGTCTAGCTTATGAATGGGCACGCGACCTTTGACCTCATAGTCAATGTTCATGACTACATTTTCGCCCTGCTTGTTGAGCCAAGCCCCTTGAGTCTGAACGAATAACGTGTTTTTTAAAGGTCGCATATGAGTTCCTAATGGTTAATTTGAGCACCTAACGCTATTTTGGTTTTGAATAAGGTCTTTTATTATGCTAGGTTAAATAAGACACGTCTCAACTATTATCAAGGACTGAAATATGAGTAACCCAAACAACGAAGCTGACATGCAAAACCCGAATAAAGGGACTAACGGTACAAACAAAGCTTATGATCAAAATCAAGGCAATAAAGGGAAGCAGTTAAACCCACAAGAGCCTAAGAATGATGCTCAGCCTAAGGATAAGAACTAGTTATTAGTAACCATTGTTCTGAAAGATTGATACCACTATCAGTGATCGGTTTCATTTAAACTGGTCGCTATTTTTTTGCTTAACCAAGCCGTTGCATCTTTATTAAATATTTTTGGATGACAGATGTCTTTTAAGGAACAGTTGCGACATTTGCTGGTGCTATAAGTGGGCTTGGGCGTCTGACCACTTTCGATAATATGTCGACAGTCATTGATAGCGTCTAATGTAATTTGTCGCAACTCATTGTCGAAATCGACGACGTGACGGCGGCGTGTTTTCCCGTAGAATAAAGCGCCTTTGGGAACGATGCATTTATGCATATCCTCTAAACACAATGCTTGAGCGCAAAGCTGTACCTCATCCGCACGGTGCGATTTTGGTTTGCCACGTTTATACTCAATAGGGAAGGGTGTTTGCTGACCGTTCTCATCGTTATGATATTCGACGACATCAGCAACCCCTTCCAATCCTAGTGCCTCATGACCAAGTCGTAGCGTCCGTACGGTTTTTACATTGCCACGCGTCTCATGACCGCCAGAGTTCACCTTTTCATGCATGACTTGACCCTCAGCGGTAAAGACATTTTCCTCCCACGCACACTCAAGCTCGATCAGCGCAAACTGACGCGGACAGAATAGGTAGTGCTGCAAGCGGGATAGGTAGAGGGTTTGCATGAGTTTGACACCGAATTAATATTAAGTTTTGAGTAAACTTTAATTTATAAAGCTTACTCAACTTCCAAAAACTAATAATGGTTTAAAACCCTTCAATAATCTCAGGCTCTAATCCTTCTAATGCTGACTTCAGCGCGTTTTCATCAAATGCGCCTGTATCATCTAGCAACTCTTTTAAACTACGATGCACCTTTGCAGATGAATACTGACCTGATTTACTACTATGCTCCCACCAAATCACCTTTTTGACTTGCATACTGCCCTCAGGACGAGCAGAGGACGCATCGCCTTCAAACAGTTTTGGTAGTATCTCTTTTATCTTTTCGGCATCGTCAGCGCTAAAGCCCGTACGTTCTGCCAGTTGCGGCGTGATCGCACCATAGGTCACATAAATACCTTCATCGACGCGATGTTTCATACCCATGGTATCACTACCTTTTTTTGTACCATCACCTTCGCCGCTCACACTCTTGGTAATTTGAGTACTGGTAATATCGACAGGTTGCAAGCTAAATGCCGATTGGATAGTAACAGGGCCTCGAATAGGGATAGACACGCCATCAGCGCCTTTAGTATCCGCTTTAAAGGCAAACACTTGACCAAAGGCACGGACATCGAACCATTTATCACAGGCTTTTTGTGATGTCTCATCGCGTTTGGCTTCGATACTTTCTTTTTTATTAGCTTCAAAGGCATTTTTACCTAATCCGACTGTTTCATCATAGGCACGGTTCTTCAGACTGGTCATGCCATCCGTTTTTTTCTCGTCAGATTGTACAAAAATTTCCTCGCCTGATTCTTGCAGACGGTCACGAATTTTACGTTTCAAGCAAACATCGGTAATTTCGCCATTACCTGCAAAGTCAGTACGAGGACGATTACCATTTAAGGGATCACCGTTTGGATTGGCATTGTTTACGCCAATAATGAGGGCAAAGTCGATTTTATTGCTGATAGGGTTTTGGGTAGAGGCTGTCATGGTTTATCCTTTTATTAGGTTATGAGTATTTATATTCAAAAGACTAAGTTAAGCGGTTTCGTTAGTTTCGGAACTTTCTTTTGTTTTTTTATCTTTGATAGGTTTGATAATCCATTTTCCATCTTTTATGGTATGTTTTTTTAGCCATCTAGCTTGTAGGTCGTATCCTATTAAAAATTCAGGTGTTAAAGTCTGGTTGCTAGTAAATTCTTCTAGACTTTTAAGGTTTGTCTCTATATCTGCTATCAAGTCGTTATAGCCTTCATTCAACGGACCAACACGTGAGATAAGACGCCTTTGATAAGGTAGTAATGATTGAGTTCGTAACATCATCCAAACTTCAGCAGGTCGATGCGTAAAGCGTTGCATATATTTGAAAGCATTAGTAGGTCTACGACCTTCGCCTGCCATTGACATAGCTAAATTTTCAATGTGATTAGCAATCGCTAAAAGTCGTCCGAAAAGGTAGCTTCGGTCGGTACAATTATTATCTAACTCCATATCTATTTTCCTTTTTGTTTGGCGATAGGTATAGCCACGATATAATCCGCAAGTAACACTAATGCTTTGTTCCCATTCCCAAGGCTCAAGATTAATTGGATTGCAGGCTCGCTTAAAGCATAAGTGAACCAACTGCCAAGGAAGCTGCCGTTCTTCTCCCTCTACGATACAAGGTATCACTTGCGAGACAACTTGCTTCTTGAGAGCATCTGATAGACGAGAGCCATAGGCCACTTGTGCTATTAGTTTAGGAATGGGCGCTTTAATCGTCAGTTTGCGTACATTGGTTTCGGTATCTTTATAAGTGACATACCACGAAAACTGCTGATACCAGCATTCTAAGGCTTCAATATAATCATTCGGTATGGCTTCATGATAATAAGTAACTGCCATACGACCAGGGGTAGCGGCATCTAGGGTGATGATTGAGATTTGATCGTGAGCATCGAGCTTTTGGCGATAGCCTTGCATGGTGTTATTAAGGTGTTTAGCAAAAGTCTGACCCAAATTATTACTATAATTAAGATTAGAAGGTGGCTTTTCAGTTACTGTGGTTTCAGATATTTTACTATCTTCCGACCCATCTTCTATCTCGTCAAAGTCTTCATCGTCTTTCATTGCAAAAGGATTAACTTCTCCTTCTGCGATATCGGTATTTTCTTCAACATCAAAAGGTTCATTTTCATTGACCTCTTGCGTAGGCTGCGGGGTTTCGTCACCAGAGATTGCCCAGGCTACAACTGCTTGGCCAGCCTCTTCGCGGCCTTGACGAGACAGTAGCCATGATAGTGCAGCATGCGCTTTTTCAGTGACAACTGCACTGATATTTGCGCCTTGTAATCCATGGGCTTTAATAGACTTATCATCGTCAGTAAAGCGTCCTAGAAAGGTGAAGCTCGATAAGTCATTGGCTGAGATGAGCTTGGCATTGGTGGCACTACGCAGGATGCGATTGGGATGCTTGCTTGCCAGCGGACTGTTCTTGCCAGTGATATAACAAAAGCCGTCGGTGCTATCAAGCGTGGCATAAAACTGTTGCCATGAGTCAAATAGGCTGTCATCACGCCACGTTTCAGACTTGCCATGCTCAGCTTGCTTGCCAAGTTCTGTAGCAGTGACTCGCCAAGCTATAAATGCTGCGCCTTGGTCAAATACGCCTGTAGTGTTTTTATTTAGCGATGATAAGATGCTATCTGGATAGTCGCTGGCTTGTTTAGGGTAGGCCAGCTTGCTCTTATCATCAGGATCAGCAATTAACACCTCAGCCTTGAGTAAATCTTTGACTAGCGTGCCTTTTTGCACATACTTCAAGATAGCTTTAGCTTTTGGATGAGCGGAATTAGAGTTGCACCAACTGCTTAACAACTCTAAATAACGTTGATGAAAGTCTCGTTTTGGATTAACAGCGTATCCCTCAAAGTAGTCTCCAGCTAAATACTGAACTTTGTCAGATAGCGGATGAGGTGGCGGTATTTGTCCTGAACGTGTCGCAGAATCATTGGTCGCTGGAATAACGAAGTAACTCGATTTAACCTTACCATTACCATCTCGGGAGATATCGGCATTAACGAAATCACCTTTATCGTTGATAGTAACGATGATCTGCACGTTTTGATTGACATGATAATAAGGCATTAAACTGCTTTCTTGAGCCTGAATCTCTTCATTTTGGCTGGCAAGCTCATAGGTTTGATACAGTCGTTGTAACCAGCTCATAGAGACTCCTCCGTACTAGTGACAGGCTCAATGTTTTCATCGAGTGTAAAGGTCTTGGCACTCATGGCGCGGACAAATCGATTGGGCATACCGTTGTTACTATCGGCCTGCAAGTCATCAGTAGGCTTGGGAAACTCTACGACACCATGTTTCATCACCGCACGGAAGAAACGACTGTGCAATTCATCTATGCCAGTCTCGTCAGGATAAGCGAAGCTATGAAACATCAGACCATAACTTAGTTCTGGAGTATCATCGTAGTAACCTTGACCACTACCAAACTCACAAGGCTCGACATAGCCCTGACACTCTCTTGCGCCTAAAAATATGTCTTGGCGTCCACCTTTATCAACCATACGTTTGGCAATGCTATAGTGCTTGCCATCGATGCGGTCAGCTTCTAGCTCAGGGCGATGTGTGTTCCATTCAAAGTGGGCTTGCACTTGATAAGCGACGTCATGTAGATAGGTGTAATAAGCCAAATCATTGCCATCTTTATGGTACCTAATTGGCTTCATGCCTTTGGTTTGGGTGCGAATAGGGTTGATCACGCGTACCTTATCGATATACCAAATAATACTGGGTTTCCAGTAGATGCTTTTGCAAACGCCTTTTAGCGCTTCATAAGTGGGCAAGTGATAGCTGGTTTTTTCACCACCAATACGTGTGATAGGGTCGGTGAATAGGGCGTTTCGTCCTGTTAGAAGAAATTCTATTTTATTTTCTTTCATATCATGTCAGTTCCTTTTGATGAGTAATACAAGCCTCAAAAATGAAACTTGCATCACTATTATTTCTAATATGTCAGATTAGTATCTAACCAGTCGATGACCTTCCTTGGTCCAAAACCAGAGTAAGGTTTTTTCAATGAAATTATCCAAATGTGGTCATTAGAATCTAATAAACTTTCAAATTGTGAGTAAACTTGGCTTGGTGTTAAGGAAGTGGTGATTGCGTAACTTGACTCAGAAAGTTTAGCCCAACCTCCAAAGCTTTTAACCTTTTCCAAAACCTTGGCATGTTTTTGTCCAGGCGAATTTAAATCGTAAGTAACTAGTAGAGCTGCCATGAGTATTTTCCTTCTATAATGAGTGAGCGTAATCAATGACTACATACTCATATTATAGCTAATAATTTATAATTACAATTTCTATAAGCTAAATAGGTAAGAAAATACGAATATTAGAAAATATTACTTTATGTTATAATCGCTATTCATCGTTTTATGATGTGGATTGAAACTATAAGCTAAATAGGCTAGAAACTACTTGGCAATGGCTGTCTTCCCACAGTCATTGCCATCTTTATTTCACCTGCTATATACCAAAATCCATAAAATCAAGCGTACCATTTCCTGCTATATTCAATCCCATATGCGCATCGTAAAATGTCTCTGACAAAGTTAAGATGCCTGTATCTCGTACTTGGTTCACAGCCTTTTCGTCTATGAGTCTGTCTAGCATAAATGGGAATACGTTGACGCTATACTGCTGAGCATCGCGTACTAACTTATAAAAATCTTTATCGTTTACTTGTGTACCATATAACGCGGTAATGAGTTCACGACCTTCATTACTATAAGGTACGACAACAGCTTTGGTTGGCGCATCAATCGCTTTAAAGGCGCGTCCTGCATCCATAAAGGACTGCCAAAGTTCTGGAAACTGACCTTTTTTAAGCCTGTTAACGTTATCATTATTGACCGCAGGATTGAGATTGTTGTTACTTGTCCAGCCAAATATAGTATCACTACTAGAAGATCTGCCTTCTTTATCCTTAACTGGATAAGCCATTTGCTGCTTCGCAAAATCTGTCGTATAAAACACTTTAAAGAAGTCATGCATAATATCGGGGTCAAGCAAATGCCTATTTGCATTTTCAGATCGAGACAGAAGCGGTAAAATATTATTTTCCATCTGCTCTTTACCTAGTTTAATCGTAGGTATCTTGTCTAAGCTCTCTTTATCAGGCTTCACGATAAACACTTGTCCTTTGGTAGAGTTACCATTCTCATCCATCATCTCACCGTGTCGATTACAACGCCCTGATGCCTGTGCGATACTATCTAGACCTGCCAAAAACCGAATGACGGATGCAAACGACACGTCAACGCCCGCTTCAATAAGCTGAGTTGAGACAACCAAAGTTGGCAGTCCTTGCTTTAAACGGTTTCTAATTTTATCTAATAAGTCTTTACGATGACGGGCACACTGTCCTGTACTCAAATGATATAGCTCGTCCTCGCGCACGGTTTCTGATAATGTCTGATAGAGCTGACTTGCCCAAGCTTTGGTATTTACAATGACTAAAGTGCTGGCATATACTTCGAAATTCTCACTAATATAATCAGTCAATTCGTTTACATCTTTTGTCTGCTCAGTATGGTCATGAATCTCTACCCGTTTTAACGTATCGAATAGCTCCGTCAGCTGGTCACGATTGCCAACAATTTCTACCGCTGGATTGAGGCTACCGTTGTGTTTAATAGGCAGGTTATTCAGAACGGGTTGGGTAGCTGTACATAGTACCGCTGTAGAATGTCCATAACTGGTCAAAAAATTAATAGCATTGCAAAACAAATAATAGCAATTGATCGGTAACGTCTGAATTTCATCAAAGATCATGACGGCGCGGCTTAATTGGTGTAAACGTCTGACGCCTTTAGTACCGCCGCCAAAGCAGCTCTCCAAAAACTGTACCATGGTGGTAAATACAATCGGTGCATTCCAATTATCCATGATAAGTTTGCTTTGCCATGTCTGTATATCAGGCTCTAGGTTGGAGTGTTGCTCTAACACCCAATCTCCAACATAGCTACCGTCAGCAAGCTTCTCTTCTAGAATATCTCGTACTTCTTGTGAATTTTGCTCGATAATACTGGTAAACGGAATGATGTAGATAATACGATCAAGATTATGGCGTTTTGCATGTTGGACGGCAAAACGAAGGCTGGCAAGTGTTTTACCTCCACCTGTGGGCACAGTGAGCGTAAAAATACCTTGTTCTTTTTGTCCTGCTTCATAGCATGTTTTAGCAATGAGGTTGCGCTGATGATTGATAGGGTCAAGAGGACAATGTTTTGCCTTATCAGCAAAACCTTCGTACAGCGTTTCTACTTTGTCTATGGCTATCTGCCAGTCGGGACGAGAATATTCTAAAAGGTGCGCTTGGCTGGGATGTTCAAAGGCAATGCTGTTACTACGATCCGCATCGATAAGGCAGCTAAATAATAGGCGAGCATAAAAGCCAATATAAAAGTCTTTTTGTTTATCAGTTGATAACTTGTCATATAGTAAGCCAGCAACGACTTTAATGAATTCTTTGAGCGTTTCACTTTTTATTTTTTGATCTAAATGAGTAAGTAAACCGTTATTGGTAGCGTTAACCAAAGACTCATGATAGTGAGATGTATCCTCTGGCTTTTGTTTACGATAATGAAGGTAGTGATGTCCCCCTTTATCGACGACGTTTACCATACCGCTATGATGTGAAGCCACGCAGATGAATAAAATATCGGCAAGTAGCTGTCCCTGCCCAACTTCTATTTTTTGTTTCTTCACTTCATCTTTTATAGTTTTCGTTAATTTCCAGAACAACTCGTGAAGGTGTACAGCCCCAGCAGTAGAATGATCAACGGATCCTCGTTTGGGTTTGCCCTTGAGTAGGATTTTAGCTTCTTCGTCCTCATCCAAATCTAGATCTTTATAATTGTCGTAGGCAATACTGTCTTTGATATACGTCTGAAACGCTTGACTATATTTACCAAGGTCATGTACTAGACCAATTAGCTCACCTGAGAGTGGCAGGCCAATTTTGGCTGCTAGCGCTTTACTTATTTGAGCTGTACCTATCAGATGGTCATAGAGTAGTTGTTCGCTTCCATCACTCTGACGCACGTGCGCGATAAATTTTTGCTCATCAGTATTTGATTGCTTTCTTTGAATTTTTATATCTTTCATGATTTCAAATCCAAACAATAGTTTTTAATTTATTTAATAAACAATAGCCTAATTTGTTCAGCGTAACAACACAGAAATAAAATATTTACGACAATGAATGTCGTTAAAGATTTAAAAGGCAATAAAAAACCAGACAACCTAAGTTGTCTGGCAATAAGCGACCTCTAAACACTTATCTATCTACAATAAGCTGTCCACCAGAAAAGCTGATACATCCCTCACAAAACCAAGAATTCAATTTCCTTGCATAAGATATATCTGCTGGTACGTCTAACTGATAAGGACGACCACAGTACTCACAGTGTACGTCATCCAAATAAACCCGACATCTCGCAAGTGTGGTAAACAACTCATCAATCTCCATATTGTGGTCATAACAAAGCAATTCTAAATGAGCGATATAATCATTGGGCGACACATATGACCAATACTCATGGCACAAACGCTTTGTTGTATCGTCAAAAGCTGAATCAAACACAAAGTTTACACTCATAATATCCTCCTTAACAACCATAGCCAGTTTGTGGTAAAAGACCGTAAAGCTCACTCTCAAGCTGACCACACATCTCATCACATACATAATCAGGATTAGCGTCTAAGCGCTTTTGTACCCATGCGCGCATCGCCATATGGTTATCAAAATAGCTATTCACGCCTAAAAAACGTGCTAGGTTGAAGCCAAAAGAAATATGCAGCTCACAAATCAAAGTATTGGCGAGAATGTTTGCATCTTCGCTTACAACCCCGTCGGGTTTAAACTCACTAAACAACTTCGCATAGTTGATAATTTTCATTGTGACGTCTCCTTGTCAGTAGATACTTGAGCAATCTGACTGCGATTGACCAATGCTTCAAATGCACTACCATCCTGCCGAGTCATATTCGGTACGTAACGGCTATACGTGTTGAATAGCATCTTGGTCGTAGAGTGTCCCATTTGACTGGCAATCCATTCAGGACTTTCGCCAGCAGCTAACCATAGCGTCGCTGCGGTATGACGAGTCTGATAAGCATTACGCTTCTTCAGACCCAAAATCTTAAGAGTAGGGTGCCAAACACGCTTATTCACGTTGTTATAATCAAGTGGCTCACCTGTATGTGCGCAAAACACATAGTCAGATCGCTTATAAGTGATGGCCTGCTGTTCCTTCAAAGCATCGTAGACCCAAGGTGACATTTGAATCGCACGGTAAGACTCTTGAGTTTTAGGAGGAACAATTTTGCCTTTAACATAAGCTTGTTTGATCACAATCTCACGTCGATTAAAGTCAACGTTCTCCCACGTCAACCCATCAATCTCACTCGTACGCATACCTGTAAAAAAACGTACCAGATAATAATTGCGATAGTCTGCTCTCACCCCATTAATAAACGTCCAAACCTCACTTAGTGTGAATGGTTGGATATCCGTTTTAGGTTGCTTGAGCGCATTGATATCGTAGTAAGGATTATCAAATTTATAGCGTTTAGCTGCTTCTTTTAGTATCATACCTAAAGGTACCATTATCGAATTGATGCGTGCCGCTGACAGATGTTTGTTAGCTTTTCCGTAAGTCACTTTGGCGAGGGATGAACGGAAGGCTAATACATCTGTCTTTTTTATAAGATGAATGGGCTTAGTCCCAAACTTAACAATCAAGTACATATCAATAATCTCCTTTATTTTGCGCTTATAAGTATCACGCCATTCAATTTCTTTTTCAGAGAACCATAATTCTGCAAACTGTTCAAAAGAGGGCGTATCGGTACTAATGCATTCCTTGCGGTCGTTTAACGCTACCATCTGTGCCGCTTTATCACTTTTTGGAAAGTACTTAGCGTAGTTGAACAGTCCTAAGATGATTTCTGCTTCCATCTTCTCGATCACTTTTTCAAGCTTCTTACGATTCGTTGGTGTGTCTGTTAGGTTTGTCGTCTCCCGACAGCGTATACCCATGTAATAAAAATCTACAACCAGCTTGCCGTATCTACTTCTGATACTAGCCATTCTATTTCTCCTTATTGAAGTGCCATGGCATTGACGCTACCGGCAATGCCAGTGCGCATATCTTTTTCAATCTCTTCCCAAATGTACAGAATCTTACGACCACCGAACGGGCGTATATAATGAATACCCTCGATAAGCACACTATCCTTAAGCTCATTACGGATAGTACGAGGGTTATATTTGATGAGCTCAGAAAGCTCTTGGGTAGTTAGGTAGGTATGTGACATAATATGTTCCTTATATAAAGTTTAACCATAATGGTACTTTTAGGCACCATAGTTGTAATTTACCATAAATTTATAACTATGCAAGTACTTTTTATAATTATAATTGGAGTTTATAGGATGATAGTTAACCATCTCCCAACTTTGTTAGCTGAAAGAAGGCTAAAGGTAGCGGATGCCGTACGAGCAACAGGGGTAAGCAAGACGACATTGCATAAGATATATAACGATCAATCATCTAGAATTGATTTTGATACTATAGATAAGCTTTGTGAGTATTTAGAAGTAGAGGTAGGGGATATTTTTGAATATGTAAAAGAGGATAAAGATAAAAATACTCAGAAATAGATTTCAGCTTGCAGCTTAAAGTAGAGGTCAAAAAGAGGGTTTTAATTCTAATGGTTTTCAAGGGTCGGTCACGTTTTGGTCACCATTTGGTCACCGTCAATTTTTTAGATGATTTAAATCTGATTGTATAATCATGACTATGAGTTGACGTAAGCAAGTATTTTTCGCTGCAGCCCATATTTTACGGACAAGAAAAAGCCCCAATCTTAAGATTGGGGCTTTTCGAATCTGGTAGGCGTAATCGGATTCGAACCAACGACCTCTACCATGTCAAGGTAGCGCTCTAACCAACTGAGCTATACGCCTATTTAGGTTGAGCATTTTAGCAAGTTTCTCAGACTTTGCAAGCCTTTTCTATCACTATCTGCAGTTATTATCAAAATATTAGAGATTTTACCTTTATAGGGTTCTATATGTTCAGCATAAGGAACAGATAACATCTTAGATAAGCAATACATCTATAACCATACCAATCTTGCAACGAAGATTTGAGGAAGGACAATACAGAGATGTTAATATAAACGCTAAATAGCATAGCTAAGCGCAACTAAACGTTTTTTAATATAAATCAAAAAATATAAGGCAACGATATGGGTTTATTAGTCGATGGTAAATGGCAGGACAAGTGGTACGACACAGAAGGTAGTGGTGGTCGATTTGAGCGTGAAGATTCTGGTTTTAGAAGCTGGGTAACGGTCGATGGCAGTGCAGGACCAACAGGGGTGGGCGGATTCAAGGCTGAGACTGATCGTTATCATTTGTATGTGTCGTTGGCATGTCCTTGGGCACACCGCACACTCATCTATCGTAAGCTCAAAGGTTTGGAGGATATCATTCCGATATCTGTGGTTCATCCATATATGGGTGAGAATGGTTGGACTTTTGCAGAGGGTAAAGGCGTGATTGCCGACCCAGTGATTAATGCAGACTATGCCTATGAGCTTTATACCAAAGCAAAGTCAGACTATACAGGCCGTGTCACTGTACCCATTTTATGGGACAAAAAAACAAATACGATCGTGAGTAATGAGTCATCAGAAATCATTCGGATGTTTAACTCTGCCTTTGATGACGTTGGTGCACTAGCAGGTGATTTTGTACCAGCAGAGCTATTGCAAGAAATTGATGATATCAATGCATTTGTCTACACTGCTATCAACAATGGAGTATACAAGGCTGGGTTTTCTACTACTCAAGAAGCTTATGAAGAGGCGGTGAATGAGCTGTTTTCAGCATTAGAGACACTTGAGACACGCCTTGCCCAGCAGCGCTATCTGATAGGTGACACCATTACCGAGGCTGATTGGCGACTGTTTACGACGTTGGTTCGTTTTGATGCCGTTTACGTTGGACATTTTAAATGCAACTTGCATCGTATCGTCGATTATCCAAACCTTTGGGGTTATCTACGTGAATTGTATCAGGTGCCCGGTATTGCTGAGACCGTCAACATGGAGCACATCAAGCAGCATTATTACACCAGTCATGCCAATATAAACCCTACGCGTATTATCCCTGCTGGGCCTGTTATTGATTTTACGGCAGCGCACAATCGTGAATCCTTATAAATACGTCTGACTCATAAAGGTGGTCAAAGGCTATCTGCTCTAGAATAGCACTGTTCTAGAAGAGTACCGTTCTAGAAGAGTACCGTTCTAGAAGAGCACAAACGCAAAAAGCCCCAACTGTTATGAGGCAGCTGGGGCTTTTATGCTATCAAGAGCTGTTTAGCTCATACTACGCATTATTTAACTGACGGGCAGCTTCTAGCGCAAAGTACGTCAAGATACCATCTGCACCAGCACGGCGGAACCCAATCAAAGACTCTAAAATTACAGCATCACTGAGCCAGCCGTTCTGGATAGCGGCCATATGCATGGCATACTCACCCGATACTTGATAGGCAAAGGTCGGTACCCCAAAAGTGTCTTTAACTTCACGGATAAGGTCTAGATAAGGCTGTCCAGGTTTAATCATAACCATGTCAGCGCCTTCGTTGATATCCATAGCAACTTCATGCAATGCTTCAGCGCGATTACCAAAGTCCATCTGGTATTGTTTTTTGTGGCCACCTTTTAGATTACCAGCACTACCGACAGCATCACGGAATGGACCGTAGTAAGCAGACGCATATTTGGCTGAGTAGGCCATAATAGCGGTATTAAAAAACCCTTCAGCTTCAAACGTATCACGCATAGCCTTGATACGTCCATCCATCATGTCACTCGGAGAGATGATATCAGCGCCAGCGCGGGCATGTACGAGCGCTTGCTTGACCAATACCTCAATAGTGGCATCATTGATGACGTAGCCGCTATCATCAAGCAGGCCATCTTGGCCGTGTGAGGTATAAGGGTCTAATGCCACATCAGTCATGACGACCATTTCTGGTACAGCATCTTTGACTGCTTTTATCGTACGTGCAGTCAGGGCGTTTTCGTCATAAGCAGCTCTACCATCTGGTGTTTTCAAAGCGTTATCGATCACAGGGAAAAGATCGATGGTTGTCACACCCTCTGCTAACAATTCTTTGGCATAGTTAATTAGCAAATCAATTGATAAGCGTTCAACGCCCGGCATACTAGCGATGGTTTCGCGCTGGTTTTCACCTTCTAATACAAATACAGGGGCAATAAAGTGCTTAGGATGCAGCTCCACTTCACGAATCATTGAGCGTACATTATCGTTATAACGCAGACGACGTAAGCGAGTGGCAGGGTATTGACGGTTAAAGGTGTAGCTCATAATAGTTCCTTATGATTGTTCTAATAGTTATCATGTTACATGGTTAAAATAATATCACTATAAGCGGTATTTTATAGAATTGGCTTATCAAAATCTGTTCTTTATCAGTGGCTACAGATAAAAAGAGCTTGTATAAAGCGAGCCTACTATAACCAAAAGATGTCAGTAAAAGCAAAAAGCCCCACCACGTTAAGTCGGTAGGGCTGATGGTACTTATCGACTGTCGATATGATGATAGTGCTGCATCATCACATTATGAGTATGTCATTTAAGGCTCAACAATCTGTGTGACAGGAACTTGCTCCACGCTATTGTCGCTAAAGTGAGTCTCTTCTGTGATCACACCCACAGCGGCATCTTTCTTGCCATCATCATTAACATCGACGATAGCTGTAGGATTAAAGGTAGTGGTTTCTGTCGCTTGCGACTGCTTAATAGCGATAGCCTCTTGAGGAGAGGTTACGCGTGCTGAGCTGGCAGCTTGTATGGCATCCGCAGCTTTGGCTTTTGCAGTATTGCTAGGCAGTGACGCTATTTGAGCTAGATTGGTATATTGCGGTACAGGAATCACGGTTGGTACATCCAAGTTAGCACCGCCACCAAGTGCTTGGTACAACTCAACTTGACTAATGATTTTCTGTAGCTCTAAGTCTAATATACCTTGCTGAGTAGAAAACAATGAACGCTGTGCATCGAGTACATCTAGATAGTTATCAAGACCAGCTTTGAAACGGGCATCAGCAATCTGATAGGTTTGCTCAAAATTGTCTTGCAAGCGATACTGTGATTCGAGCTGTTCGCCAAGTGTGGCACGCGTGGCAAGTACATCTGATACTTCACGGAATGCGGTTTGAATAGAGTCTTCATAGCTTGCGAGAGTCTGATCACGCTCGATTTGCGCGACTTCATAATTTGCATCTAAAAGACCACCATCGAAGACAGGCACGCTGATATTAGGACCAAACGACCAACTAAAGCCATTATTGTCAAACAAATCCCCCAAGTTATCGCTACGAAGACCGACGCTACTGGCCAAACTGATGGTTGGGAAATAAGCTGCACGTGCTACCGCTATATTTGCACCAGCCGCTTTAAGGTTGTATTCCGCTTGCAGTACATCTGGACGATAGCGTAGCAAATCACTTGGCAGGCCTGCACTAAATATCTGCTGGCTGGTGATATTGCTAACGGCAGGCGTCGGGATAAGCTCGTTTGGAATCGTCCCGCCCACTAAGTACTGTAAAGCATTACGCGACTGCAAAATACTACTCTGCGCACGTAGGACAGCGAGCTTAGCATTTTCAAGTGAGGCGCTGGCCTGTAGTGAGGGAAGCTTAGGATCGATACCGGCTTCAAAACGCTTACTGGCGATAAACAATGACTGCTCACGACTTTGCACCGTTGCTTCTGCCAGTTGTAGCTGTGCCAAGCTGTAGCTCAAATTAGCATAGCTTTGAGCAATGTTACTGATTAGACTGATCTGGGTAGCATCTGTGGCAGCAGTGGTCGCCAAAAAGCTTTGTAACGCTTGATCTTTTAGGCTGGATATTCTGCCCCAAAAATCTAACTCGTAGCTGGCAAGTCCTAGTTGTACCGTATAGTCACTACCTGGTCTACTACTGATATTGTTTTGAGCGCCACGCGAGTAGCCACCACTTGCGTTAATCGCTGGTAAGTTATTGATATCGGTTATTTGATATTGCGCGCGCGCGCGTTCAATTGCTAGGCGCGCACTTTCAAAGTTCTTGTTGTTATCAAGACCTAGAGCGATTAAGCCTTTTAGACGCTCATCGCTATAAAAGTTCTGCCAGCGTTGACCTGCCACACTTGCTTGCTCAGGGGTGCTGATCGTTTCTTTATCGAACGCACCATAAGCTTGTTCTATAGGAAGGTTTGGCTCTGCCAAAACAGGACTCATATCAGCTTTTGGAATCGTATTACAAGCGGTCATACTTATTGCCAAGGCAGTAAGGCCGAGCAAGCGACTGCTATTTTTACGTAAGCGCGACAGAGTTGGCTGTGCCACGGTAGCAGAAGCTGCCACCGCCACTGAGTTAGTAGTAAACATGTTGTGAGCACTCATTATCTGTTGTCTCCAAGACTTGCAGGCTGGCCTGCAGGCTGATAGTTATCAGCAGGCATTGGGGTATGCGAGTCAGGCGTACCGTTGCCATCGTCTCTATCGTTTGGTTTGTTGTTCTCATATTTATGCGGAAATGCACTACGCACCCAGATATAGAACATCGGAATAAAGAAGATACCTAGTAGTGTCGCAGTTATCACACCACCGACAACACTAGTACCGATCGCATTCTGACTGCCCGAACCTGGACCGCTCGCCAAGAATAATGGCACAACACCGAGACCAAAGGCAAGCGAGGTCATAATAATCGGGCGCAGACGTTGACGTGCTGCTGTCATGACCGCTTCTCTTAGACTGTAGCCTTCCTCTTGGTGTTCTTTGGCAAATTCAATAATCAAAATAGCGTTCTTGGCGGATAGACCAACGACCGTGAGTAGACCCACCTGCAAGTAAATATCGTTGGCAAAACCGCGTAGCCATGTAAAGATTACGGCGCCTAAGACCCCAAGTGGTATGACCAATAGGACTGAGACAGGAATAGACCAGCTCTCATACAATGCCGCCAAGCATAAGAATACCACTAGGATTGAAAGCGCATACAGCATAGGTGCCTGTGCACCTGACTTCTGCTCTTCCAATGACATACCAGTCCACTCATAACTGATACCTTCAGGCAGCTGTTCTATCATTGCCTCCATCGAGCTCATTGCCTCACCAGTGCTGAGTCCTGGTGCTGCACTACCTTGGATGTTCATTGACGGTAGGCTGTTGTAGCGAGTCAGACGCGGTGAGCCTGATTGCCATTCACTATTAGAGAAGGCATCGAACGAAATCATATCGTTCATGTCGTTTCGTACATACCATTTGCCGATGTCATCAGGGTTGGTACGGCTGCTCGCTTCACCTTGGACATACACACGCTTAATACGACCACGGTCGATAAAATCGTTGACGTAGCTTGAGCCCCACGCAGTAGAGATAACACTGTTAATACTACTCAATGACAAGCCATAAGCTGCGGCCTGTTCTTGATTGATATTGACTTTTAATTGCGGTGAGTCTTCTTGACCATTAGGACGTACGCCTGAGACTTGGTCATTCTGCGCGGCCATACCTAAGAGCATATTACGGGCTTCAAGCAGCCCCTCATGTCCCAAGTTACTACTATCTTGGAGCATCAAGTCAAAACCACTGGCATTACCAAGCTCAGTGATGGCTGGTGGTACAATGGCAAATACTTGTGCTTCATTTAACTGAGTGAAGAAATATCCCATTGCTCGACCAGCAACTGCCTGTGCGGTGTTTTCATCGCCAGAGCGTTCCTCCCAATCTGACAAACGAACAAATGCCAGCCCCATGTTTTGACCTTGACCTGCAAAACTAAAGCCAGCAATGGTAAACACAGACTCGATATTATCAGTCTCTTGGGTATCATAATAGGTTCTGACTTTATCCAGTACGTCTTGCGTCTCATCTAACGTCGACCCAGCAGGGAGCTGAACCAAGGTAAACATAATACCTTGATCTTCTTCTGGTAAGAATGAGCCAGGAATACGTAAGAACACAACCGCCATGATACCGATAATGGCGGCATAGCCAATCATATAAAGCCATTTAAAACGTATGCTTTTACCGACGAACTTTTCGTAAGAACGGCTAAGTTTAAAGAAGCCGCGATTGAACCAACCAAAGAAACCTTTTTGCGTCTCAGTACTGCTTTTGTCGTGGCTCTTACCACGTTTGAGCAGTGTCACACATAGGGCAGGGGTGAATATCAATGCCACCATGGCAGAGAGCACCATGCTCGTAATCAGTGTGATAGAGAACTGACGATAGATCACACCAGTTGAACCGCCAAAGAAGGCCATCGGTACGAATACTGCGGACAAAATAAGCGCAATACCAATAACGATCTTACTGATTTCCCCCATCGATTGAGTGGTCGCGTCTTTGATAGAGATATGTGGATCTTCTTCTAGTATTCGCTCAACGTTCTCTACCACGACAATCGCATCATCGACCAGCAGACCGATGGAGAGAACCATAGCAAACATGGTCAAGACGTTGATACTAAAGCCTGCAATATACAACACTGCAAAGGTACCCAAGAGTACGACAGGTACGGCAAGGGTCGGGATAATCGTTGCACGCCAGTTCTGTAAAAAAATAAACATAACGATAAATACCAACACAATCGCTTCAATGAGGGTCATAACGACTTGTTCGATAGACAAGCGTACAAAGGGTGTGGTGTCATACGGAACGACTGAGGCTAGACCAATTGGGAAGTTTTGCTCCAGCTCAGTCATACGCGCGCTGACCGCTTCGCGAGTTTCTAATGCGTTGGCACCGCCAGCAAGTGAGATACCCAGACCTGCAGCTTCTTGTCCATTATATTGCGATAAAACACTATAGTTTTCGCTACCGATTTCGACATCAGCGACGTCACCCAAACGCACCTGAGCACCAGACGTGTCTGTTTTTAACAGAATGTTTTGGAACTCTTCAGGTGTTTGTAAATAGCTTTGAACGGTCACTGTCGCGTTAATAACTTGTTGATCTGCATCAGCGGGCGCTTGTCCTAACTGACCAGCAGATACCTGAGCGTTCTGCGCTTGTATCGCACTGACAACATCGGATGGCACCATGTTGTAGCTACGCAGGCGTGAAGGGTCAAGCCAAACACGCATCGCATAAGTAGAGCCGAAGACCTGAACCTCACCAACCCCTTCAACACGACTGATCGAGTCGAGGACATTGGAGTTAATATAATCGGCAATATCGCTACGATCCATGCTGCCGTCTTCAGAAATAAATGCCTGCACCATCATAAAGCTGCTAGACGATTTATTGACGTTGACGCCTTGTCGCTGTACCGATTCAGGTAGGGCGCTCATCGCAGCCTGCAGCTTATTCTGTACCTGTACCTGAGCGGTATCAGAATCAGTGCCGTTTTCAAACGTTAGCGTCACTGAGGCACTACCATTTGATGAGCTCGATGACGACATGTACATGAGGCCATCTAGGCCTTTCATACGTTGTTCGATAACCTGTACTACGGAGTTTTCAACAGTTTGCGCATTAGCACCCGGATAGCTTGCACTGACCGAAATCGTCGGTGGTGCAATACGTGGATACTGTTCAATCGGTAGGTTGAGAACCGATAACACCCCGATGAGCATGACCAAAATAGCCAGCACCCAAGCAAAGATAGGGCGATTAATAAAAAAACGTGACATAGTATATCCCTAAGTCTTCTTGTCTCTGAATGGAATTAGTTAGCAGCAGCTTCTGTTGATGTCTCACTACTAGAAGCGGCAGTGCTAGCTGGCTTTTTATCCATCGTTTTTGCCGCTTGCTGCGGCGTTTTGGCATTAGGCGCGTTTTGTGCAGATGGCGCAGGATTTGCGCTCTCTAAGGGCTTGGCAACCACTTCTTGCTCAGGTTTTACCTTAGCACCGCCAATCACAACCACTTTGTCACCTACTTGCAAGCCATCAGTGACAACCCATTGACCATCATAAGTACCATTGATAGTGACGGGACGTACTTGTATCTTGTTGTTTTCATCAACGATATACACCTGAGTCTCACTCTTAGGCGTACGTGTCACCGCGCTCTGAGGGACCAAAGTGGCATTGGTAATGACGCTCTGTGTTAGACGCGCTGTGACATACATACCGGGTAGCAAGATATTGTTGCTGTTCGGGAAAATCGCACGTAAAGTGACCGCGCCTGTTGATTCATCAACTTTGGCCTCAGACAATGCAAGCTTACCGCGTACTGGATAGACTGAGCCATCCTCTAGTACTAATTCAACCGAGTTCATACCTGCTTGAGCAGAGCCGTCTGCTATTTGCTGACGCAGCTTGAGTAGCTCAGAAGAAGACTGGCTGATGTCGACATAGATAGGATCTAAGCGCGAGATCGTAACCAGAGGATCCGCTTGACCGGCGCTCACTAGCGTACCAGCAGTCACGCTTGAGCGGTCAGTACGACCGGTAAGAGGCGCGCGTACGATAGTACGGTTCAAATCCAACGTACTTGCATCGAGACCAGCTTGGGCAGTTTGGATACCTGCTTTTGCGCTTTCGATACCCGCTTGGGTCTGTCCGACAGCCGCCGCCGCACTTTGTACAGCAGCTTGTGCAGTACGTACCGCTGTCTGTGCTTGCTCATACTGCTGCTGTGAGATGGCATTGATACTGACAAGACCTTGCAGGCGTTGTAGATCGTTTTGTGCTTGTGCCAATGACGCTTGGCGACTCACCAGTTCAGCTTTTGCATTAGCATTGTTTGCTACAGCAGTCTGATAGTTGGCCTGTGATTGTTGTACGGCTGCTTGACCACTGCTGACAGACGACGCATAGTTATCGGTGTTAATGCGATACAGTGGCTGACCTTTTTTGACATTGCTTCCTTCACGGAACAACACTTCATCAATGACCCCATTGACCTGTGGGCGAACATCGGCAGTTTGGTAGGCGGCAGTACGTCCAGAAAAAGTCTGTACCTGTGGAATGGTATCGAACGTAACGGTTTGAACGTTGACAACCGCAGGCGGCATTTGCTGTTGTGCCGCTTGTTCGCCAGCAGCGTCGTCGCTTTTGTCACAGCCGACCAGTACAGCTCCAGATAGTACAGATGCTATTACAAGCGCAAGAGTAGAGTGCTTCATCAATGTCCTCGGCAATATATATAAATAATGACAGTATAAAAATTAAACAATAAATGTTGGCGTATGAGATATAAAGTGTTTACTAATCCTGCAAGTCTATTCCATCGCTATCGACCCAGCCTTTGATGATACTTATTAATTGAAAACTCACTAGTAGGACATCTGATAGTGAGAAACATAAAGTAGGGTTTTGGCGGATTTGGCATCAAAAATGTAGACAGATTACAAAGTGGACTAGTAAATTTAATGGGTTATTATAAACTATTGGGGTAACCCCACAGTCAAGTGATTTATAAAAGAGGCAGAGGCGAAAAGTAGTAATATTACGTTTTATGAATAAAAAAAATGGCGCTATAGTAAGCGTCACATTAGCTAACAGCTAATAGTCTGATATACAACCCGACACCAAAACATAATGTAATTTTTTGTTATAATTGTAAAGCCATATGAGCACTAGGGTATTTAAGACCCCAAAAACCATGTTTGTACTCAAAATAGAAAATTTAGCAACCCTTAATTACCGCTCAGAAAACTGTCGTCAATATGCCTTTATCTAACATCATATCTTTATCTAACATCATTTAACCATCAAAACCCTTGTCATGATTATAGTACTGCAAGGAGTTATGAAACTTAAAGAAAGGTAACGATTTGGCTGATACCGTCGTTTTTGAGAGGGTAACTTTTGAGAGAGTCGTTTTGAATTATCGGCGTTACGTTAACCGACTGTTAAAGAAAGCGGCTAAAGCGTTAAGAGAAGAGTCGTCTTTATCAGCTGGCTGTTTTAACTGGCTGGTCTTTTTAGTTGGCTGAAAGTAAAGACGACTCAGATTTGATTATACTAGTCGTGCGCTAGCAAGCTCAGTCAATTGATACAGTCCTTGACGATACTGGTTGTCAGGTAACGTGCTAAGCGCTTGTTGGGCGAGTCTAGTCTCTTCTAAAGCACGCTGCTTACAATAATCTAATGAGCCTGATTGTCTTACTAACTCAATGAGCTGCTCGGCGTTTGGCGTCTTGCCAGTCTGTACAGCGATACGAAGCTGCTCGTAGCCTTCGGTATCACTGTCTTTTAGCAGCTCAAGTGCTTTGATAGTGGGTAGAGTAGGCTTGCCTTCTGCAAGGTCATCGCCCAAGTTTTTACCCATTACGTCACTGTCGCCACTATAGTCCAGCACATCATCAATAATTTGGAACGCATTACCAAAATGTTGTCCAAATGCGCCCAATGCGGTCATATATTCGGTTTTGTCTTGCAAAATAGCAGCGCCTTGGGTCGCCATCATAAACAGCCGTGAGGTTTTACCATCGATGATTCGTAAGTAATCCTCTTCTGTCGCCGCAGGGTTGTGCTGATGCTGTAGCTGTAATACCTCACCCTCGGCAATATCACAAGTCCCATCTGAAAATATCTGCAATAGGGGCAAGCTCTGAAAACCGACCAAAAGATTGAAAGCGCGTGCAATCAAATAATCACCGACCAACACCGCAGTGGCATTATCCCAAGTGGCATTTGCAGTTGGTTTGCCGCGGCGTTGTCCTGACTCATCGATCACGTCATCATGGACTAAAGTTGCCGTATGCAGCATCTCAGTAATGGCCGCTAAGTGCATGGCTTTTTCTGATGGGTTATCATCAAACATACGAGCACATAAAAGCGTAATCAACGGGCGCATACGCTTGCCGCCAGCATTGATCACGTGTTGCGAGACACTCATCACTAGCTGTACTTTTGAATTTAGACTACCGAATACCTGCTTATCCATCACCTCAAAATCATTGGCGACGATACGTTGGATATCAGCATAGCTAGGCGTTGCTTGAGCAGTGGGTAGGGTATTATCTGTAGAGGTAATAGTCATAATAAATAGTCATATTAATAAGAATAAAGAGAGTTTTTATAACCTTGATGTCGTCCATCCATGGGTAAGGTATCGTTTGGCTTATAATAGCATAGCTGTCTGCGAAAATTGTGGGTTAAAGTAGATGACAGAAGAGGTCGGCATTACGCTACAAACGCATTACTGTATATAAAGAGTAGCTTGTAATTGATAAAAGGTATCGCATACTTGGATCATACAGTGGTTCACTTATTAAATGATGCTGTAGTCACATAATGGCTTGATAAAGGACTGTAAGTAACTGATTGTATAAGTTATAATAGCTCCCGTTAGGCTCAAACCATCGATCGAAATGATGACTTCTAGAGTCTGATTAGAATGGTCATCTACGGCGTTCTAATCATTTATAGAACTTGTCGTCACATAAGCGATGGTGATTTAGTGTAATCACCTTACAAAAACAAGAGGCGCGGCTTGCTTTTATGAGCAAAAAGCCGTAGAATCTTGCCTTTAATTTTTCCCTGTCGTGTTCGTCGTAAAAGCGTTGGTATAACATCAGCCACGGCACACGGGTTAAACGGAGTCATACAATGTACGCAGTAATTAAAACTGGTGGTAAACAGCACCGTGTAGTCGTCGATGAATTGCTTAAAGTTGAATTGCTAAAAGCAGAAAAAGGCGAAACAATCAAATTTGAAGACGTGTTGATGGTTGTTGACGGCGATAACGTCAAAATCGGTCAGCCTGTTGTTGATGGCGCTAGCGTAGAAGTTGAAGTTGTTGAGCATGGTCGCGGCGAAAAAATCCGTATCATCAAGCACAACCGCCGTAAGCATTACCACAAAGAGCAAGGTCACCGCCAATGGTATACCTTGTTAAAAATCAAAGCCATTAATGCCTAATTACCCATTTAGCAAACATTGCTAAATAGCGCACTAAATGCTTAAGAGTTGTCGCATAAGCGATAAGTCACATTAACAAGGAGATTTTCTCATGGCACATAAAAAAGCTGCCGGTTCGAGCCGTAACGGTCGTGATTCAAACCCAAAAATGCTAGGCGTAAAAATCTTTGGTGGCCAAGCTATCGTAGCTGGTAACATCATCGTTCGTCAACGTGGTACAGAATTCCACGCAGGCGAAGGCGTTGGCATGGGTCGTGATCATACTTTATTTGCACTAAATGACGGTGTTGTAAAGTTTGAGACCAAAGGTAAATTTAACCGTCGTTATGTTACGGTTGAAAACGCATAATTATCTATGTAGGTCGTTTTGTTCTTTGGATAGAATGATCAGATAATTAAAAAATCCCCTACTGCCTGATGGTAATAGGGGATTTTTGCGTTTATAGAGTCCTATCAACCGATACAAAAACGATATACTCAAGAATTAAGTCTTCACGAACTATCTACCATCAAACCGTCCCGATTCATCAAACAGTTCCAATGGTCTAAAATTCTATCCCAACTATTTTTTCAAAATAAGACTCATAGCTAATGACGATAAAGACATATTTCACTGTGTAACTGTATTGGTTACAAGCGTGTATGGCAGGCGTAGTAATGATTGCAAATCATGACTAGGCGCATAATAAAAAAACTGGCACACTGTTGCCATTGCTGATTGATACCGGTTCGATACTGGCAAACATAAGCATTTTTAGAAGATAAAAATTTTAATAAACTGTTTTATTTTAAGTAAATATTTTTAAAGCGACTATTTTTAAAGCAACTGTGCTTTTTTAGAGAGGATTTATGATGACTGTATCTACGAAACAAACGACCAAACAAAAAGTAATGAGTGGGGCTTTGGCAGGGGTATTGATGACCTCACTTGGTATCGCCGCCCCTATGATGGCATTGACTCAGTCTGCTACAGCGGCACCTGCTGACAATATGACGGCAGCCAAACGCTTGAACAAGTTGTTGACCAATACCAAGAGTATGACTGCGAATTTTAGCCAAACAACGAAAGGGGCTAGCAGCGGTACTTTCACAGGCTCTATGAGCGTCCAGCGTCCCAATAACTTCCGCTGGGAGACCAAGTCACCATCAGAGCAGCTGATCGTGGCCAACGGTAACTCTATGTGGATCTATGATAAAGATTTAGAACAAGCGACTAAGCAAAACGTCGACAGCCAAGTAGGTAATACGCCAGCGTTGTTATTATCAGGTGATCCAAGCAAGATTGATCAGAACTTCAAGATTACTCAGCCATACAGCAATAAAAACTACTATGTGCTGTATCCAAAATCAGACAGCGCTAGCTTTAAGAGCCTATCAATGAGCTTTAGCGGTGGTAAACCTGTCATGATGGTATTAAACGATACCCTAGGTCAAACGACTTCTATTAAGTTCAGTGGTATCAAAATGAACCCTAGCATCGGTAGCAGCCAGTTTAAATTCAACCCACCAAAAGGCGTTGATGTCATTAATCAGTAAAGACTAATCACCAAATACTAATAGGTGAGTGGCTCAATAGGTTTTACCTCAGTATAAGTAAGATTAAACATCTAATAAACAGGACAGATTCTACGGGGTCTGTCCTTTTTTATGAGAGTAGTTTGAGTTGTCTAATAGAAAAATTAAGACATCGCTCGTATGGTATCTATATCTGGCATCGGTGGTAGCTCATCTAGATGACTCAGCCCAAACGCATCTAAGAATTGCGCAGTAGTATGAAGCAGTGCTGGACGTCCCAAAGTATCTTTATAGCCTTTCTCTAAGATCCATCCTTTATCAAATAGCTGCCGCAGTATATTACTTGATAGCGTCACACCGCGTACTTGCTCGATATCATTGCGCGTTACAGGTTGCTTATAAGCAATGACGCTCAATGTCTCAAGTAGTGCTTGGCTTAGGCGTTCTTGACGCTGCGGAAAGACGCGCTGAATCAAACGACTGTAATCATCACCTATCTGTAAGCGATAGCCACTAGCTGTTTCGTGTAGTTTGAGCACACCTGTGTCTAGACGTTGTTGCAATACGTCTAGGGTTTGTTTTAGCTCTTTCGTGGATAACGACAAATGCTTCTTTAGCGCATGAGCTGTTAGCGGCGCTTCTGAAGCATGCAATAGTACCTCGATGTGTTTACTCGTTTCCTCAAGATGAGCACGATTTGCTTCAGTAGAAGCAGCAGTGCTTGTAAGTTCTGTTTTATCATGTGGCTTTGATTCGTCAATATCTACCATCTAAAATGCGCTCTTATTTCAATTTTTTGATAAACAATGTTCGTAAATAGCTTTAACGCGTATTAGGCTAGCCACTGCAATGTCAGTGTTGTGGACTCATCTGTATACCGCTGACCAGCAGTATGGGTAGCAGATGCTATCACCTCATCATCTAACTCAGAGCTAATCACACCGACCAGCTGCCGTTTTATCAGCTCAAGCACTGCGACAAAGCTGACGACAACACCTATCTTGCCCTGTGATTTGTCTAATAGCTCATAAAAGGAGCGCGCACCATCAGTGCTCAGTTGCCTGCTGATACTGGCAATACGGTCAGAGAGTGGTACGGCGTCAACCTTAATAGTATGCATGTGATAGTCTGGCTGCAGCTGCATCTTAAATAAGCTCTCAATCAATAATGTTGGTGAGTAGCTGGGTAATTCAGCGTTCATAACCTCTTGACCAGGCATGCTGACCATCGCTAAAAACACATCGCGCTCTAAACGTACCAGACCATCTAAGCGCTGACTGGCTACTTTAATTTGCGCATATTCCTCAAGACGCTCAATCAGTTCGGCTTTTGGGTCGCGTTCATCAGTAGGCGTATCAGGCGTCGGTAGGAGCAATTCTGTCTTTATGGCAATAAGCGTGGAGGCCATCAAGAGATAATCACCTGCCAATTCAAAGTGCTCAGTATCCAACTCACTGATATACGCAAGGTACTGCTCAGTGATTGGTAATATTGGCATTTGGGTCAAATCGACATTGTTCTTTTTGACCAAATACAATAAGAAATCTAAAGGGCCCGCAAACTGCTCCAACCAAATCGCAAACGCTTGTGGCGGGACATAAAGATCGTCTGGTAGATGCTGTACTGGTGTCTGATAAATACGCAAAGCAGTATCATGACTGACTGATTCAGCATAGTCACTTTGACTATACATAGACTGGGACATTCTATTGGTAGATATTTTATCCACTGGTGGGAACAAAGCGGCTTTTGATAAAGCCGCTTGTTTGGTGTTTGGCTTAGTCTGCACGTTTGGTATCCGCTCTAGTAGTGATAAATGGCGACAATCAAACGACTACTTGAGTTTGGCAAGAGGGCGGATACCAATAGCGCGACGAGTCTTGTCTAATTGCTTACGGCTATGACGACGGGCTTTATTTGCACCCATCTGCAAGATTTCTTCTAGCTCTTTTGGATTGGCCATGAGCTCTTCGTAACGCGCGCGGAAAGGCGCAATCTCATCATTGATCTTATCAAATAGCGCTTGCTTGGCATCGCCCCAGCCAATACCGGCTGCATATTGTGCACGCATGTCAGCAATTTCTTCAGGAGTAGAAAATGCTTTATAAATCTCAAACAGAGCAGAGTCATCAGGGTCTTTTGGCTCATCAGGTAGTTGTGAGTTGGTCACGATTTTCATGATGGCTTTGTGCATTTGTTTCTCTGAGCTGACCTGCGGGTTTGACTCACCAAACAAGGGGATAGTGTTGTTGTAACTTTTACTCATCTTACGACCATCCAAGCCAGTGAGTAGTGGTATATCATTGTCTACAACCGCTGTCGGTAGCGTAAAGAGTGTTTTGTATCGATGGTTGAACGTACCTGCGATATCGCGTGCCATCTCGATATGTTGAACCTGGTCACGGCCAACAGGTACATGGGTCGCATTGAACATCAAGATATCAGCTGCCATTAGTACAGGATAACCAAACAGCCCCATCGTGACTCCCTGATCAGGATCGACATCGGCTTTTTCTGTATTGATATCCACTGCTGCCTTATAGGCATGGGCACGGTTCATGAGACCCTTAGCACATGAGCAGTTCAAAACCCAAGCGAGCTCTGGAATTTCAGGCACATCTGACTGACGATAGAACGTCACACGCTCAGGATCGAGACCACAAGCAATCCAAGTGGCCGCAATCGCTCTCGTCGATTCATGGATGATAGCAGGGTCGTAGCAACCAATAATACCGTGATAGTCTGCCAAAAAGAAAAACGCTTCGTGATCACTATTTTGGATGGATTCAATTGCGGGACGAATCGCACCAACGTAATTGCCTAAATGTGGAATGCCAGTCGGTTTAATCCCAGTTAGGATGCGTTTTTTTTCAGTTGAATGGTCAGAAGCTTGGCTGCCAGAGGTGCTGTTATTACTCATGAAAAATCCATTATTTTGTTTATCAAGTTATTATAAATATAGGGTCAAAGAAGCGAAATATCAGCCGTAAAGTATAGCAAATTTATTGGGGCCTGTTGAGCATTCAACTATTAAGTCTACCAAATACTAAGTCTACTTGTAGATGTCCGTACGACCATTCGGCCCATGTTTAAAACGGCGATGGAACCACATCCACTGGGTAGGATCGATACGAATGAGCCCTTCTAACGTCTCGTTGACTCGAGTGGCGTCAGCGACCTCGTCATGACTTGGGTAGTTGTCCAACTCTGGGGTGATAGTCAGATGATAATGTGGACGCTTACCACGCGGCAGACTGTCTGGTGTCTGTCGATAAGTGTGCAGCGCCATAACCGCAGGTGGCGTGGCTTTGTTACCCATTTTTGCCATACGGCGTGACGCCGTAATCGTCGCTGCTGGCACGCCAAAGAATGGTGCCATAACGCCTTGCTTGAGACCATAGTCTTGATCAGGGGAATACCAAATAACGTGTCCTGCTTTGATTGATGTGACCAAGCTGCGCATATCTCGGCTAGAGATTTGCTTACCAAATATATTGGTACGACCATTATAAATAAACCAGTCTAATAAAGAATTGTTTTGCGTACGGTACATGCAGTCCACAGGGAAAAACTGCGCGCTCAGCAAACCACCCAAATCGAGCATGGTGTAATGTGCACCTAATAAGATGACGGGCCGCTGCTCGTTTTGAGCATTCACCAGATGCTGTAGTCCTGAGATAGATACTGTTCTAGTAAACACATTGGGGCGAAACCAAGCGCACAAGGTTTCAAATACACCAATGCCTTGATTGACAAAAACTTGCTTGGCCATCAATTCGCGTTCAGCTTCTGGTTTTTCAGGGAATGCCAGTTTGAGATTGATTAGGGTGTCACGCCGGCGTGAGCCCGCAGCATTATAAATCAAACGACCAAGCTGACGTCCGAGCCAAAATTGCCAGCGTAGCGGTAGATACATCATTGGCAACATAATCAAGAATAATAACCAGATGCCCCAGTATTTTGGTGCTAAAAACTGCCACTGAAATGGCTTTTTATCTGCTTGCGCCGTACGCTTATGATTCTGCGTAATCGTTGGGGTACCAGCAGGTATGTTAGGCGACTTGTTTGACTGCTGCATACTTGGTGACGGTACGCTGCTATTGCTAGAGGGTTTACTGTGATCGTATTGTTCAGGCGCTTTCATAATATCCTTCTACAGCACTGTCTATGACATCGCGGCTAATGATAAAAAGTTATTGATATGATGGGGTAGCGTCAAACGCTTTGCAAGTTAGAATTTTTAGAAGGTGTCTACTATGCAGTACTGATATGCAGTATTTTTCTCTAAGAATATCTTAAAGAATAATAGTGACAATAAGCGTCATTATGGGGAGAGTCTTACAGTAAACGTAGTTACATAGACAGAGTCACGTGAGTCATACGCCTCTAATAGACATAAAAAAACCTTATAAGCTGTAAACAGCTTATAAGGTTTTGCAAAACTATTCTCTTATTGAATATTGCTACTATCGCTCCGAGAAAAAGACAATAGCAACAAAAATATAAGAGAGCGCTTTGATTAACGTTTTGAGAACTGTGGACGTTTACGTGCTTTACGTAGACCAAGTTTCTTACGTTCAACTTGACGTGAGTCACGAGTAACAAAACCAGCTGCTTTTAGGGCAGGCTTCAAAGTTTCGTCAGCTTCGATCAATGCACGTGTGATGCCGTGGCGGATTGCGCCAGCTTGACCACTAATACCGCCGCCTGCAACAGTGACATACAAGTCATATGCATTAGCTGAGTCTAATAGTTCTAATGGCTGGCGAACAACCATGCGTGAAGTTTCACGGCTGAAGTATTCGTCTAGTGGCTTACCGTTAACAACGATACTACCAGTACCTTTTGATAAAAAGACACGAGCGGTAGACGTCTTGCGGCGACCAGTTCCGTAATTGCGTTCCATAAGTATATCCTTAGATGTCTAGTTCTTTAGGTTGCTGTGCAGTATGTGGATGATCAGTACCCGCATATAGCTTCAGCTTCTTGATCATTGCATAGCCAAGAGGGCCTTTTGGAAGCATACCCTTAACTGCTTTATGTAGAACATCTTCAGGCTTATGTGCAAGCAACTTATTGAAGTTGGTTTCTTTGATACCACCTGGGTAGCCACTGTGACGATAGTACTTTTTGTCTTGTGCTTTTTTACCCGTTACCGTGATTTTGTCAGCATTGATGACAACAATAAAGTCACCAGTATCAACGTGCGGAGTAAAAGAAGGCTTGTGCTTGCCACGTAAGCGAGTTGCGATTTGAGTGGCTAAGCGACCAAGGGTTTTGCCGTCAGCATCTACGACATACCAGTCATGGGTCACTTCAGCTGGTTTTGCACTAAGTGTTTTCATGATAAAACCTTAAAATTAGAATTCGTTGAGAGTTTAGCTGGGAACGGGGCTCTCAAAAAACAGACTGCACATTATAAGCAGTAGCGCCTACGCTTGCAAGCTGCATTGGGGTTTATTTTCGCCTTTATACATTAAACTGCAGCGTTAGGCCAGTTTTTAAGCGGTTTTAAACATTTTTTACAGGTATTGATTGATTTTGCTAAAGGATCTTAACAAATAATCGCTAATGATGCGCTTAGCAATTACCGTACAATTATGACAATGACAGCTGATAAAGTCCAGCAACAACTTGACCGACTTTGGTTTGTTTCAAACAATTAAAGCTTATTATTTGCTGAGTATTAGATAAATGAATATCTGGGTTTTCACTAAGTGTCTCTTCCAACTGCTTAAGCTGAGCGCTTAAATCCTTATCTGCCTCTAAATAAATAAGCGTCTTTGTATCGACCAAATCATTTGTAATGAGCGTGGTCAAAATAGGCTGCCACAGATCTTGAGCATACGGTGGATCGATGAATACAATATCGAAAGGTCGCTGAGCCGGTTGGTCTTGCTTCAGTTGGGCTTGACCCAGTACTTGCTCAGCAGTGCCAGTGATGACGCTATAAGTGGCGGTATCAAGGCGTAGCTGCTCGGCACTCTGACGTAGCATGTTGCTCTGGGCGCTATTCACTTCGATAAAAGTAGTATGTGCCGCGCCGCGAGACAAGGCTTCAAACCCTAACACGCCGCTGCCCGCACAGCTGTCGAGCACCTGTGCACCATGAATATCAGCCAGTAACCAGTTAAACAGAGTCTCACGCAAGCGATCTGGGGTGGGGCGTAACCCCTCTGCATCGATAAAGCTCACAATACGGCGCTTAAACTGTCCACCAATGATACGTACATCGCCTGCCGCTGCGTTTTTTGTTTTGTGGGTTTTTTTTGATACGCGTCCGTTTGCGGGTTTTTTCATTATGGGGTCTCGTATACTCTGTTTTGCTTAAGCGTTTTATGTAGATGGGTGTACCTAGCAGTATCTACTCAGTAATAGTTTTTTAGCAATAACGGTCAAATACTACTATTCAGAGGTTGCCGCTGCTGCCTGTGTTTCTACCTCTGCTTCTGCCGCTTCCTGCGCTTCTAAAGCTTTTGCTTCTTTTTCACGCAGTGCGTCTTGCAATGCTTTTTCAAATGCCTTTTGTCGCTTGATGACTTTTAGCTCATCGGGTGACGGCGGTAGTACAGGATCAGTTTTGCGTTGTACCATCCAATAGTCAAATAACGCACGGCCAATAGGAGCGGCTGTAGTACTACCACCGCCACCATTTTCGACCAGCACGGCAAGCGCAATTTGTGGATCTTCTACTGGCGCAAAGCCATTAAACCAAGCATGATCCCAGTGGCGCTTATCTATCGCAGACTTATCATAGCGTTTGCCCTGAGCGATAGACTTTACCTGCGCGGTACCTGTTTTACCAGCGATACGGTAGCGCGGGGTGTAGATACCGCGTCCTGTTCCGTCTTCTATCACACTCTCCATGGCATCGTGCATACGTAACCAGTCAGAAGGCTTACCGTTATAATCAATTTTGCCATCTGGTTTGGTGATTACTTTTACCTTTGCGGCACCATCGCTGCTTTTTAGCAAGTGCGGGGTAATATGTTGCCCTTTACTGGCGGTCATGGCAGTAGCGTTGGCAATCTGTAGCGGTGTGGCTAAGAAATAGCCTTGGCCAATACTGACAGAGATGGTTTCGCCTGGTAGCCAGTTCTTATCATAAGTGTCTTGCTTCCATTTTGGTGAGGGCATGATGCCTGATTTTTCATTAGGAAGGTCGATACCCGTGTCCTGCCCAAAACCAAAACGTACCATCCAGTCGTGCAAGCGCTGGATACCCATCTCATATGCTAGCTTGTAGTAATAGGTGTCGACTGACATCGCGATAGATTTTTTTAAATCAACCGTACCATGCCCCCCGCGTTTCCAGTCACGGAACCGATGTGAGTCGCCAGGTAGGCTGAAGTAACCAGGGTCGTAAATAGTAGTGTCCCAGTCTCGCAAGCCATAATGTATACCGCCCAAACCTTCGAACGGTTTGATAGTAGAGCCGGGTGGGTAGGTGCCTTGTAAGGCGCGGTTGTATAACGGCTGATCCAGGTCCTCACGCAGGGCGTCGTAGTCTTTAAATGAGATGCCCGATATGAACGGGTTAGGGTCGTAGCTTGGGTTACTGACAAACGCCAATACGTCACCATTTTTGGGATCTATCGCTACAATTGCACCGCGGCGACCATCAAGTTGCTTTTGTGCGATGGTCTGTAAGCCATAGTCCAAGCTCAGGGTTAAATCATTACCAGAGGTTGGCGGTTTGGTGTCCAATTGGCGCAAGATATTGCCATGAGCATCTGTTTCTACTGACTGGTAGCCTGGTTGCCCGAGCAAAATATCTTCGTAATAGTCTTCGATGCCAATTTTGCCAATCAGGTCAGTACCTGCATAGCGGTCTTTGTCTATACGCTTAGATTCTTTATCATTTATACGGCCAACATAACCGATAACATGAGCAAACAGCTCATCATAAGGGTAGTCGCGTGTCAGCTTACTCTGAATAGAAACCCCGCGAAAAAAAGGCTTGCGCTCGCTAAACTGAGCCAGCTGCGCTTCCGTTAAGTCGATTTTGATGGTGACAGGATCGTTTTTGTTTTTGCTTAAACGCGCCAGAATATCCGTAATGTCTTCTGCTGTTAAGTCAAAGATAGGCGCGAGCAACTTCAAGGTGCGCTCAGGATTGTCGACTTCATCGGGGCTTAACATGGCAGTAAAGACGGGTTGGTTGTCTGCCAAAATGATCCCATTACGATCATAAATATAACCACGGCTAGGCGGTGCAGATATGAGCTTGATACGATTGTTATCAGCCTGCGTGGTGTATTTATCATGAGCATAGACTTGCAGATAACCATAACGCGTTATCAAGCCGCCCAAACCAATCAATATCAAAATCCCAAAGATAATAATACGGTTAGTAAAGGTGCTATTGACCTGCTCAGTATTGGGAGTTAGCGGTTTATTCATAGAAAATCAGAGCCCAATTGGTCAGTGAGTCAGTAAAAGAGGAATAAATGGGCGGCTTGGTCAACCAAAGTGCGGTGAGTCTAAAGGATAATGCAAATGGTTTCAATCACATAGCGTGGTACGAGAGAAATTTATGAGGCGTTGATTGGTACGATCGACTGTTACGTAGGGAGTCTTTGTTGTTTCACTACAAATTATAACAGAACAAATGAAAGGGTGCAGTATTTGGCTGCTCATTTTGTTCTGACCATACGTTCTATAAGCGATGGGCCATGGTGATATCTTTGCTAATAAAGATACCGTATAAAAGATGTCATCTTTAGTCACAACTTGCTGAGGGTCTATATGTGCTAATAAATGGCAAGTATGCTAAAATCAGGCGATTTATTTTATCGTAATTGTTACGGGCAGAGCGTCTTTTGAAACGTTCTAATTTGCTAATCACTTGTTATCAGTAACGACAATAGTAGCAACGACAATTAACCTGTCAGGGACTAGAGAAGTCATGGACGTAAATTCATTGTGGCAGACAATCGCTGAACACCCAGAGTTTTTTGCCATGCTGACCATTCCACCAGTGACGGCATTCGTCACTTGGGTACATGTGTGGATGGCACTCAAGATGCTGTTTTACCCGATTAAGTTTCGGGGTATTCGTATTCCGAATTTCCCGTTTTTTGGGTTGCCAGGTATCGGTTGGCAAGGTATCGTGCCGCGCAAAGCAGGCAAGATATCGGGCGTCATCGTTGATCAGACGCTATCAAAACTCGGTTCGCTTGATGAATTTTTTAAGGCGATGGAACCGGAGCAAATGGCGCTATTTGTCACTGACACGGTGGACAAAAATCTTGAGCCGTTGATTGATGAGATTATGCTCGATCATTCGCCCGCCCTATGGGGTAATCTGCCTTACGCCCTAAAGCGCCGTGTCTATGCCCAAGCACACAAAGAGCTGCCCAGTATCATGCAGTCGCTGGTGACAGATTTGACTTATCATGTCGAAGATCTAGTCGATATGCGTAAGATGATCGTTAACACGATGGAGAACGACCGTCGTCTGATGGTTAACATGTTCCTAAGGGTCGGTCAAAAAGAGATCGATTTTATCTGGCATATCAGCGCACTGATCGGTTTGGTGTTTGGTATTATTCAGATGTTTATATTTTTGGTGGTGCCGCAGCATTGGACCGTACCGTTTTTTGCCGCGATTTGGGGATTTTTGACCAACTGGATTGCCATTTGGATGGTATTCAATCCAGTAGAGCCCCGTTTTATACCTTACTTAAAGCTATTCACGGTACAGAGCGGCTTCCCGTTTATCAAGCCAGTGATGCCGCATATCGCAAGGTATCGTTTGCAAGGCGGCTTTATGAAGCGCCAAGAGGAAGTGTCTGAAGTTTTCGCTGAGATTGTGGTAAAAGACTTGGTCACTCTTGAGAACATCATGAATGAGATGATGTATGGTGATCGTTCAGCGCAAACTCGTGAATTGATGAAGTCACATCTATATACAGTACTAGAGTCACCCGTAATCAGCACGACATTACGTGTGGGGTTGGGTCGCCGTGATTATGGGCAGCTCAAAAACACCATTATCGATAAGTCAATTGTAGCGACGATGGTACCACTGCGTGATCCTGAGCTCAATGAAAGTCGCGCCAGTAAGATATTTGGTCTGTTTCGCGATAGGATACGGGCGCTAACGCCAAATGAGTTTCAGAATCTACTGCGTCCTGCCTTTCGAGAAGACGAGATGACCTTGATTGTATTGGGCGGTCTGACGGGATTCCTGGCGGGGTGGTTACATCTGGTGCTGGTGTTTTTCCCCTCAATGCCATGATATTGATACCATAACTTCGATGCTGTAATTTAGACGCTATGATTTTGATGCAATTATTCTATCGTGAGCGCACTGCGAGCAAGAATACGATAATAAGTATTTTTAAATAGTCACACACCGCAATATCTAATACAGTTTGAATCAATAAACTAATGTAAGACCAGTGACAGATAAGCATTTTGTATCAACCATTCACGTTGATACCTCTCAATGATAGTAGCGGGTTTTAGGTGCGTCTATAGCCACTAAAACCTCAGTTTTTGACCGTAAACTATGACCGCATAAAGGACTATTTAGCGTTTGCCAGTGGCTAGCAATGCCATCGGTGAACCCTTAATTGTATCCAAGGTAAACAAGGTTAGACCGTATGTTAATCACAGAATTGGGTTATTTTGCCTTGCTGGCCGCTTTTATACTGGCGATTTTGCAGGTGGTACTACCAACTATTGGCGTTATGCGTGACCATGTCGCTTGGCAGCGTCTAGCACCAAGTCTTGCATGGGCGCAATTTGCGGCCATGATCACATCATTTGCAGCATTAATGGCAGGCTTTTATTACAATGATTTTAGTCTTGTCTACGTCACGCAGCACTCCAATACGTTGTTGCCTTGGTACTATAAGCTATCTGCGACGTGGGGCGGTCATGAAGGGTCCTTGCTACTGTGGATGACCATTATGGCCACCTGGTGTGCACTGGTCTCTTATTTTAGCCGCGGTTTACCTCTCACGATGCGTGCACGTGTACTTGTCATATTGGCTGGTGTGCAGATGATGATGCTGGCGATGCTTATCTTCACCTCATCACCATTTGATCGTACCTTGCCCAATCTGCCCGTCGATGGCGCGGATCTAAATCCTGTTTTGCAAGATTTTGGTTTGATCATTCATCCACCGATGCTCTATATGGGTTATGTGGGTTTGGTTGTGCCATTTGCTTTTTGTATGGCAGCACTGTGGGAAGGTCGCTTGGACGCGGTGTGGACACGTTGGTCACGTCCGTGGGCGCTGGCGGCTTGGGGTTTCTTAACGGTTGGTATCGCGCTTGGTTCATGGTGGGCATATTATGAGCTTGGCTGGGGCGGCTGGTGGTTCTGGGATCCTGTGGAGAACGCATCACTGATGCCATGGTTGGCAGGTACGGCGTTACTACACTCGCTTGCAGTGACTGAAAAGCGCGGCGTATTCAAGGCATGGACAATCATGCTAGCGATCTTCGCCTTTGCGCTCAGTTTATTAGGTACATTCCTTGTCCGTTCAGGTGTCATCACTTCAGTGCATTCATTTGCCGCTGATCCGACCCGTGGTTTGGTGATTCTAGCCATTCTTGGGGTGATTATTGGCGGTGGTCTTTTGATGTTTGCGGTACGTGGGTGGCGTCTGACAGTTGAGAGCCAGTATCGTCTGGTTTCGCGTGAGTCCTTCTTAGTGATTAACAACGTTATCATTTTAATTTCGACCTTGGTCGTATTGCTAGGGACGTTGTATCCCATAATCGCTGATTCGTTTAATCTGGGTCAGGTTTCTGTTGGTCCTCCGTACTTCAACGCGCTATTTGTGCCATTAACCTGGCTACTGTTAGTGGCAATGGGTATGGGCTCTAATATCCGCTGGAAACAAGACAGCCGTCCATTACTGGGTGCTGGTATGGTTATCGCCGTAAGTAGTCTGGTGTTGGCCGCGATCATTGCTTATTTCACCAGTCCATCAGCGATACTAAATATTGGTGTTACGTTGGCAGTCAGCTTTTGGGTGCTGTTCTGGATGGTGGTCGACTTTAAAGACAAGACCAAAAACGCACCAAGTCGTCTAAGTGGACTGCGTCAGTTGCGCCTAAGTTATTGGGGTCAACAAACTGCTCATATTGGGGTGCTCGTTGCAGTTATTGGTGTGGCATTTACCACTACGCTCAGTATTGAACGTGATGTGGCGCTCGGACCGAACGATAGTGTCAATGTCCAAGGCTATGATTTTACGGTACAAGGGTTTAGCGAAGTAAAAGGCAGTAACTTTGATGCTACTCAAGCTGAGGTTGCGGTAAGTAAAGACGGTAAAGAAGTGACCACGTTATACCCTGAAAAACGCAACTATATTATCAGTATGATGCCGATGACAGAGGCAGCAATTGATGCCAGCCTGATGCGTGATGTGTATGTAGCACTTGGTGAGCCAATTGCTGAGGACAGCAACGAGTGGGCGTTCCGTATCTATGTCAAACCGCTCATTCGCTGGATATGGCTGGGTGCGCTTATTATGGCGTTCGGTGGCCTACTCAGTATGCTAGACAATCGTTACCGTATCAAAAAAACCAGAACACCTGCACAGATCGCTGCCAAAAAGTCAGGGTTTACGACGGTTGCAGATTTGGATGCGTCAGTTACAAAGACAGGGGATCATTGATATGACAGCCTCAAACAACACACCTGACAACAATAAGCAGCACAGTACTGCTCAACAAGGCAACAGAAAAGCCAAAAGTAAAAAATCACTAAAAATAGGGTTTTTAATACCTTTAGTAATTTTTGTTGGCTTGCTTGCCATGCTATATATGCGTCTGGGAAAACCGACCGATATTGTGACTAATACCGCGCTTGAGCGTCCTGTGCCTGCTTTTGAGCTGCCATTGTTGTCAGATACCAGTCGTATCATGACCAATGACAACCTGCCAGATCAGCCATTCCTCATGAATATTTGGGGCTCTTGGTGTCCGACTTGTATCATTGAACATCCTTTTTTGATGACACTAGAAGAGCGCGGTGTCAACTTAGTAGGTATTAATTACAAAGATGATATCGGTGATGCATTGGGCTATCTAAATAGGGGCGGCGATCCATTCTCGATGTCTATTCAGGATCTATCAGGGCAATTTGCTTTAGATTTGGGTTTGACGGGTGCACCTGAGACCTTCGTTGTAGATGGTGAGGGGATCATTCGTCAGCATATTATCGGTGAGATCAATGAGAGCAATTGGCAAAGTCGTATCACGCCTTGTTTGATGGTGCTAAACGAAGCCAATAATAACGGTACCAGTCCAGATCCGAATCAGGTTGCGGAGGCATGTAAATGATGGCCTATCAAATAAAAACCCTGGTTATAAAACTAACAAGCGTTCTCATTGCTTGTTTATTGAGTATGACCAGCTTTGCTGCTATTGATGTTTATGACTTTGACTCTGTACAACAAGAAGCTCAGTATCGCGGTCTCATTGAAGAGCTACGCTGTCCAAAATGTCAAAACCAAAACCTAGCAGGCTCTGATGCACCAATTGCTCAAGATTTAAAACAAAAAACTTATAACATGGTCAAAGACGGCCGAAGTGATGGTGAGATTCGTGCTTATATGCAGGAACGCTATGGCGACTTTATCAGTTATAAGCCACCAGTCCGTCCTTCGACATGGATCTTGTGGTTTTTCCCACCATTATTGCTCATCATCTTGATCATTGGATGGTTTTGGCAAAGCAAACGGCGTCAGCTGGTCGCTAGTGGCGACAGTGGCGTGGCAGTAGAGCATACTACTGAGGCATTATCTGCCACCGAAAAAGCGGAGCTTGAGCGTTTGTTATCACGTGCTGATAATAAAGACGATCATGACATTACAAGCCTTGGGGGCAAAAAATGACCATATTCTCTACGGTTGGCTTATTTATTGCGCTAAGCTTACTTATTGCCTTATTGCTTGGTGTTATCGCGATCAAGCCATGGCTAAAAGCACCGCGCAAACACAGTAAGCCTGTGGACAATCAGCTATTAGATATCAACGTTGCCGTGTTCCGTGAGCGTTTGGCTGAGCTAAAAACAGATAAAGATAGTGGCATCATTGATGATCACCATTATCAAAACCAAAAGCTAGAGCTAGAACGTCAGCTCTTAGATGCTCAGCGTGAAGTCGCCCCTATGGTCACGCCTGGTATCAAAAGTCGATTGATCATCATCGTTTGGGTCCCCGTCCTTACAGCCATGGCCTACTTGATGGTCGCTGATCGTACTCCTGTGTTTGAGCTATGGGCTGCTGAGGACAAAGTAGGTCAAGTGGCTGATGATTTATTAACAGGTAAAATTGATCAGCCGCCAGCCTGGGCTATCGAAGATGGTAATCAGCTGATTAGTGCCATGCAGACCAATGTCTATCGCCATGCCTATGACTACAATCGCTGGATGCGCCTATCAGAGCTATTTTTGTCATTAGAAGCGACTGATTCAGCGCTAGAGGCTCTATCACGTGCTTATCGCCTGTCACCCGACAACGAAGAAATTGCAGCGACTTATGCGCAGATCAGTTTTTTTGCTAATCAAGGTCAGCTAGATGCTAATAGTCGCCGAGTACTAGAAGAGTTATTGGCAACTAACCCAGAGCATGAAGGTGCTCAGATGCTGATGGCAATGGGTGAGGCGCGAGCGAATAACTTTGACCAAGCACAAGGCTGGATAAAACGCTTGCGTGCTAGTATTTCTGCCAAGCCAGGCGATCATACGCAGGCGCTCTCAAGCCTAGATGAGCTGAGTGCTAATGTGGCTATCCAGCAGCAGCAAGCCTCTGAAGGTGTTGAGGTGACCGTTAAGATAAATTCAAGCTTGCTACCGTTGGTCAAAGCTGATGATGTGCTGTTTGTCGCGATTCGTGATGTCAATGGTGGACCACCGTTTGCCGCCAAGCGCTTACCGATCAGCGCCATCAAGCAAGGCGAGGCTACTATTAGCCTAAGCGATCTTGATGCTATGATGCCAGGACGTACTATAGGATCTGCTCGAGGAGACAAAGTACAGTTGGCAGTCATTGCTCGTATCAGCCACAGTGGTAACGCAGTCGCAGAGTCTGGAGACCTGTCAGGTAATCCCGTAGTGATTAGTGCTGATCAAACTCAGGCCAATGTAGAAATCAATCAGCAAATACCGTAGCATAGTCTACTCACTACAAAAGCGTAGCAGCCTCATTCTGGTTGTAAGTGAGATATATTGCTTTGCAGCAGTTAAATAACGGGTGGTTTTAATACTCTTTTAAGTTCGCTGTACTATAGACTTCTCTGTTACTATGAGTCGCTATCACCTTAGTGACACTGTCCGTTATATAAGGGCGCAACAGTGTTGTATGAACAGCTAAGTCATAGCAACTCATAACCGTAATTATGAAAATACTTGAGGTTTGCAAAGCCACAAGGTAAGGTAGCTTTGCAAACCATTAATCCCTAAGTTTTATTAATCCCAAAATCCTATCTATTAAGGAGAGTCGTGTAATGATGCGTATTATTTTGCTAGGACCACCAGGCGCCGGTAAAGGTACTCAAGCCCAGTTTATTTCTAAAGAATATGACATTCCACAGATCTCAACTGGCGACATGCTACGCGCAGCAATCAAAGAAGGTAGCGAGCTTGGCAAAAAAGCCAAGGATATTATGAATGCTGGTGGTTTGGTTTCTGATGATCTTATTATCAACCTAGTCAAAGAGCGTATCGCTAAGCCTGATTGTGTCAACGGTTGTATCTTGGATGGTTTTCCGCGTACTATTCCTCAAGCGCAGGCACTTGCAGATGCTGATGTTGCCATCGATCATGTGGTCGAAATAAGCGTACCTGATGACGAAATCGTCAGCCGTTTGTCTGGCCGTCGCCAGCATCCAGGTTCGGGTCGTGTTTACCATGTGGATCACAACCCACCAAAGGTTGATGGTATCGATGATGTCACTGGCGAAGCGCTTATTCAGCGTGAAGATGACCAAGAAGCGACTATCCGCGACCGTCTGTCTACGTATCATGAGCAAACGTCAGCATTGGTTGGTTTTTACCAAGACAAAGCGACTGAGGGTGATGATGCACCTAGCTATGATAAGTTTGATGGTACGCAAGGTATTGATGAGGTCAAGCAGCAGATCTTATCAGCGTTAAAAGGCTAATGATCGATTGTAACTAATTCATTTAGCCAGTCGATATCGTCATTAAAGACCCTGTTTGATAGCAGGGTTTTTCTATATCTGTTGATCCAATATGTCTATTAATTCAAGATCTTACAGATTTATCTTTCATGATGGCTAACAAATAATTTTGTAAATTCTCATGAGAAATCACACAAAAAAAACCGCTTACTCATTATAAGTAAACGGCCTCTTATCAAATATACGACTGGTAGAGCTCATATATTTTAATTAATGCTTATGCGTTACCTTGAGCATCCACTTGCGCTTGCTGCTGGCTTTGCGCGTATGCTTGATCAAAGTTCACAGGAGCGAGTAGTAATTGCGGGAAGCTACCACGCGTCACGATGTCGCTGATGACCTCACGAGCGTATGGGAACAGCACGTTAGGGCAGTATGCACCTAAGATTTGACCGATTTGGTCTTCTGGGATGTCTTTTAGTAAGAAAATACCTGCCTGATGCACTTCAGCGATAAACGCTGCTTCTTCCGCATTTTTGGCAGTAACGCTCACGGTAAGGATGATCTGATAATGGTCATCATCTAGCTTTTCAGCATTGCTAGACAAGTTGATATCAAGCTCTGGGTTCCACTCTTTGGTGAATACGCTCGCGCCTGGTACTTCAAGTGACATATCTTTTACGTAGATGCGCTCTAATGCCAATTGTGGTTGTGCTTGTTCTTCAGCCATGATAAATCCTCTAAAATTAAATCAAATAATTGGGCAAACGGTCATTTTAATAGAAATTCATTGTAATATAAATAGGGACGAAAACTCGATGTTTTTATCACTACTTCTTGATACTGTATTTATATCAAGGACTACATTTGAATCAAAAGCTATGTTTGAACCCACCGCTGTCTGTCTTTATAGGCATAAAAACAGACAGTAGCGTAAAGTAGCAGATTAACCTGCTAATAGCTCGTCAAGTTTGCCTTGCTGGTTCATTTGGTTAAGCTCATCAAAGCCACCAACAAAGGTATCACCAACAAAAATTTGTGGCACAGTGCGGTAGTTATTGGTTTTTTGCATCAATGCTTGGCGATCTTCACGGCTCATATCATGCATACCGATTTCTTCATAATCAACGCCTTTAGTCTTTAATAATTGTTTGGCGTTTGAGCAGTATGGGCAGATAGGTGTGGTATAAACTTTAACTGGTACAATCATGGTTAATCCTTATTTATAAATTTGTGAGACAACAGCACTATTATAGATAACACGATTAATTATCATAGTCTACGTGTTGGTATAGTCTGTTATCAATGAGTAAAGTACAAATGTATTCGGTTGTGTTCACTACTAAAGTGGGGATAGGTACGACAAATTCAAGCCGTCTCAGTTTAAAACGCCTCACAGCATTAACTTTGTCACTTTAACTTTACTGCCTTATAAGTACTGCACAAAAAAAGACACCTTATTAAGAGGTGTCTTTTTATTTTTTGAGCGCCAGTCAGGTAGTGGTAAACACTAACTAAGCATAGCGTTGAAGCAGGCTTGCTATTTGCTTAGACTGGGCTTTGACTTACCTTTCTTTGATTTAGCGTCTTTTATACCAACCAATGGCATGCCAGCACCTTGCCAACCACCGACACCGCCCTCTAGACGATAGACGTCATCTTTGCCAATCATTTGAATGGCTGCGCCTGCTTGTACGCCCATATCACAGATAATAATTACTGGCTGCTCAATCGCACGAATCTCTTCTAAGCGGTCTTTCAGGTCAGTGAATGGTATGTTGCGGCTGCCTTGAATATAACCTGATTCAAACTTCTTCTTGGCGCGAATATCGATCAGCTGCGCGTTTTGAGAGTTGACCATCATGCCAAGAGTGTTGGGCGATATTTTTCTACCGCTACGTTTGTTTTCAATGGTAAAAAACAGGATAGCAAGTACGGCTAATATACCAAATAAAAACGGGTGGTTGCCCACAAATTCCAGCGCACGATCCAAACCATACCTCCAAAAAAATAAGTGTTCTATCAGGCTGAGAAGCCAGCCCAATGATAATGAACAAGGCGCTATTATACCGATAAGGTCATCTATAGTAAACGGGCGATGACACGGTCAATAATCGAGCTGTCATCTTGCTTTTGAGATGACGTCAATTGAGCCTAATAAGAATTAGTAAGGCTTAGTATCTGCCTCTTCTCTTAGCGTCACGAGGTTTTCAACGCGGCGCTGCAATACAGTCCCATCCGCCACGGCTTGCCATAGTGCACAGCCTTTACTGTTATGAGTGTGGCGACAGTCACGGAATTGACAGTCACCGGCCAATGGCGCCAGCTCAACGAAGCCTGAAATAATATCATCAGGGGTGAGGTGCCAGATACCATACTCACGGATACCTGGGGTATCGACGATACCGCCTTGGGTAAGATCGTCTGGGTTAAATGGCAACAGTCGGCTCGTCGTGGTGGTATGTTGACCAAGCTTAGAGTTTTGCGAGATGACATTGACGCTTTGACCAGACTCTGGAAGTAGGGCATTGATCAGACTGCTTTTACCAACGCCAGATTGACCAGCAAAGATAACTAGCTTTTTATCTATGTAGCGTTTTAGCTCATCGAGTCCTTCTTGTTCGTCACTTTCGGCGACGTTTTCAGGACAATCGACCGAGGTGAGTACGCTCTCATAGCCAAGTGCTGCATACTGTGCCAATAACTCATTGGTATCAACACCGTTTTCTTGAGCCAACAGATCGGCTTTGTTGAGGACGAGTAGTGGTTTGACACCCGCGTGATGGCACACCACCAGATAGCGATCGATTAGTGTTGGCGCGGCGGCAGGCAATGGGGCAAAGACGATGGCCAGAATATCAACATTGGCGGCGACGGGTTTGAGCTTATGATAACGATCAGGACGAGAGACCAGTGAGGTACGCGGCTTGACCGCTTCGATACGTCCAAAGCCGGTGTTGGAGTCGGCATTCCAGCGTACTTGGTCGCCAGCGGCTAGCATCGGTAGATTGGTACGTACATGACAGCGCCAGATGTCGCCAAGCGCGAGCGCTTGCCAAAACGGCTCAGGATCATCAGGGGCGACTTCTGGCTGTTCAGGTATCACTGAAGGCAGGCTTGTGACTTGTACTTCTAATTGCTTACCGTAGTGCGCCATGACCACGCCATCCATCAAGCTATCATCGATGCTGTCTTGATTGGACAGTTGCTGCTTGTCGATGCGACGAATCTGTTGTTTAGTCAGTTTGCGTTGCCGGATTAATGCCATGGGTTTGTGACCTATTATAAAAATATTGCTAAGTGTAGCGTGAAAATTTGCTAACATACAGCCTAAAGCGTCTGCGGCAGACAGTGGTTTTGTAATATTGTAGCGACTCTAAAGGTTTTCTGAACCGAATAGCGCGTTGTAATACTGCTCGAGCACGGATGTCTACGTGTAATACGTTTTTTCAATTGTTTTTCTAAAGTTGCTTTTCCAAAATTATGAATGATAGGATATTTTATGGCTACCGGTGACCATCCCAATAAGATTAAGATCAAAAACCAAGGTAAAAAAGGGCTGGTATGGATTGACTTAGAAATGACCGGACTCGATACGTTAAACGATGAGATTATTGAGATTGCCACCGTCGTAACTGATGAAGATTTGAACGTGCTTGCCGAAGGGCCTGTGTTTGCGATCAAGGTGTCGGATCAAGTTTTAAATAAGATGGATGATTGGAATACCAAGCAGCATGGACAGTCAGGATTGGTCGACCGTGTGCGCCGTAGTACGGTGACACTGGCAGAAGCGGAAGCTGAGACCATTAAGTTCCTAAATAAATGGGTTGATAGTGGTAAGTCACCAATGTGCGGTAACTCTATCTGCCAAGATCGTCGCTTTATGGCGCGCCAAATGCCAGAGCTTGAGCGCTTCTTTCATTATCGTAATCTTGATGTGTCGTCGATCAAAGAGCTGTGTTTCCGCTGGCGTCCTGACATTCTAAAGAACTTTGAAAAAGGCGGCAGTCATTTAGCTTTAGACGATATTCGTGACTCTATTCGTGAGCTAAAGCACTATCGTCAGCATTTCTTTAAATTGATGGACTAGAGAGCAAGCGATAAGTAGCTCAAGCATGTAGTAAACATAAAAAGGGTCTGTTGAACTATCGACAGACCCTTTTTATATTGAAAAGATGTTTTTGAAGATGCATTGTTTAAAATGCCATTAAGTTTAAAACGCCATTACACGCATTTTAGCGAACAAGAAATTCAAACTCGTACAACTTAAACTCAGCATCATTACTATTCAAACTCTCATTTGAATGCTCGTCTTCTGTTACCGCGCCAATTACCGCATTAACTTTTGGCTGGCGAGCGTCTTTACCTAACAGTCGCCAGTCGCCAAGCACATAGCGCTTTTTATCAGTGGTAGCTTGATGGATATCGGGACGGTGGGTATGACCGTGCAGTAGTGCATCGCTAGCAGTAATGGCTTGATATACGGCTTTATCATTCACATCCATGATATAAGCGGCTTTATTGGCATTATTTTTCTGGCTTTTTTTGCGCATATTATCTGCGATGGCTAAGCGTTTTTCTAATGACTTGTTGAGCAGATACCACTGAGTCAGACGGTTACGCATGATTTTACGAAAGAACTGATACTTCTTGTCATCCGTGCAGAGTGCGTCACCGTGTTCCAAGCGGTAATTCTGTTGACCAATAGCCAAAGTATACGGTTCGCTGATCAACTCACCACCGAATAGATTACAAAACGGCTGACCCAACAAAAAATCACGATTGCCATGCATGACCAATATCTCGCAACCATTGATACGTAGCTGCTTGAGTTTGGCGATAAGCGGCGTTAGCCAATGCGTTATTTGTTCGTCCTCTGACCCTTCTTCTTTTAATAGGGGTAAATACATATCATCGCCTAGCCATACCTCAAACCAATCACCCAATATAAAGAGACGCTTAAGAGCAGGCAGAGCAAAACAGTCATCCAGCAGCGTCAAAAAAGCCTGCACTAAGGCAGGCTCCTGAGGCGATAAATGCAAATCGCTAATCAATACTTGCCGCACTTGATGAGGGCGGGTCGTGATTAAGTGATCAAAACTTTGCATTTATCTTTGTCCTCGTGACTTATCGTATAGCGAGCATGACTCAATAAGTTCTACTACAAAATGCTCGCTCATTCACAGCTATTATTGAGTAGCTGCTATTAAGTAGCTTTTATCGAATAGCTATTACTGAGTAACGATGGTTGCTGAATTGATAACAACTGGCTCTTTTGGCACATCAGCATGCATACCGAAACGACCCGTTGGGACGCTGCGCATTTTTTCGATAACGTCCATACCGCTAGTTACTTTACCAAATACGGTGTAACCCCAACCTTGCATGTTTTTGCCAGAGTGGTTTAGGAAGTCGTTGTCTTTTACGTTGATGAAGAACTGGCTGGTTGCTGAATGCGGATCTTGGGTACGCGCCATTGCGATAGTACCTTTGTCATTTTTCAGGCCGTTGTCCGCTTCGTTTTCGATAGGCGCATTGGTTGGTTTTTCATTCATCTCAGCGTCCATTCCACCGCCTTGAATCATGAAACCATCAATGATGCGATGGAAAATCGTACCGTCATACTGACCAGATTTTACATAGTTCAAAAAGTTTTCTACGGTTTTTGGCGCTTTTTCTTCGTTGAGTTCGATAACGATCGCACCCATATTGGTTTCAAGTTCTACTACTGGTGGCATGTCTACCATGGGATATTCCTTTTTGATTGCAGCGCCTTAAATGACGCTGTCAAGTGGTGGTTAAAAGTTGGTGTTTAAAAAGTTACGGGTAGTCTAACGGCTTTTTTATCCCGTGTCATGTATCAGGCTGTTAATGCGTTTGCGAAACCTGATAGAATAACGCAACTTTACCTATTTTTGATCAGCTTTGACAAATTGTGATAATGCGGTTGCACTATCCAAGTTTTTATATTCTCGCTTTATTTTAATACTTTAGTTTAAACGTTTCGTGATGCGTGATGGCACGCACCATGAACTGACAATTTGCGTTAGGAGCAATACCCGATGAGTGAGCACTCAAACAACACTGCACAAAAAGACGAACCAAAAAATGATTTTATTCGTAATATCATTCGTGACGATGTCAATGCGCAAAAGTATGAGCAAATTGTCACGCGTTTTCCGCCTGAGCCAAATGGCTACTTACACTTAGGTCATGTCAAATCTATCTGCCTAAACTTTGGGGTGGCCGAAGAGTTTGGCGGTGTATGCAACCTGCGTTTTGATGACACCAACCCAACCGCAGAAAAACAAGATTTCATTGATAATATTGAAAATGATGTGAAGTGGCTCGGTTTTGAGTGGGCAGGCGAGGCGTACCACGCATCAAGTTATTTTGATCAGCTGCATGCATGGGCAATCCAGTTGATTGAGCAAGGCGACGCCTATGTTGATTTACAGTCGCCTGAGCAAATTAAAGAAAACCGTGGCTCATTTAATGAAGCGGGCACGCCTTCACCATATCGTGATGCCAGCGTCGAAGAAAATCTAGCGCTTTTCAATGATATGAAAGAAGGTAAATACGCTGAAGGTAAGGCTATTTTGCGCGCCAAGATTGATATGGCAAGTCCAAATATGAACTTGCGTGACCCTGTTATTTATCGCGTCATGCATCAATCCCATCATCAAACTGGTGACAAATGGTGTATCTATCCGATGTATGACTTTGCTCATCCGCTCTCTGATGCGCTTGAAGGTATTACTCATTCGTTGTGTACCCTTGAGTTTGAGGATCACCGTCCGTTCTACGACTGGGTCATCGAAAAAGTCGGCTTTGATGTGCCGCCGCACCAGTACGAATTTAGTCGCTTAAACGTTGATCACACATTGACCAGTAAGCGTAAGCTCAAGCAACTTGTTGATGAAGGCATCGTGAGCGGTTGGGACGATCCACGTATGCCGACCGTCGCTGGTATGCGCCGCCGTGGTTATACGCCAGAGGGCTTGCGTGATTTTTGTGAGCGTGTGGGTGTGACCAAAGCGGATAGTGTGGTTGACTTTCGTCTATTAGAGTTTAGCGTTCGTCAGTCATTAGAGACAATGACTGCGCGCGGTATGGCGGTGTTAAAGCCACTAAAAGTGACGATTACTAACTTTAGCGAAGCGGTCAGCAGCTGGGAGACACAAAAAGCCGATAGTGTGAACGCGCGTTTTGATGATGAGGCGCAGACGCTTTGGTTGACTCAGCCCAAACACCCTAACGTCGACATGGGTGAGCGCGAGATCCCATTTACCGAGACGCTATACATTGATCAAGGTGATTACGAGATTGAACCACCAGCAGGTTATAAGCGTCTCTCTCCAGAAAAGCCAGAGATTCGTTTGCGGAACACCTACGTGTTAGCCGTCACTGAGCATATCACTGACGAGAGTGGCAATGTCGTCGAGCTAAAAGCAACGATTGATCCTGCCACTCTTGGCAACAACCCTGAGGGTCGCAAGGTTAAAGGGGTGATTCACTGGGTATCTGCCAGTCAAGGCGTACCAGCAATCGTACGTATGTATGAGCAGCTATTTAGCGTTGAGGATCCAAGTAGCGTCGCTGACGTTCATCAGGCATTGAATGCTAACTCATTAACTGAGCTAAATGCTGTCGTTGAGCCATCTTTAGCCAGTGCTGATGCTGGCACGCGTTTCCAGTTTGAGCGCGAAGGGTATTTTATCTCTGATAGCGAAGATCACAGTACTGATAAGCCAGTATTTAACCAAATCGTTAGCTTACGCGACAGCTATAAGCCCGCTTAATCTGATACTGACTAAATCTATAAAAGGCATTACCACGGAAGCTGATGTGTTGAGATAATACTGAACAATAGTAGTTTGCAAGCAAGCCCATTTCTAGTACGCTAGGGATGGGCTTTTTTTGGACAATTATAAAGTTTTTGACAGTAATATTTGAGGAAATGAGCATGGCAAAATTTTTGAACAGCAGTGGGACGACCTATCATCTAGAAGAACTGATTAAAAACGCTTCTGATCGGTTGATTATTATTAGCCCATATTTGAAGCTTAATGAACGTATCAAAGAATTATTAGAAGACCGCAACCGTCTCAAGATCGACATTCGCATTGTTTATGGCAAGAATGATTTACATCCAGAGGAAATAAATTGGCTAAAAAACTTAACGTTTATTCGTACTAGCTTTTGCAAAAACTTGCATGCCAAATGCTACCTGAATGAAAACGAATGCATTATTACCAGTTTAAATCTTTATGAATTTAGCCAGGTCAATAATAATGAAATGGGCGTGCTGATTTATCGTAATGACGATGCCAAACTTTATGCCGATACTTACGAAGAAGCGCAGCGCATCATTCGTATCAGTGATGAGGTTAGAATGTCTCTTGAAAAGGTAAGTGAAACCCAAAGTCAGCCTGAACCTAATACCAAAACAGCAAGTACAGCATCTCAGACGCCAGTAACGTCGACTGCGCCAACGACAGATGCCACACCTAATTATTCTAAATTGACCACTGCCAAGCTTGCCAAAGAATTGGGCGTTAAGACACAGGAGCTTAATGAAAAATTGCTTGCAGCAGGTTACCTACAATCTCAAGAGGGTGAGCTTGTATTGACTGATGCTGGACGTGCTGCTGGTGGCACTAGTAAAAAGGGCAAGTTTGGTGAGTTTTGCTTGTGGGATGCAGGCATGGTTGTATAAGAAGCTGTGAGAATAGTTACTTGTTTGCTAAGTGGTAAATGGAATAACCGCATTACAATCCGTCACAAGACATTCATAACCAGTTTGTTACTATAAAGTCAGTTTTTAGGGATGTGCTTGGTTTTTACTACTCAGCACATCGAAGATAATAATAGAGCGCGAGACCGACGTGTCGATAACAGCGTTCATCAACATAGCTAAGGAATACAGCATGGCACATTTACGTTTAGGTGATACCGCACCCAATTTTGACGCGGCAACCACAGAGGGTGATATTAATTTTCATGAGTGGGCAGGTGACAACTGGGTCGTTTTTTTCTCGCATCCAGCAGATTTTACGCCAGTATGTACCACTGAGCTTGGGCGTGCAGCCGCATTGAACGGCGAGTTTCAAAAGCGCAATGTGAAGCCGATTTGTATTTCTGTCGATAGTCTAGAAGATCATAAGTCTTGGGCAAGTGATATCGGTGAGACGCAAGGGACAGATATGAACTTCCCAATCATCGCTGACCCTAATAAGGAAGTCGCTGAATTATATGACATGATGCATCCTAATGCAGACAGTACGCACACAGTACGTAGTGTGTTTATCATCGATCCGAACAAGAAGGTGCGCCTAACACTGACATATCCTGCGAGCTGTGGTCGTAACTTTGATGAAATCATCCGCGTTATTGATGCATTGCAATTGTCTGACGAATACAATATCGCCACGCCAGTAGATTGGAAAGAGGGTGATGACGTGATCATTCCACCAAGCGTCAAGAACGAAGATATTGCTGCCAACTATCCAAAAGGTCATAAAGAAATCAAGCCGTACTTGCGTACGACACCTGCACCAAACAAATAATTAGCTTGGTTGCATAGATATGATTAAATAGAGCCTCATGACTCAATGTCGTGGGGCTTTTTATATTTTGACTCATGAGCAATAAGCCTTTGCCATGAGGGTCAGAGTAGGCTATAACTGTGGTATAAAGCATCAATAGATTGGTACTCAGTACTACCACGATCATAATAAAGCGTATTAACGCTAAGCTGTTGTTCAATCATTATTACAAGGAATTTACTATGAAAAAACTATACGTTACTCGTACCGCACCCAATCCGCGCAAAGCACTTATTTTATTGGCTTCAAAAGGCATCGATGTCGATGATATGGATGACATTGATGTGATTGATATTGACTTTGCTGCAAACGAGCAGATGTCAGAAGCCTTTACTCAAATGAACCCAATGCAGACCGTACCCGTCTTAACACTAGATGACGGTACCGTGCTCAATGACTCACAGGCAGTTTGCGAGTATTTAGATCGCGTTTATGGAGAGCGTTCGGTCATGGGTAATGACGTGGTGCAGCGTGCCCAAGTGTGCTCTATGCGCCGTGTTGCTGAGTTCGAGGTGATGTACAATTTGATGCTAGCATTCCAGCACAGTCACCCGTCCAAAGCACAGCGTGTTGAACAGGTGCCAGAGTTCGTCGCGCCATCGATTGCTCGAGCTATCAAGGCAATGGGGTATTTTGAGACAATTTTGGAGGGTCGTGAGTATCTAGTAGGTGAGCAACTGAGCTTTGCAGATATCGTGCTTTATCTAAGCCTAGACTTTGGTAAAGTGCTTAAGATTAATCCTAATGAGCAAGGTGAAAACCTAGCACGCTTTTATCAAAAGATGAATGAGCGTTTTAGTATTAAAAATATAGCCAAAAACAAGTCTGCATGAACCAACGTTAAAATTTAGGTATTCAAAGATCTATTAGCCTGAGAACCAAATTTAACCTGAGAAACAAATGCATTTTAAGTAATATCAAGGATAGCTGATATTTATTGGCTGTCCTTTTTTTCGTAATACTTATGGCATCAAACAACAATAGATTTAAATAATAATAAAAATCAACATTTCATTACATAAGGCAATATCCCTCAGTCTATAGTGGTCAATCTAAATTGATTATAATAATCTCATTCCACATGATCATTTAATAAAAGCCAGTATGAAAACCAGACATAGAAAAAAGTGATACACGCTTACTACGAGGTATGAAATATGGTAGGTAGAGCAAAAAAACCAACAACGATAATATTTTTATTGCCTAGTGTGTTGGCAATAAGTTTGATGCTAAGTGCTTGTCAAAAAGAAACAACAACTAGCGAAGAGAGTGCATCAGATAGCACTGAAGTCAACGACGCATTAGATTCGGTAGCGAGCGAAAACCTGACGTCCAATGTGAGCCCTACATCAGACCCAGTCAGATCAACTATGTCTAATGCTGAAGCGCAGCTGATTGACACCTTATCTCGTCATCGTTGGACACTTGATAGTGTCACTGATGCGAACCATCAATCTGTGACCGAGTTTGCGAATATTAATAGCCAAGTTACCCTAGTGTTCAATGAGCATCAAGGACAGAACACGCTCAGTTATAGTGTTGGTTGCAATACAATTAGCGCCGCCTACCAACTACAAGGACATACGCTGACTATAGATGAAGGTATGAGCACCAAAATGTCTTGTAGCGAACTCGATAGCGCCGAAAATACTTTGAATACACTGATGCTAGGTAACAGTGAGTTAAAGGTGACTCAGAGCGATAGCCCAGTGTTGACACAGTTTACCAGTGATAATGCCACCTTGGTCTGGAGCGGTAGACTCACCCCTCAAGCGAAATACAACAGCAAGGGTGAGGCAGTGTTTTGGGCAGTAAATGCTAAAAAAGTAGACTGTGAAATGAATAATGATAAACAGTGTTTACAAATCAAGCCGGTCACCTACGATAACCAAGGCATAAAAACTCACGAAGGAAAGTGGAGAGTATTTTCTGGAGAGATTGATGGCTACCATCACGATGGCACGCATGAGGAGGTACTACGCTTACAGCGTTATCAGCTAGGTACCAGTGAGCTACTAATGAACGATGAGCCACTAGAGAGTGACACGAATGATGACGCCTATGCTTATGTGTTAGACGCTGTTATCGAAAGCTCAGTTGCAGAATAACTCAATACAATGTAATCCATTAACCCATCTGAACATTTCAAAACAAATAGGCATTTTAAACGTCGACAGCTATGAGATGTCGATAGCTATTAGATATCGAAAGTTAGGATGAAAATAGGCAATAAAAACACGCACCATTGGACGCGTGTTTTTATTGCCTATTTTATGCTTGAGTATCTATTTGTGTCAGTGTTTAATGACTTTAACAGCACTTATCTTAACAGCGCTTATCTGTTCTAACGTAAGTTACCCAAGTCTTCTTCGGTTAGACGCCAGCGCCCTTTTTTCTTAGAGCCGCCACGGCCTCTCATGGAGCTGTTTGATAGTATTTTATTCATAGAGTGACTTGAATGCGCATGACAAATAGCGCAGGCAAGACCGTCAGCAGCATCTTGTTGTGGTACCACCTCTAACTTCAGTATTCGGCAGACCATCTCTTGCACTTGCTCTTTTGCCGCCGCGCCATAGCCACATACCGATTGTTTGATCTGCCGAGCAGTATATTCTGATACTTCTAGATCCAGTGCGACCATCGCTGCAATCGCGGCACCTCGTGCTTGTCCCAGTTTGAGCGCAGAATCTGGGTTTTCTGCCATAAATACCTGTTCGATAGCGGTGTAAATGGGTTCGTCTGCATATTTCAAATGATGCTGTGTGATACGAGTCAATCCATTAAAAATACGTTTGAGACGCTCAGGCATCTCCTTAGTATCTGTGCGAATCGTACCTGCATCGATATAGGTGAGTTTATCACCCGTTTGCTGGACTATCCCATAACCGGTCATACGTGACCCTGGATCAATCCCAATAATAATTGCCATAGTATTCCGTCTTGCTTACATTTTGTTTTATGGCTTAAAAATGAGCCGTAAGTTTGATAGTATAGCAACCAATCCCCATATACATCATATGTTAGCCATTTTAATTTACATGGCACTCAATTTATTGGTTTTTATTTTATAGGACGACACTTTATGGGTCAGATAGTTGGTATAGCCATCGTTTGGTTTATTATCGAGATGCTACTGTGGTATTTGCTTGCTCAATTTATGAGCGGCTGGTGGGTGTTCATGTGGTTTATTGTTGCAGCGGTTATCGGTATTTCTCTTGTGCGTAAAGGTATGGCTTCTCTAAACCCAATGGCCCAGCAAATGAAAGCGGGTGGCATGATGAACCCTGCAATGCGTCCGCCAGAGTCTACGATGATCAAAAGTATTGCTATGGCAGCAGCGGGTATCTTATTGCTGATTCCAGGCGTATTAAGCGATTTGCTTGCGCTACTGGTTGTACTACCACCTGTACAAAAGAAGCTTAAAGACGTGGCTAACAACTATGTCATGAATAATCAGCAAAAAATGATGGAAATGATGGCAAAGCAGATGGGTGGTCAAATGGGCGGCGGACAAAACCCATTTGGCGGCATGGGTGGTCAAAACCCATTCGGTGGAGCAGGTGGTATGAACAATCAAAATCCATTTGGTCAGCAACAGCAAAACCCATTTGGTGATGTGTTCAAACAACATACAACGGTTGATGGCACTGCCAAGAATGTTCCTAAAGATGTGAAAAAAATCACTAAATCTGCTAATGATGAGTAACGGCTATCCAGTCATTCATCCAACATAAAAAAAGCCCCTTTCGCTAATGGCGAAAGGGGCTTTTTAGTGGCAGTAAAAACACCTAATATAATATAAAGGATGCGTTTACAGACCGAATGAAACAACCGAAGTGCCGCTGTAAGATGGTGACCCATGAACCGTGAAGTTCAGGGCGGATGCGTCATCATCTCTGCAGGTTTCCTGATACACCGCAAGCGGTGCAGGCATACACAATGAGACAATAGGTACCACATCCTGGTAAAGCATTATCGGCTCAGGGAATAAACATCTACTAGCCAACACTTCAGAATAGATTCATCTTAACTAATGAAATGAGTGATTGCAAGTGTGAGTTACAGATTGATACTCAGTATCGTTGGTTACATGACTGGTATGGGTTTGCTTACAAATATGATGGTATAAAAACGATACAAAACCATTCATTTATTAGTAAAAAATTGTCAGTTTTTCAGCTATTTTAAGATTTGTGTTAATATAGAGAGCTTTCAATACCTTAACACAGCATGATAGGCGTTCATTCACTCGAGGAGCGGTAATATATGACCAATACCCAGCAAGCATCAGAATCTATTGATGACAATCAGGCGCAGCTTAATAGTAAGCAAGATGGCGCACCGAATAAAAAAACGCCGCATGTTTTAATGATATTAGACGGCTTTGGTCATCGCGAAGACGATAAAGACAATGCCATTGCTGCGGCCAATATGCCAAATCTAGACAAAATATACCAACAGTATCCTCATGGACTCATCTCCGCTTCAGGAGAAGACGTAGGCTTACCAGATGGGCAATTTGGTAACTCAGAGGTTGGCCATATGAATCTGGGTGCTGGTCGTGTGCTTTATCAGGATTCAACACGTATCTCAAATGAACTTGCCAATCGTGAGTTTTACAAAAACGAAGCGCTCGTTAATGCAGTCAAAGCCGCCAACGAGCGCGGTGGCAATGTCCATATTATGGGCCTGCTTTCTGATGGCGGTGTTCACTCTCATCAGGATCATATCGAAGGCATGTGCCATTCGGCACTGGTTCACGGCGCCAAAAATGTCTTTATTCATTGCTTTTTAGATGGCCGTGATACGCCGCCTAAGTCTGCTGACAAGTATATCAATCGCTTGCGTGACTATATCAACAAGCTCAACGCCCACTATGAAGGTGGACATGTACAGATTGCTAGCATTATCGGTCGCTACTACGCAATGGACCGCGACAATCGCTGGGATCGCGTACAAAAAGCCTATGAGCTGATCACAGAAGGTAAAGCTGAGCGCCTATCGACCAGAGCAGATGGTGCTGTCCAAGCCGCCTATAAAGCGCGCGAGACTGATGAGTTCATTAGCCCCACGACGGTGATTGGACGTGACGAAGTGCCTTATACGGTCGAAGACAATGATGCACTAATCTTTATGAATTTCCGTGCTGACCGCGCTCGCGAACTTGCACAAGCGTTTGTTCTGCCAGATCACGAGTTTTCTGGATTTGCTCGTCAAAAACAACCGAAGCTTTCGGCATTTGTGATGCTAACGAAGTACTCAGATATTTTGGCCAATAATACAAAAACTAGTATTGCCTATTATCCAACATCTTTGGCCAATACATTGGGAGAGTACTTACAGGATCAAGAGAAGACGCAGCTACGTATTGCAGAAACTGAGAAGTACGCACACGTCACGTTTTTCTTTAGCGGTGGTCGCGAAGAAGAGTACGACGGTGAGACCCGTATTTTAGTACCGTCTCCCGATGTCGCGACTTATGATCTAAAGCCTGAGATGAGTGCGCCTGAAGTCACTGATAAGCTGGTAGAAGCGATTGAATCTGGCAAATACGATGTGCTAGTCGTGAATTATGCCAATGGTGACATGGTTGGGCACACTGGTATCTTCGATGCTGCGGTAAAAGCAGTAGAGGCATTAGATGTGTGTGTTGGACGTATTGAGTCAGCAGTGCGTGCGGCTGGTGGCGACATGCTTATCACTGCCGATCATGGCAACTGTGAGCAAATGCAAGACTACGAGAGTGGTCAAGTGCATACTCAGCATACGACAGAGCATGTACCACTGATCTACGTAGGCACACAAAAGCTGCAAGTACGCCATGGCGGTAAGCTTAGTGATGTGGCACCGACTATTTTGGCATTGATGAATGTCGATGCACCTGCTGAGATGACTGGTGAGAGTCTATTGGTTTCAGCATCGTAAGTCGGTTGCCTCAAGTTATCCGTACATTGGATAACTTGTAGAAAATAGTTAATTAGATTAATGATATAAACTAGAAAAGGGAAAGGTATTTATTATCTCTCCCTTTTTTTGTGACGTATTTTGTCCCATGATTTGCAAAACTGCTCTAGTCCGAGAGAGGCTTTTGGTGTTAACTTATACGGTAATACATAACAATAATGTCATACATTCTATTATTTAAATGAGTTTCTTATGCCTTCTATTTCTCTTATGCGTTCATCTTTGTCCAAACAATTGGGAAAAAAGGCGCTTAGATCATCAATCGCAAATAGTAATCTCAAGCCTAGTCACCTCAAACATAAATCTCTCAATTCTGTAGATCCTAAACGCTTATTAGTACTGGGTTTGCTAGGGTGGTGTGTTGCCAATACGAGTGCGCAAGCAGCAGACCCAACTGATGCATCCACCCCGAGTCCTACAGCGAGTCTACAACTGATCAGTTTGAATGCAGATACCGTAGCGTCTGAAGATGATATTGATATGTTAGCAGCTGCTGATGAGTCAGATGATTCGATAGACAGCGTCCCAGATGAAAGTGCGTTAATGGATGATACCGATAGCATTGACACAAGCATTCCACCAGAAGTCCAGCAAGTATCGTTAAATGCGATTTCTCCTGAGACGCTAAAAACCTTTGTGGCTGTCGTAGACTTGGTACGTCGTCAGTACATCGATGCGGTCAATGATGAGGAGCTATTCAACAACGCGATGAGCGGTATGTTGACCAAGCTTGATAGCCATGCTGAGTTTTTAGATGCTGAAGCCTACGAAAACTTACGTGCTTTTACAGAGGGTGACGTCGGCGATATTGGTATCAAAGTGACCTACCAAGCAGATGCAGGATACTGGGTTGTGACAGACGTTATCGATGACTCGCCTGCTGACAAAAAAGGAATCGCCGTTGGTGATTACCTGCATCAGATTGATGAGTTCAAGCTTGATGAGAATAGGAAAAGCAACGATATTGATCAGCTGCTAACAGGCATTGCTGGTACACAAGTAGATATCATTACGTCTAAGGCAGGTCGCCGCAAGCACACCACAACGTTACAGCGCAATAATAGCCACCCCCAAGTTATTCAAACAAAACTCGTCGACGGTATGGCAGTTATTAAACTGCCTGCCTTCCAAAACAATAGCCGTGAAAAGCTGTTGGAAGGTTTGATTGATTTGAACGCGCCTATCTCAGGAGTATTGTTGGATATGCGCGACAATCCAGGTGGGGTGCTCACATCAGCGGTGAGCGTTGCCAGTTTATTTATGAGTGATACTGATGTCGTACAAGTACAGGCACGCCAAGACCAATCACGCGTACTACCGACACAAGGGAATGCGTTACTCAAACCTTTGCCTATGGTTGTACTACAAAACCGCTACTCCGCATCCGCAGCTGAGGTATTAGCCAGTAGCTTACAGGCGCAAAAACGGGCGACTATCGTCGGTGAAGTAAGCTATGGTAAAGGGTCTGTACAATCTGTTATACCACTCAACGATGAGCAAGCAGTGAAATTAACGGTAGCTAACTATATGACAGCATCAGGCAGGCAAATAGATGGCATTGGAGTTGAGCCTGACGTTTCCCTATCAGGTAATGAGAGTACTTGGGAGCAGCAGGCACTAAGCTTGTTAAAAGCCCGTGCACTTGATTCTGGCATTCGTTTTGTTCGAAAGGCTACGATACAGTAGCCTTTCGTTGACTAGTAACTAAAAATTTAGCTGTTACCTAACAACATATCGTAATACAACGTGTCATTTTCAATAAAGCAACTTTAATACTTAGATAAACTAATCAGACTGGTCTTCTGCTATTTCTAGTTTTTTCATGCGATACCGCAATGAGCGAAAAGTGGTTCCTAACAGTTCTGCTGCTTGGGTTTTATTCCAACCAGTCTGCTTAAGTGCTGTGATAATCAACTGTCTTTCTTGCTCTTGTAGGTAATGCTCTAAGCCCTGAGGTGGCAACTGCCCATCAAGGGGTTCTTGAGCGCTTGTGTTACTGCTATTGTCTAGCTGGGTAGTATGCGTGAGCGATGCTGTCTTATTAATATCCGTTTGCTCATCCGTATCCGTTTGAGTGGCTGATGGTGCTACTTGGTTAGGTGTTGATTGTATCACCGACGAATAATGCTGAATATTAGTACGATAAGGATGTAGATTCGTTGTTTCTGGCTTGGTCTGTATAGCGGTTACCTCAACGCTAGACTGCGAGGTCCGCTCATGGTTTTCTGCTACTTGGGATATCGATTGAGCAGTTGGTTGCGACTTGCTTTGATCATCTACATGTTGGTAAGCGCTTTGATTGTCGTTCTGGTTGGTGTTTTCGCCGTGAGATTGTGTGTCTTCAAGGTTTTGCTCAAGCTCAGGAAGACCCAAGTGATAGGTGTCAATCTCTGAGGTCTCAGCCAAGGTCACTGCACGCTCAAGTAAGTTGCGAAGCTCACGAACGTTACCAGCAAAATCGTGACGTTGCAGACGCGCGCAAGCATCACGTGTCAGTGATGGCGGGGTATCTAGTTGCCATTCTTCAGAGATTAGTGCCAAAAAATGTTCTGCCAAAACAGGGATATCATCACGGCGAGCATTGAGCGTTGGTAGCTTGAGTTCGATCACATTGATACGATAGTATAAATCTTGTCGAAACGCGCCATCTGTCACCAACTGACTCAAATCTTTGTGAGTGGCGGACAATATACGGATATCAACAGGGACTTCTTTGGTATCACCAATGGCTCTGACCGTTTTCTCTTGAATAGCCCGCAGTAGTTTCACTTGCATGGCCAATGGTAAGTCTGCCACCTCATCTAAGAATAACGTGCCACCATTTGCTTGCTGAAACAGACCTTGTTTATCGGCAACTGCTCCTGTAAAGCTTCCTTTTTTGTGACCAAAAAACTCTGATTCCATTAGCTCAGAAGGAATAGCGCCGCAGTTCACTGGTACAAAGCTACCATCACGTCGTGGGCTTAAGTCATGAATCAGTCTAGCGACAACCTCTTTACCTGTACCTGACGCACCAGACAAAAATACGGGCGCCTGTGACCGTGCCAACTTTAAAATAGTATTTTTGAGAGGATGCATCACAGCAGAGTTGCCAATCAGCCTAGTGTCTAATAGTTTTTGTTCAGGCGAGCACTCAGGTGTGGTTTGTGCTTCATTATCTTGATGAATAACTTTCAGGGCATTTTCGACCAACTGACGTAGACGTGGCAGCTCAAGTGGCTTATTCACAAAATCAAAAGCACCGATTTTCAATGCTTCAATCGCTAGATCCATACTGCCATGAGCGGTAATCACCGCAATGGGAGTGTTGGAGCTATTGCTAACTTCTTTTACCAACTCTAATCCTGAGCCGTCAGGAAGCTTTAAATCAGTCAGACAAAAATCATAATCATTGTCCTGCCAGTAGGATCTTGCTTGCGCCAACGTATAAGCAACATCACTTTTGATGCCCATCTTGGTTAAAGTGATTTGCATTAATCGGCATAGATCCACTTCATCATCAACGACCAGCGCTTTTGTTGTCATACATTATCTCATTGTGTTTAATGGCTACAAAATATTAATAGCTAGGGCCAGATAGGGTAGCGCTTTTTGTAAAAGAGTATGTCAATCATACCTGGCTTCTATAATGATCAATATTGACTACTCAAGAATTACAAATAGACAAGGTTTTGATCTAAAGCGATGCTAATAGAGGTTTTCTTCAACAGCTTGAAAATTATGATCAGAGTCAATAGCGGGTATAATTAAACGAAAGCATGTTTTTTCGTGTTCAGCAATATATAGCAAGCGTGCCTGATTGGCCTCACAAAAAGCTTGTGACAAATACAATCCTAGACCAGTCCCTGTTTTGTCTGTTGTAAAAAATGGGTTAAACAAATGTTTTAGATCTTCATTGCTTACACCATTACCGTCATCTAATACATCGATTATAACATCGTTGTCGGCGTAGTAAATTTCAATTTCCACATAAGCATGAGGGTGGCTATAGCTACTATAACGTAAGCCATTATTGATCAAGTTTATCAATATTTGCTCTAATTGATGAGGATCAAATTGGATAGTAGGTTGGGTTTTTACCCGTAGAAAAATGTCGTGTCCTTTGAAGTAGTTTTCTAAAAATGCGGGCATCCATTCAGCCAATACAATTGATTGCTGAGAAGCGGCTTGTTGGCGCGACAGTTTTAAAATATCTTCGATGATACGGTTCACCCGTTTCGTTTGTGAAAATATCATTTTATAGAGCTCATGATTGCCCGCCATATCCACATTTGGTGCACTGGCCAATAGACTTTCATCTGTCTCAAACTCAGTAAAATCTTCCATTAAGAGCTGGCTGGCTTGTGAGATAGCAGCGAGAGGATTTCTGATCTCATGTGCGATACTGGCTGTCAGCTGACCCAATGATGCCAGTTTCAATTGCTGTGCGCTGGCTTGTTCACGGCGTAAGTCTTCTAAAATAATTAATTTACTGTCATCTTTTAGTGGAATGATTTGTACACGCAGCTTACCAAATATCGAAGCATTGGCTACCTCAGGCACATCATAAGTAAACGTACGCGATTGTCCTGTAGCCACTGATAAGCAGGCTTTGATTAGCTGAGTATGTTGTCTGCTCAGTTGCTGTTCAAAGTTGGACAAAACGGCATGGCTACGGTCATCTCCTGTAGCCATCAAGGTTTTATGTGCTTGTATTGAAGGGCTCTGTGCAATACTGAGCAATTGGTGAGCTGCAAGGTTTGCAAGGACAATATGCTGTCTGTCGATGACGATAACCCCGTTGACCATTTGCGTGATGACTTCTTGATTGATCACATTAAGTCGTTCGACTTCTTTGGCATGGGTTGCAGCTACTTTTTCAAGTTGCACCAAACGCTGAGAGATGGACCAACTCAAACCGCCCACTGCCAAAAAGCTGGCTGACATCAGTAACGCATCACCCAAGTTAGCTAAGCTCATACTATTGGCAATGGCATAGAAAAACTGTTGGTAAATGACAAAAATAATAGCCAGTAGGGTAATGACTAGGGCTTGAGAGCCGTGGAGTAGCATGAAACTGGCGGCAACGACGACCATGTATAGCATGGTCAGCTGTAAATCAGGCTCCCCTGCGGTATAGAGCAATAGACTCAATATAATAACGTCGAGCACCAGACCAAATGCGAGCTGCCGGCGCATCTGTTTGTTCACCACATAAAACAGGCCCAGCAAAATCAAACTCAGCATCACATAAAAACTCAATGCGGTTTGCTGCAAGAAGCTGGGGAGAGAGTCGTTGTTATCAGCTCGAGCAGCGATATATAGCATCAGCATAGAAAATATGCTGACGATAAAACGATAACTGCTATAAATGATGCCCAACCTACGCAATTGCGGCAGAGGAATCGTATCATCTTGATGGATGTAGCGTGTGATGGCAGAGACAAGTCTGGTAGCAGGTTTCATAAATTGACCATTACAAAAAAGAGGTGCTGAGTAGCTTAGGGTTGAATCAAACCATGGCGAATGGCAAGGTGGGTCAATTTCACATCACTATCAACCCCGACTTTCTCGTAGATACGGTAGCGATAAGTGTTGATGGTTTTGACACTGACAAATAATTGATCAGCAATTTGCTGAGGGCTTTGGCAATTGACGACCATCATGGCGACTTGTTTTTCTCTATCACTTAATAACTCAAAAGGTGAAGTAGCATTATCAGACAACAAAACATCGGCCAATTGCTCAGCAACATCTTGACTGAAATAACGACCCCCTTGATAGATTTTTTTGACAGCGCGTATCATCTCGTCAAGCGGAGTGCCTTTTGTGATATAACCATTTACGCCAGCTTTTATCAACATTGAAGGATAAGGCTGGGCTGACATGCTACTCACTGCCAAAATCTTAATACCCATATCGAGCTGAATAAGGCGTTTGGTGGCCTCAAGCCCGCCGATATTTGGCATATTGACATCTAGCAATACCACATCAGGACGTAGCTGCTTGGCCTGTTTTATCGCCATATCTCCGCTGTCTGCTTCACCCACTACTTCGATATCGGGGCTGTCTGATAACATGCGACTAATACCCATCCGCACCAAATCATGATCATCCACCACCAATACTTTAATCATAACCATACTCTTTGTTGTTTGTCAGAATGAATTTTTTATAAGAATGAGATCGTAGGAAAAACGAAACTGTTGTGAGGTATATTTTGTTTCCGAATATAAAAAACATTGATAATGCACCACGTAAATGTCAGTACTTAGTCCGTTTGAAAGTTATCAGTTAATATAGAAAGGTATCAAGAATCATAGCATTCTAAGTTAAGTTATATTTCTATATTGTGAATCAATGTTTCCACAATATAAACTGGTTGTGTCAAAGTTTGAATGGAGTCAAAAAAAACCACTAAATCAGTTTGATAGATTAAACTTAAATGTAAACCATGATACACTAAAAATACAAAAGCTCTATGTGAGTACTTACAAACACATCTACAAACGCTACGTACGTTTTTGGCGTCAGACAGTATGTAACTGGCGTGATAGCGACAGCAGGAGGCATAATGAAGCAACTACCATTAACCAAACAGCAATTGATCGCTGCTATGATTTCATTGAGTTTGGGCAGTGTTGCACAAGCCGCACTTACAATTAATGGTAGCACTGAGACGACCTCTAGTGCCCGTATGAGTTGGGGCGGTGCTGATAGCCTATCTGAAGCACGCAACATTATGTATAAGTCTAACAGCTCAGCCATCAAAAAAGTCGATAATGGTTATGGTACGACCAATATCACGAACACCAATAGCTTTGCGAGCAGTAGCAACACCAATGGCGCTCGTTACAATACAACTTACCGCGGTGCATTTGGTAGCAGCAACATGATCCCAATCAGTACTGACTCGCGCAGTGTTGCGGTAATTGATGCCGAAACTGGCGAATCTATCTACGAAAAAGATGCAGATATTGCGCGCCCTATGGCCAGTATTACAAAAGTAATGACAGCTATGGTAGTGCTAGATGCTGGTCTCGATATGCGCGAAGAGATCACACTTGATCCAGAGGATTTTGTTGGTCCCAAGCGTGCAAGCTCACGTCTAAAATCAGGTGACCGCATGAACCGTGCAGAGCTACTGTTGATGTCTTTGATGAAATCTGAGAACCCAGCGGCAAAAAGCCTAGCGCGTAATTATCCAGGTGGCTACAATTCTTTTATGCGTGCAATGAACCGAAAAGCACAAGATTTGGGTATGAGCACGGCATTTTTTGGGGATCCAACTGGACTTGATAAACGTAATGTTGCTTCCTCAAATGATTTGGTAAAAATGGTACGTGCGGCTGGCAATTACGATGTCATTCGTCGTTTTTCTACCACCAAGAGCTATGACTTCTTTGTCTCGAACTACTCAAGCGGTAACCGTACTTATAGTGCCAACAATACCAGCAGTTTAGTTCGTGCAGGTGATTATCCAATCGGTATTTCAAAAACAGGCTTCATCAATGAAGCTGGGCGCTGCGTTGTAATGGAAACACGTGTTAATAATCGTCCAGCGATTATCGTTATCTTAGGTGCAAACAGCTCAGCGACACGTTGGGGAGATGCCAAGAACATCCTAAATAGCTTAGCAACACGCCGTACGGTATAAAGCGTTTATTTTGAATACATAAAGGGCTGTTATTTTACATAACGGCCTTTTTATTGTGTTGTGTTTAAGAATAATAAATCAAGGATGTTTACTATGAGTCAATCACCATCATCTCAATCTATTATGCCACCGAAGCTCTACTTGCTGACCAATGATGATGAGTTTGGTCTGTTGTACCAAAAGCTAGAGGCAGCGCTATCGACAAATTTGATTGGGCTATTACAGATTCGCCGCAAGCAAATTGTCAGCTTACCAAATGGTGATGCGATGCTCTATGAGGAAGCGAAGCAAATTGTCGAGTTGGCTAACATATATGAGGTCCCAGTCGTCATTAATGATGACATTGAACTGGCAGTAAAGCTTGGCGTCGGTGTGCATCTGGGTCAAACAGATGGAAAGATTAGTGATGCCTTGCAAGTTCTAGCACCATCCCAAATCATTGGACGTACCTGCCACGGTGATATAGAACTCATCAAAAAAGCGAAAAAGAACGGAGCAAGCTATGCGGCAATGGGTGCGGTGTTTGCCTCTACCACTAAACCAAACGCGAACATTGTCTCACGTGAGCAGCTAATTGAAGGATGTCAGCAGGGCATACCGATATGTGTCATAGGTGGATTGACTGCAGAAAACATCTCAGAACTGGCAGATATACCTATTGCTCTTGTGGCAGTAGTGGACGATATCATGGGGTTACCAGTAGATAAGGTTGCCGAGCGTTGTTATGAATGGCAGCAGGCACTTTCTAAATAGAAAATACCTGCTTAGAAGGAAAACACCTACTTGATAAAATGCTTTAAAAAATAGATATAAAGAGCTGAGTAACTATTCGGCATGTTCCATACATAAAGTAGCGTAGGGCAGTGCTTCTAATCGTTGCTCTTCGATTTGCTCTCCGCACACTTCACATTCGCCATAAGTACCGTTTTCGATACGACTCAATGCATTTTCAACGTAAATGAGACTTTGGCGTGCTTCGCCCATTAGATTCTTGCGCATATCGTTCTGACGATATGAGATGGCTTGATCCTCCCAGTGCTCATTGAGATCATCTTGTGGGTTTTGGATATGATCTTCAATTTTGTCGATGCGAGACTCGTATTCATCTTTTAACTTTAATAAGTTTTGTTTTGCATTGTCTAAATCAATACTCATAATGCTCTCCTAAAAGGTTATTGTTATTGTCAACGCTCCTATCATAAAGACCCTGACTGCTGAGTACCACCACGAAATGTTACTGTTTATTGAATCGGCTCAACGCTAGTAGATGCAATCGATTCGTTGAAATAGACGTCTAAAAATAATAGCTCGCTATATCAACATTACGCAGGTTTTTGTAGCGTTGCTTGCGAGCCTATGATAGAAAACTGGTAGAATATATCGCCGCTGATTTCTATCTGCTTATCCAGTCCAATAAAATAAATGGGTAAACAGCCTGAGCGTTTAGCGATAAAGACATAAATAATAAGCATGCAAAGCGATAATCCAAATCGTTGAGTACATATAATGGCTCATAGTTAGAAAGACTATTGGTCTTATTAATAATGATAGCAGTCGTAAATTAACAAATATGTTGATATATAGGAGCAGGCAATGAATTTTTTGCGTATGAGTGAGCTGAACTTAACGGACAAAGTAGTACTGATCCGAGAGGATTTAAACGTCCCTATCAAAGACGGTAAGGTTACAAGTGATGCCCGCTTACAAGCAAGTTTACCCACTATCGAGATGGCGTTAGAGAAGGGCGCTGCTGTGATTGTATGCTCACATCTAGGACGTCCAACAGAAGGCAATCCTGAGACCATCTACTCATTGGCACCAGTTGCTGATTATTTGACAGACAAACTGGGCTCGAAAATATCGACGCCAGTACGCCTTAATAGTGACTACCTAATGCAAGGTACCGCAGCAAAACCTGGCGAAGTTGTACTACTAGAAAACGTACGCTTTAACGATGGTGAAAAGAAAAACGATACGACTTTAGCCAAGAAGTATGCTGATTTGTGCGATGTTTTTGTCATGGATGCCTTTGGTACCGCGCACCGTGCACAGGCATCAACAGAAGGGGTTACCCAAGCGATGCGTCAAGCAGGTAAAAGCGTTTGCGCAGGACCTTTGCTGGCAGCTGAATTAGACGCCTTAAGTCAAGCGCTTGAAACGCCAGCACAACCGATGCTTGCTATTGTTGGTGGATCAAAAGTGTCTACTAAACTAGAAGTACTACATAGCCTAGCTGAAGTGTGTTCGCAAATTATCGTTGGTGGCGGTATTGCCAATACTTTCTTGGCCGCTCAAGGACACAGTGTTGGCGCCTCACTGTACGAGGCAGATTTGCTCGATACTGCGCGTGACATTATGACCAAAACTGAGATCTTGCTACCGGAGCATGTCGTTGTTGCCGATAAAGGCGATATCGATTTTGCTGATTTTACAGGCTCTCTACAGAAAGCTGCAGCAACCATCAAGTCTGTTGATGCAATCGGCGACAATGACATGATATTGGATATCGCACCACAAAGTGCAGAGCAGCTTGCTGATGCCATTATTAATGCAAAGACAATCTTGTGGAATGGTCCGGTAGGTGTTTTTGAAGTCGATGCTTTTGGTCAAGGCACACAAATACTGGCAACTGCCGTAAGAGACAGCGACGGTTTCTCTATAGCTGGTGGCGGTGATACATTGGCGGCTATTGACAAGTACCAAGTTGCTGATGGTGTGAGTTATATGTCGACAGGTGGCGGTGCGTTTTTAGAGTTCGTCGAAGGGAAAGTGCTCCCGGCAGTTGCAGCGCTGCAAACTGATGCCTAAAAAGTTAACGTTACTCAGCAGTTTAGTAACATTAGACGTACAACTAATAGTAGGTATCTAAGGTAGTCTGTGAAAATAATATTTTGACTGTTGTTTTTCTTATTTTTATTTACATAAGTGAGAACGATAGTCATTCATTATCAAGCGGTAATTATTTGTTTATATACTGAAAATTATTATTGCATGTCTCATTCGCACTCTATAAAATAGCGCGACCATGTATCTTGACATGCATTATTTACGAGAGGTTTATTATGTTAAAACGTCATTTGTTACTTGCTAGCGTACTTGCTGGTACTTTCGCAGTTACTGCATGTAGCCAACAAACTGAAGAAAATACTGAAGCTGCTGTTGAGTCAGCTGGTGATGATGCTGCAATGAATGCTGAAGCTGCTGAAGCTGAAACAGACGCTGCTGCTGCCGAAGCCGAAGCTGCTGCACAAAACGCTGGTGATGAAGTTGCTGAAGGCGCTGAAACTGCGGGTGCTGCTGCAACAGACGCTCTAGAAAACACTGGTGATGCTATCGCTGAAGGTACTAACACAGCGGTCGAAAACACTGCTGAAGCTGTTGCTGATGGCGCTAACGCTGTTGCTGACGGTGCTAACGATGTTGCAGTTGATGCAGAACAGCAGTACTAAGCAAAGTAACAAGTACTTTGATGACTGTTTGGATATTATCAGTAACTGATAGATCATCCTTTTAATTAGTCATTGCTTTATAAGCCTCGAAATACTAGAAAAGCCTTGGTGATTGCCAAGGCTTTTTGCGTTGTGCGCTATTAGGATAATGGATAGCGTGACTTAACATATTTGATTTGGTATATGTCACTCAATCTATGCCACCAAGCCTATATGACTCAGAACAAGTATGATAGAAGTGGTTGGCGCAGATGCACTAATCAGACTGACAAATAGTCAGGTAACCGCTACGAAGACAGGACAATTTTTGCTATAATCACCGCGTGATGACCACGCCCAAAATTATTTAGGGTTTTATCATTCTGCATGTCGTCTTATAGGCAGTAGAGTGGTCGTCATTTCTAACATACTATTCAAAATCCAATCAGAGAGCGTCTTATGGCCCTAATATCCTTACGTCAACTTCTAGATCATGCCGCTGAACACAGCTATGGTGTTCCTGCTTTTAACGTTAATAACTTAGAGCAGATGCGTGCAATCATGATGGCTGCGGATGCTTGTGATTCACCTGTCATCGTTCAAGCCAGTGCAGGCGCACGTAACTATGCAGGGTCGGCATTTTTGCGTCATTTGATCATTGCTGCTATCGAAGAGTGGCCACATATCCCGGTGGTAATGCATCAAGACCACGGTATGTCACCAGCTATCTGCCAACGCTCAATTCAGCTTGGCTTCTCATCAGTCATGATGGATGGCTCGCTTGGTGAAGATGGCAAAACGCCAATGGATTACGATTATAATGCTAGCGTTACTCGCGAAGTTGTCAAAATGGCACATGCTTGTGGTGTCTCTGTAGAGGGCGAGATTGGTTGCCTAGGTAGTCTAGAGACTGGTATGGCTGGTGAAGAAGATGGTTCTGGTGCTGAAGGTGTATTAGATCACGAACAGCTATTGACTAGTGCTGACGAAGCTGAGCAGTTTGTAAAAGACACCAATGTCGATGCGTTAGCGATTGCTATCGGTACCAGCCATGGTGCTTACAAATTCACGCGTCCACCGACAGGCGATATTTTGTCTATTGAGCGTGTAAAAGAGATTCATGCGCGTATTCCTAATACTCACCTTGTCATGCATGGTTCTTCATCAGTGCCACAAGAATGGCTAAAAGTCATCAACGAAAACGGCGGTGATATCGGCGAAACTTATGGTGTGCCTGTTGAGCAGATCGTAGAAGCGATCAAACATGGTGTACGTAAAGTCAATATCGATACTGATTTACGTCTGGCATCAACCGGCGCTATCCGTGAGTTCCTTGCGAAAAATCCAAGTGAATTTGATCCACGTAAATATTTCAAAGCGTCTATGGTCGCGATGTCAGACATCTGTACCAATCGTTTTGAAGCGTTTGGTTCAGCAGGTCAAGCGCACAAGATCCGTCCAACTAGCCTTGAAGGTATGGTTGGTTTTTACCAGTAGTAGACTATACTGGTAAAAGGTACGTTTATACAATGAATGGCAGCTGATTTTTATAATCGCTCATACAAGAGGTCGTAAATAATGATTGGATTGATTACTGGACAGGTGCAGTACTTGATGGCGCCGACGGCTTGTATCATGACAACCTCTGGTGTGGGTTATGATATCGAGCTGCCATTGCCGTCGTTTTGTCAACTACAACTCAATGAGCAGGCAAGTATTTGGACGCACTTTCATGTCCGTGAAGATGCGCAACTGCTTTATGGTTTTATTGACCGCAAAGAACGTGATGTTTTTCGTCAACTGATCAAGATCAATGGCGTTGGGGCAAAAATGGCATTGGCAATGCTCTCTGCAATGTCAGCAGCTGAACTTAAAATGCATGTCGAGCAAGAGTCGGAGACGGCCTTGACTCGTATACCAGGTATCGGCAAAAAAACAGCTCAGCGCTTATTAATTGAGCTAAAAGATAAGCTAAAAACTATCGAAGTTGATAATGGTGCGTTTGAGTTGACGCCTCAAGAAACGACGGTTTCTCATGAAGGCAGTATTATCGCTGAGGTAGAGGGTGCGCTGATCAGTCTAGGGTACAAAGAAAAAGAAGCGCAGCTCGCGATAAAAGCAGCCAAGAGTAAAGGGGACGGTTTCTCTGATACTCAAGGTTTGCTAAAAGCCACACTACAGCAACTGTCTGGCTTTTGAGTTATAACAGCTATCAATATAGTATCATTATGCAGTAAATAAATAAGCGACATTGAATGTCGCTTATTTTCGTTTTGGTACCTGTTTAATGATGTTTTGCATGACTTATGCGCAGCGTTTGGTTATGCTATTTATTACCTAATATTTTTAATATAACGATAAATTCTATGATGCAAGATCGCCTAATTAATCCATTAGAAGGTGCCAGTGATGCACCCGATGCCAACATCCGACCAGCACTATTGGCTGAGTATATTGGTCAGCCAGTGGTACGTGAACAGATGGAAGTGTTTATCGGTGCTGCTCGTGGCCGCAATGAAGCGTTGGACCACACCCTTATATTTGGGCCACCAGGATTGGGCAAGACGACCCTCGCCAACATCATTGCCCGTGAGATGGGGGGCAATCTACGCTCTACCTCAGGACCTGTGCTCGAGCGCCCAGGCGATCTGGCAGCCATGCTGACCAATCTAGAGGAAGGCGATGTACTGTTCATCGATGAGATTCATAGATTGAGCTCGGTCATCGAGGAGATACTATATCCAGCAATGGAAGATTTCCAGCTGGATATTATGATTGGTGAGGGGCCTGCGGCGCGTTCTATTAAGCTTGATTTACCGCCATTCACATTGGTGGCAGCAACGACGAGAGCTGGGCTGTTGACCTCACCATTACGTGATCGTTTTGGTATTGTGCAGCGTCTTGAGTTTTATAATATTGCTGATCTTACAACGATTGTCAGTCGAGCAGCGCGCCTCATGCGTGTGCCGATGAGTGAAGATGGGGCGATTGAGATTGCTCGCCGTGCTCGTGGTACGCCGCGGATTGCCAATCGTTTGCTACGCCGAGTGCGTGATTATGCTGAGGTAAAAGGTGATGGCAGCATCAATGGCGCGATTGCAGGTAGTGCGCTAGATATGTTGGCAGTAGATAGACGCGGTCTTGATCATCTAGACAGACGATATATCGAGATTTTGCATGAGCGTTTTGATGGCGGTCCTGCTGGGGTCGAAGCAGTCGCAGCGGCGATGGCTGAAGATCGTGGTACGCTTGAGGACGTGATTGAGCCTTATCTCATTCAACAAGGGTATGTGCTGCGTACCGCTCGTGGACGGGTGCTGACACAGATGGCGATTGATCAAATGTTATAAGCATAGAAATAGAAAAGCGCCTACTTTTGATTGAAAGTAGGCGCTTTTTTCGGCTGTCGCTTTGACTTCAGTATAGGCTATGATTTTTTTAATAATTTTAAAAAATGGGCAGAGCTTCAGGCCATATTTTTCCTGGGTTTAAAATGTTTTTAGGATCGAGCGCTGACTTGATAGCTTGCATCAGCATTAGGCCGCTGCCATGCTCTTGCTGCATGTATTTTTGTTTGCCTTGTCCAATACCATGCTCCCCTGTACAAGTGCCATCCATCTCAATAGCCCGTGTGGCTAGGCGCCCGATAATACCCTCAGCGGTGGCGACTTCATCAGGATTGCCCGCATCGACTAACAACAAGACATGAAAGTTGCCATCACCAACATGACCGACAATAGGTCCAATCATACCAGCGTCTTCAATATCTTTTGCGGTGGCACTCACGCATTCTGCAAGTCGTGAAATAGGCACGCAAGCGTCAGTGGATAACGCACTGGCCTCAGGTCGTAGCGCAGAGCTGGCATGATATGCATTATGTCTTGCTTGCCAGAGACGTTTGCGCTCAGCTTCATTCGTATCCCAAGAAAAATCACGGCCGCCAAATTCTGCGATAATATCACTGAATAGTTGAGCCTGTTCAGCAACGCCTGCTTCTGTGCCATGAAACTCGACAAATAGTGTCGGCGTCTCAGTAAGATTGAGATTGTCATATTGATTACATGCTTTGATTTGCATCGCGTCTAGTAGCTCAATACGCGCGATAGGTAAGCACATCTGGATAGTCAGCATCACTGCCTGACAGGCATCTTCGATGGTTGAGAAGTGACAAATACCGCTACCGATACATTCGCTGATACCAAACAGTTTGAGCGTGATCTCGGTGACAATCCCTAGTGTTCCCTCCGATCCAATCATTAATCGCGTCAGGTCATAGCCTGCAGCAGATTTTTTAGCTCGCGTACCTGTGCGTACGATATCTCCGCTCGCCGTTACTACTTCAAGCGCGAGTACCACATCTTTCATAGTGCCATAACGCACTGCATTGGTACCTGAGGCGCGAGTGGCGACCATACCACCAAGACTGGCATTCGCACCGGGATCTATCGGAAAAAACAGCCCTGTATCACGTAAGTAGTGATTTAACTGCTCACGCGTCACGCCAGGTTGCACCGTCACAGTCAAATCTTCATTATGAACCTGCAAGATAGCATCCATGGCATGCATATCGATGCATAAACCGCCATAGGGTGCATTCAGCTGACCCTCTAACGATGAGCCAATACCAAAAGCGATCACGGGCATCTCATACTGATGACAAATCTCGACCGCTGCTGCGACTTCTTGCTTATCTTGCACCGTTAGTACGGCATCTGGCGGCTGATTGGCCAGCCACGTCATCGTATGGCCATGCTGCTCGCGCACTGTTGAGTTCACACTCAATTGTTTGCCAAAGCGTTCCTGCAGTGCTGCAATAGCCAAGCTATGGTCTGGTTTGAGAGTGTTGTGAGTCTGTGACAATGCTACTGATGACATGATGGATCCTATAAATAATGCGATTATTCAGCCTTAAATTAACATAATCGATATTTATTTGATATCGCTAATAACAGGCATTTGTTCTATTATAATTACATTAGGATACGCCATACAACGACTAAAACAGCTAACAAATAAAACAAGGGTGCAAACCAGCCCACTTGCGTTGCAATACCAATACTGATACCGAATCCAGCCAGTGCCAACCAATCGCGGCGACGGTCATTGAGCATGTCAGCGCGGATCTGCTGAATTTCACGCAATTGACTGTCCTGACGTGATCCTTGTGAGGCAAGGCTTTGTAGACCTTGATCAAGTAGTTTAGGGATATCGGTGGTAGACAGTAGCATTTCAGGCAGCTGCTGACGTAACTGTTGTAGATTACGCATAGGATCTAACTGCTCCTTAATCCAACTGCTCAGGATGGGCTTGGCAAGCGACCAAATATCCAGATCAGGATACAAGTCGCGACCGAGTCCTTCTACATGAACTAAGGTTTTGAGCAATAGCATCAGTTGAGGCGGGATGCTCATATGATGACGACGCGCAATGTCTAAAATCTGCATTAGTACGCCAGCAAAATCGATATCATTGATTGATTTTTGTAGCATAGGGCCCACGGTGCGCTTCATATCACGCATTAGGGCATGCTTGTCAGCATTTGGTGGTATCCAGCCTGCACGGCTAACGATATCGACGACCGCGGTAAAGTTGTTATTCATGACCGCAAGTAGCATTCGTGCCACGATAAGCTGATCGTCTTTTGATAGGGTGCCCATGATGGCGCAATCAAGCCCGATATAGCGTGGTTCATGCCCCAAATCAACTGCTGCCATACCTTCGTGTAGTGTCTGCACAGGCGGTGTCTCAACGAATACATTACCTGGATGCATATCGGCATGAAAAAAGTTATCACGGAACACTTGCGTAAAGAATATCGTTAGACCTTTTTCGGCAAGCGCTGCACGGTCATAACCCAGCTGATCGAATATCTCAACTTGTGAGATGGGCACCCCTTGGATACGCTCCATGACCATCACGTTTTTGGCAGCATCATACACTTCAGGCACATACATCAATGCTGAACCCAAGAAGTTGTTGCGCATTTGCGTGGTATTGTCAGCCTCAAGCGTCAAATCCAGCTCATTGAGCATGACTTGCCGATAGTCTTCGACGATATCAATGATATGTACGGCGCGCGCAGCTTCTATACGGGCAGATGCCCAACTTGCCAGTTCTCGTAGTAATTCAAAATCAGAAACGATCACAGTACGAATATCAGGACGTACGACTTTTACGACGACTTCACGTCCGTCATGCAATGCTGCCGTATGGACTTGTGCAATAGAGGCTGCCGCCAGTGGCTTAATATCAAATCGGGCAAACAAGGTATCGACAGGCTGACCGAGACCATGTTTCGCGTGCTCAATTTGAGCGACAGCAATATCAGCATCAAAAGGCTTAACTTTGTCCTGCAGTTGTACCAATTGAGCGATAATCTCAGGTGGTACCAGATCGCGGCGTGTTGAGAGCAGCTGGCCTAATTTGAGGAATAGTGTACCCATATCTTCAAGCGCGTATTTAATGGCATTTGGCTGGTGCTTCTTGCCCCATGCTGCCGGATGCGTACGAATTAGGCGCATTAACGGTTGTAGCTGCGGCGCTTCCTCGACAGAAAAATGGGTATCGAGGCGATATGTGGCGGCAATACGCCAAAGCTCAAGTAAACGGGCGCGGTGAGATAGTAGCATGGGATAGGGTACTCTGGACAAAAACGAAAATAGGGTAGGCGCTATGTTTTATAGTAAATATGACCAGCAATACTGATTGCTGATCATGGGTTAAATACGCTACTCATAAAACAAACTACTGATGAAATGAGTTGTTGAGGAAACGTGCTTGCTCTTCTTTGATAGCAGCAAGCTTGGCTTGTTCACGTTCGACATCTGCCCGCAGCTTTAAGAGTTGCTGTTTGAGGTCATTGGCTTCAGCGACTTCGACAGGATCAGGTGTGCTATTACCGGCAACGTCGTTGGCCCAATCACTAACATCGTCAAAAGCACGTTTGGCATTGTGACGCCAGGTACCTTTGAGCTGAGAGATGAGAAGATGTAATTGACTGGCCATCGGTTTACCAATCAGTGGCTCAAGCTGACCTGCTACATCGGGATCAAAGCCTGCCACCAGCTGTTTAAGCTGCATTAGTACTTTGTAATCACCAGCGATTGGTAAGTTACCTTCAGCGCCGCGCATCAGATTGAGCAGCTGCGCAGGATTGTCTACAGTGATGGTACAGTCTGGCCGGCTATGACCAAAACGCGCGCGCTCCATACTGGCTCTTTGGCGTTCGCTCATCTGGCCACTTGGCTCAAACACACTTTCAGTCATGACTGGCTCAAAACGCAAGCGTTCATGAGAGAACAGGACATCTAAGTCAATATCAGGCATGCCCATATTGAGACGCAATACTTTACCCGCAAGTGGTGCCAAACCTGCTTTGGTAATCTCGTCACTTGCAATCGCAATATTAATCAGCTTTTCGGCACCAGCCAATAGTAATACAGTTAGCATAAGGCTCTCGCATCGTTAAGTGAGCGCTTGATTAGCGCATAGAATATTAAGTATTGACGTCAGTTCAATAGGGTATTGCCAGTTGTGCTCTACGCCTTAAAGCCGCGGTGCACAGCAACAATACCAGCAGTCAAGTTGTGATAATCACAGTTTTCAAAGCCAGCTTGTTGCATCATTTGCTTTAAGGTCTGCTGATCAGGGTGCATGCGAATTGATTCCGCCAAGTATTGATAGCTCTCAGAATCATTAGCAATCAGCTTGCCCATGACTGGCAGGGCGGTAAACGAATACAAATCATAGGCTTTTGATAATGGCTCAAACACGGGCTTTGAGAATTCCAGAATCAACAAGCGACCGCCTGGTTTTAGCACGCGGTACATGGCTTTTAGCGCTGCGTCTTTGTCTGTGACGTTACGTAGACCAAAGCTAATGGTCACTAGATCAAAGCTTTCATCATCAAATGGTGCCAATGTTTCAGCGTTCGCCAGTACAAAATCAACATTGTTACAGCCAGCATTGATCAGACGTTCACGGCCCACCTCTAACATAGCAGCGTTGATATCTGACAATACAACATGACCGTTTCTACCGACTTCACGGCTAAATACTTTAGCTAAGTCGCCCGTACCGCCAGCGATATCTAATACATGCTGACCCGCACGAACGCCTGATAGACTAATAGCATAGCGCTTCCATAGACGATGAATACCAAATGACATCAAGTCGTTCATGATATCGTATTTTTTGGCGACAGACGTAAAGACATCAGCCACGCGTGCTTGCTTTTCAGCTTTATTGACGGTCTTGTACCCAAAATGCGTTGGCTCGTCGCCATCAGTATCTGGCGTATGCGGATTGTTGATGTCATCGCGTTGGTTAAATAGTGCTTGCTTGATCGTTTGCGCGGTACTGTTGTTAGCGCTACTACTCTTATTGCTGTTTGGCATAGTCGTTTGCTGGCCTTGCGGCGTTCCAGTTGGTAGATCTTGAACTTTGGTAAAGTCATTGTTGCTGTTATGAGCAGCATTGCTGTTATCTGCGTTAGATGCCGCTGTCTGGGCACGCATTATCTGTGCGCTTATCTGCTGGTTATGAGCGATACTGTCCTCTACCAGTTTGTTTTGCAAGTGACTATTGGTAGGTATGGTATGGTCAAGATGGGCACTGTTATTGTTTGAAGTATCGGTCATCGTGTTTCCCTATCGTTTTTATTAGACTACATACAGCCTAATGTATTATAAGAGCTGATTGAACTCTAAATGATGTATTCTATGATACACCAAACCCTACTGGCTTATCGCTATTATGCACCTCATCGACGATCAGTAGTTCACGCTTACAAAACGGCTCAATAAAGTCGCTGACACTCTTAAGAGGTTTCATCGCCTTAAAGCCTGTATCAATAAAGTCATAAAGCGGTTGATAACCGTGACGATATGCTGTGGTCTTTGCTAAGCCAAACGCCTTTTTTAGCATGAATGAGTTTAAGTGTTTGTCCGTGCGATAGCATACCTCTTTTAGATTGGCAATCTGTACTCGGCGCTCTGCCTCTTCGTCCACAGCACGGTAAGCGGCCAGCATGTTGTCTTCGTTCACAGGCAAGTTTTGATCGAGCAGCCACTGTGCTAAGTGCAAGTCTAGCTCAATGGCCAAAATCGCGGCTTGGATGCCCATGCTACCAGCTTCTAACGCAGATTCTTTGGCAAGACGCTCTAGTTTTTTGGCTTTTGGCAATATACGTGCTAGCTGTTCAGCCAACACCTTGAATTCATCACCCCCATACAACTGGGTCAAAAAATAATCTGCCATTAGCTGGTTTTTTGGCTGCTCAAACAGTGCGCGATGAGTATGACGTATGCGTGCTTGCTGCCATGTTTGTACTTCTTTGAGCTTAATGCTCAGTTGCTCATCCTGATGATGAGGTAGTGCCCAAAAACGGTTCAAGTGCTGTTGTAGATCAGCTAAAGCGGCCATGGCAGTAAATCCTATAGAGGTAAATAATATTTTAAAAAGTAGGTATGTTGATTTGATGTAGTGAGTGTTTGAGCATCTATGTTAACAAGCACTAAAAATTGTGTTCACCTTAAAAGAAAATAAATAAGAATACAAATGCCAAACTGTTACATAGCACTATTATTTACTCGATTGGCGTGGTGCTATGATTAAGTGAGATAAAAATAGCCGAAAAGACAATTCAAAGAACGTTTTGCTAGCAATATCCGCTGTGTGCAGAAGCACTTAGCGGAAATCTTCTTAACGCATAGCTTTTTAATTAACAGCTTCTTCATGACAGGCTTCTTGGTCAAAGGTTTTGATATTATCTGACAATAAAATGACCGAGCAATAATAAAGATCAGCAAAAACATCATTTAATAAAGACAAAGTTACTAAGAATATAGCTACCAAAAATACAGTTACTATAAATAAAAGCGAGTCCAATCATGTCCCAAAAAAATGATACTACTGAACCTGCGGCACTACAAGCGGTGAGTGCACAATTTAGTGAGCAAGTCGTCGAGCAGCGCCTAACGCCCAATCCTTTGAGCCAGTTCTCTATGGATGAGGATGCGCTGAGACTGGCGCTAGTGACAGCGCAATATGCACTAAGAGCCACGCGTCAGCAAACCACCAACAAACCAACAGGACTATTGGTGCTTGTCAATGGGATGGAGCAGGCAGGTAAGGGCACATCAGTTAAGCAGCTCAGACAGTGGGTTGATCCAAGACTACTCAAGGTTGAAGCAACCATTGGTCAGGCATCACTAAGCTATCAGCCTATTTGGCAAGCCCATACGAGTGATATGCCGCGCCATGGTGATGTGATGGTGTATTTCGGTAATTGGTATGCTGACTTGCTATACAACATCATGCGATTGGCAGCATCAGATGATAAAAGTGACCAAGATCAGTCTACGAATGCTCAGTTAATGAATAATAGTATCGACACAGACGCACTACCTATTGCTCAGTGGCAAGACTATCTACAGCAACAATTAGAAGTGTTAAAAGCGTTTGAACAAGACCTTGTGGCCAATCATACCAGAGTATTGAAATGCTGGTTTCATGTTGACGCTGACACGCTGCAAAGTCGCTTGGAAGATGATGAAGCGGATCCGCAGTTTTTGTATCAAATAGACTGGAACAGCAAAAAAGTCATCGAAAAATTTAATGAGGTAGCAGCGACGCTACTCGAACAGCAAGGTGATTGGATTATTATCGATGGCGACGACAAGTCTGTAGCCGCTGATAACTTCTGTCATGAAGTCTTGCATGCCATGCAAGCCTCACTGGTAAGTAGTCGCAAAAGTGCACCCAAGGCTGAAAAATCTCAATCTAAGAAGAAAAAGTCTCAGTCAGATGCTGACAAAAAGCCCTTTAAGCCTGTCAAGATACCTAAGAAATTGACTGACATAGACGACTCAAAAATCAGTAAGTCTGACTACCGCGAAGCACTGGCAGAGAAGCAAGCGCGTCTTGCTGAGCTATTACGTGCGCGCAAAGGTCGCCATATCGTCTTTGCTTTTGAGGGCATGGATGCCGCTGGAAAAGGCGGTGCGATTAAGAGACTAGTGGCAGCGCTCGATCCACGTGAGTATCAAGTTTATAATATTGGCGCACCGATGTTATACGAGACCCAGCATCCTTACTTATGGCGGTTCTGGACCAGATTGCCTGCTGAGCAAACCAATCGTATCAGTCGTATCGCTATTTTTGATCGCACTTGGTATGGGCGCGTATTGGTTGAGCGTATTGAAGGGTTTGCAACCAATGACGAATGGCAGCGCGCGTATGATGAAATCAATCGCTTTGAGTCAGATTTGGCAGCTGCAGGAACGTTGGTTATAAAATACTGGTTGGCTATTGGCAAAAAAGAGCAGCTTGAACGTTTTGAGGATCGCCAAGACACACCGCACAAGCAATTTAAGCTGACTGATGATGACTGGCGCAACCGTGATAAGTGGTCTGATTATGTGCAGTCTGCCGCGGATATGCTGGCACGCACAGACACAAAAACAGCGCCATGGTGTGTTATTGCAACCAATGAAAAACGCCAAGCACGTTTGGATGTGTTAGATCATGCGATTGAGCAGCTATCAGCAGTAGCTGAATAAAAATAACTAATTTTTAATGATTAGGTTTCACTATTAGAGTTTTGATGTTTTGGTTTTCAGAACTTGGCTTCAATGCCTGCGCTTTAATGTCTGGACTTTAATAGTTAGGCCTGTGATGGTCATGATTTGAATAGTGATTTTTGACAATGGTTTATACTGACAGCTCGCTGTTGATAGCGCCTACAAGTTGCCTATTAATAGGCTAATGGAACAAAACATACTCAATTCAATCTGTCATCGAGAAAGAGTGACATCAAACGTACACATTCCCAGTTACAAATCTTGCAATATCATTATGCATTATGTGATTATATTTAATATAATAGGGGCAAAATTGCCTCTGTTATGTCATAAAGTCTCCTAGTAAACGAATATTTTATGATTAGGGCAGAGATTCAACCAATATTACTGCCGTACTAGAGATAAATAAAAACAGTACCACTATCAGAGTTGTAAGCCGCGAGATGCTGTAATCGAATGATTGAGCACTATACCTTGCGGCTTTGTGATATATGGAGTGATGTGTTTTGGTAGGGAGTATTTCTTGTTGACCTACTATTATCGACCTAAATCAGACGTGCAAAAGCAACGATAGATTTAGGATTACGGCAGCAATAGCATGTTAAAAGTTCATTATTTTAAGTTCACTGTTTAGAAAACACATTGCGCACATATCAAGCAGTCGAAATGCAGATTAGCATCATCTGCTTAAATGCTACGCAATGTCCTAATCGCATATAATTTCAATCAGCTTACGCAGGACGTATCAACGTATGGGTATTAGCAACAGTTCTACAGAGCCAACTCAACCAGTCGGCTCTATGAAAGTAAATCTATTTTTTGCCATTCTATTAATTGCGATGACCGTCTACTTTTTGTGGTGGGGTTTAGATTACACCATGCGTCAGCAAACGACGCTGTTCATTGTGGCAACCGCGTTTGGTGTCTTTATGGCATTCAACATCGGTGGTAACGATGTTGCCAACTCCTTCGGTACTTCGGTAGGGGCAGGAACGCTAACCATTCCCCAAGCGTTAGGGGTAGCCGCGATATTTGAGGTTTCTGGTGCAGTATTGGCAGGTGGTGAGGTTACCGATACCATTCGTAAAGGTATCGTTGACTTGGACGGTCTGACAGTCACACCCAACCAGTTTATTTATGTCATGCTCTCAGCATTGATCGCCGCTGCATTTTGGCTGCTATTTGCCACACGCAGGGGGCTACCAGTATCGACGACTCATTCTATTATTGGCGGTGTCATTGGTAGTTCTATCGTTCTAGGATTCGATTTGGGTGGTAGCGCTACTGCACTATCTACCGTAGATTGGGGTACGGTTGGTACCATCGCTATTTCTTGGGTTCTATCACCGCTGCTAGGTGGTGTATTAGCATATATCCTATATGGTCTCATTAAGAAAAATATCATTGCGTATAATGATCAAACAGAAGCCCATATCGGTGAGCTAAAAGCCAATAAAAAGGTACTAAAGCAAAATCATAAAGAGTTTTTGGATGGTTTGACAGAGTCAGAACAGCTGGCTTATACCTCAGCGATGCTACGTGATCAAGAAATCTATAAAGATGATGATTGTGTCGTCACAGACTTAGAAACTGATTACTACAAAGAGCTTTATGAAATCGAAAACGAGCGTAGTAATCTTGATACGCTAAAAGCGCTTAAGCAATGGGTACCTATTATTGCTGCATTGGGCGGCGCAGTCATGACTTCCTTGGTCGTGTTTAAAGGTCTTAAAAACGTTAATAGTAATCTGACCACGCTGCAGGGTTTCTTGATCATGGGTATGATCGCAGCCTTAGTTTGGCTAGCGACCTTTATCTACACCAAGAGTATTCGCGGTAAGCACAAAGAAGATCTGACCAAGGCTACTTTTATTATGTTCAGCTGGATGCAGGTATTTACTGCATCAGCCTTTGCCTTTAGTCATGGTTCAAACGATATCGCTAATGCGGTTGGTCCTTTTGCTGCCATCATGGATGTTATCCGTACCAATGAGATTGCCTCACAAGCAGCAGTACCGCCAGCTGTCATGCTGACTTTTGGTGTTGCGTTGATCGTAGGTCTTTGGTTCATCGGTAAAGAAGTGATTCAAACGGTTGGTACCAATCTAGCAAAAATGCATCCTGCGTCAGGATTCTCAGCAGAGCTTGCTGCTGCTGCGGTTGTTATGGGTGCATCAACCTTAGGTCTACCGGTATCTAGTACGCATACTTTGGTAGGTGCTGTACTTGGTATTGGTATCGTCAATAGAGACACTAATTGGGCGCTAATGAAGCCAATTGGTCTTGCATGGGTAATCACCTTGCCAGTTGCCGCTGGACTATCAGCGATCAGCTATGTTGTTTTGAAAAACATTTTTTAGTATGTGTCTCGTTGCGACATTTAGGTTGCGACTATGCTAAGAACAACAAAAAACGCTTATTAGCCTCATGCTAATAAGCGTTTTTTTGATCCACTCGCTAACGGTGTGTTTAGTCGGTACCAAACTGTTGACGCTTCTTTGCAAAAAACCTATCCAGTCTATCCATCGCGTTTTCTAAGTCGTGCAGATTAGGTAAAAAGACCAAGCGGAAATGATCTGGTTTGTCCCAATTAAATCCTGTTCCTTGCACCATCAATACGTTTTCTTCGACCAGTAAGTCCATCATAAAGTTCATGTCGTCGTCGATAGGGTAGACTTCTGGATCCATTTTTGGAAAACAATAAAATGCGCCTTGGGGCATGGTGCAAGAAATGCCTTTAATTGCGTTAAGACGTGAGACTGCCATTTCGCGCTGCTTATATAGGCGACCTTTTTCCGAGGTTAGCTCTTGCATACTTTGGTGACCACCCATAGCGGTTTGAATAGCGTATTGTCCCTGAACATTAGAACAAAGGCGCATAGAGGCTAACATATCCAAGCCTTCAATAAAGTCAGTAGCGTGCTGCTTGCGACCAGATACCATCATCCAGCCTGAGCGAAACCCTGCAATACGGTGTGATTTTGACAAGCCATTGTATGAGAGCACCAGTACTTCGTCAGTTAAGGTGCTCATAGGGGTGTGCACGTGATCATCATAAAGAATACGATCATAAATCTCATCTGCCATGATGATCAAATTGTACTCTTTGGCAACCTCAATAATCTGTTTTAGTAGCTCATCGCTATACAGGGAACCTGTTGGGTTGTTGGGGTTGATAACCACGATGCCTTTTGTCTTGGTGGTAATTTTAGATTTGATATCTTCAATATCAGGGTGCCAGTTGTCTTCTTCGTTACAGCGATAGTGTACAGCGGTGCCACCAGCGAGGTTAGCAGCCGCTGTCCAAAGCGGATAGTCTGGCATCGGAATCAGTACCTCATCGCCATCATTCATCAGTGCCTGCATAGTCATCACAATCAGCTCAGAGACCCCATTACCTAGATAAACGTCACGCACATCTACCGCTGACAGCAGCCCTTTAGACTGGTAGTACTGCAAGATCGCTTTGCGCGCTGAAAAAATGCCTTGCGAGTCTGAGTAGCCAGTAGCTTCAGATAGGTTCATGGCGACATCACGCAAAATTTCATGAGGCGCTTCTAAACCAAACGGTGCTGGATTGCCAACATTAAGCTTCAATATGCGCTTGCCCTCAGCCTCCATTTTATTGGCAGTCTGTAATAGTGGGCCACGAATGTCGTAGCAGACGTTCTGCAGTTTGTCAGATTTTTTGATGGTATTCATAGCGTGACCGTTTGTCGAATGAGTGTATGTGTGTTTGACAGTATTAGAAGACATAGCAGGTTGAATAGTGTCTGTTTTGGTATTTATTTGATTATGTGACGTCGCATTTATGTCAGTAGCTATTTCAGTAGCTATGTCGGCATCTGTATCTTGCGTAATCTGTTTTGTAGGTACAGTTAATTCATTGTTGTCAGTGCCTTCGCCCTTTAGCTCTCCGCGTAGCAGGTAGCCTTCGCTACACCCCAAAATACGGGCGAGTGTGGGCAGCTTTGATGAGACGATGCCATTGGTGCCACGTTCCCAGTTTGAGATAGCGCCGCGACTGACCTTGGCACCAGCAGCTGTCATGGCTTGTGCCAATTGTTCAGCGGTGAATCCTTTGTCATGTCGTAACTGGACCAACCGTTCTGCTTGCGTGCTTTTATTCTTATCATCAGACATTGTTATTGGAACCTTTATTGATTAGTAAACTTATAACCTGAGATACGTGTTTTTACTTAACACTAATGCAAGATATTATTGCATTCAAAAGTGTTTTGCAAATAGTTTTAAACAAATAATCTTATATGCAAGTTATACTTGCATTAGCTATAAACAACTCTTCAATTAGGAATGTTTGTATATCAATAATAGGCGTTAGACGTATCAAAATTACATCTTTACCCATTATTATGTAGAGGTAATTTGCTATATTTTACTTAATCAATCTCATTAGCAATGCTACTTATCCAATAATATTAGCAGCACTCCCTTTGTTTATACCTTGAATAGTGAGGCAATAACCAACAGATAGGGCACATCGTTTTCATAATTATATGGCGATAAAACAGTTATCGAGATTAGACAATAAATACTCGAATAAGGATAAATTATGCAAGATAATCAATTAAGCAAAGAAGAGATCAGCCAATTGACTGAAGCTGACTGGAAAGAGCGTCTAAGTGCTGATGAATACCACGTGATGCGTGAGAAAGGTACGGAGCGTCCATTCACAGGTGTGTACAACGATGCAACTGATGATGGCGTCTATCGCTGTAAGGGCTGCGGTGCTAGCTTGTTTGATTCGAGCAGAAAGTTTGATGCTAGCTGCGGTTGGCCAAGTTTTGATCAAGGTATCGACAACAGCGCGATTGACGAGCACGTTGACAACTCGCTTGGCATGACTCGCACAGAAGTCACCTGTAGCAACTGCGGTGCCCATTTGGGTCACGTATTCCCAGATGGACCTACTGAGACGACAGGTATGCGCTACTGCATCAACTCAGTATCTATTGATTTAGATAAGTCTGAGAAGTAGGGTTTTATTATTAGCAGTGTGAGAGGGAAGTACAGAGTGCTTCCTTTTCAATATTTTCTACTGTTCATATCATTAAGAAGATAAAGCTTTTGAACCAACACCAAAAATAACCAAACCTCGATTTAAGGATGAATAATGAGTACTATTTATGATTTTACCGCTGAGCGTATGGACGGTAGTTCGCAAGCATTCTCTGATTATAAAGACAACGTATTGCTAATCGTCAATACGGCAAGCAAATGTGGTTTTACGCCGCAGTTCGAAGGGTTGGAATCGTTATATCAACAGTACAAAGATCAAGGGCTGGTAGTTGTCGGCTTTCCTTGTAATCAATTTGGTAGCCAAGACCCAGGCAGTAATGACGAGATTGGCGCGTTTTGCCAAAAGAACTATGGTGTCAGTTTTCCTATGATGGCAAAAACCGATGTCAACGGATCAGATGCTCATCCTATCTACGAATGGCTCAAGGATCAGAAAGGTGGTGTGCTGACCGACGGTATCAAATGGAACTTCACGAAGTTTTTGGTCGATAGTAAAGGACAGGTTATTGACCGCTATGCTCCAACAACTAAGCCAGAAGCAATCAAAAGTGATATTGAGCAGGCACTAGCGAATAAATAAATGGCATCTACCAAAAACTTTGATTTTTTGGAAAAATATAAAATCAACAAAAACATATGCTTGCTAAATATTTGGATAAAAACGTCAAAAATATCTCAAAAAGTAGAAAATAGCGTTTGACAGCCATGTGTAAATCTATATAATACACACCCACAGCAGCAGAGCTTAGTGACAAACTTAGGGCTCAGTTGATGTTGAATAAATTGCATCGCAATTGTTCGAAGGGTGATTAGCTCAGTTGGTAGAGCGTCTGCCTTACACGCAGAATGTCGGCGGTTCGAATCCGTCATCACCCACCACTTCTTAGCAAGTGGGCTCCTTAAATAAGAGCAAGAAGCTAAGACGACCTAAGCAGCGGTAGTTCAGTTGGTTAGAATACCGGCCTGTCACGCCGGGGGTCGCGGGTTCGAGTCCCGTCCGCTGCGCCATATTTAAAACGAATTTAGACTTTCGAGTTTAAGCAAGTTTCGCCTCAAACATTAGGTTGTTTGGGGTTTTTTTGTGCCTGTGTTTTTATCTATGTTTTATGAGTTATAAGTCAGATAAGAAAATATAGTAAGAGTTATAATCTAGAATTATAATTTATATGTAGTTAAGTCATATCAATTAAAGGTCAGCTAGAGCGTGAACCCTTCTTTTACATCAGTCTTGTATTGAATAAAAGAAGGGTCATCATATTTATTTTAGATACAGCGTTTTAAAGGAGCTTTGCTTAAAGTGTATTATCTATAATTTATGACACGTTTGGCTCATTATAGGCTCTAGCTACAGATAGAGGGTTAGTCACGCGTTGCTTGCCATGCGCCCATTGATCCTAGATAGATATCAATATGCTCAAAACCTCGACTAGCAAGCCATCCTGCTGCTATCGTTGCTCGAGCTCCGCTGGCACACATCAAGGTATAGTGGCGACTCTGGTCGAGCTCACGCCAACGCTTGTTCAGATGACCAACATAGATATGCTGTGAGCCTTCAATCGCACTATCGTTTCTCTCGTCGATATCACGTACATCTAGCAAAGTCCAGTTCTGAGCATTGTCCAGACGATTTTTTACTTCAGAGGTGTCAATCATAGGGGTTCGCTGCATCCGCGCGCCTTGGGCAGCAGCAGGAACGACACCCACATAGCCCCCGACAATATTATCAAAAGCAATGCGTACCAGATGCTCCATTGCAGTCGCTAGTTGCTCTTCATCAGAAGCAATCAGTGCCAAGCTTTGTCCTTCCTCAATAAACCACCCAGCAAATGCAGGTAGCATATTGACAGGTAAGCTCATCGATTCAGGCAGGTGTCCGGATGCATAGGCCATTGGCTCACGAATATCGATGAGATGATCGGCACCGCAGTCATGCAGCTGCTTGAGCGAGAGGCTACGAGGACGCATAACAGTAGGAGGTGCTTCACCGCCCTCCATGTTGAGACGCTCCATCAACCTAAAGTAGGGCGGTTGATAATGGTTTTCGTTAGTCTTAAAGTCAATAAATGCCTCACGATCAGTAATCTGCAAACGCGGGTTATTCATTCGTTCATGACCAACAGTAGAAAACTCACGCTCCGCCATACCTGAGCCACATACTGAACCAGCACCGTGAGCGGGATATATAATGGCCTGATCTCCAAGTGCTAGAATGTCTTGTAACGAGTCATAAAGTAGACCTGCCACTTCCCTGCGACGATCAGGATAGAAATCGGTACGGCCCACATCACCGACGAATAGTGCATCGCCTGTAAAGACGCCGACGGCTTTGTCTGGATATGCGGTATCAAACAGTGCATAAGCCAGATGATCATCGGTATGGCCAGGAGTCTCCAGAGCATGGATTTCAAGTTGACCGATGATGAAGCAATCACCATTACGTGCTGTCTGAGCGTAGACAATAGGTTGTTCTGGGTTTGGTCCGTGCAAGACGATAGCCCCTGTCAAGGCTGCTAAAATAGGGGCGCCAGAGACCAAATCCTCATTACGATGCGTCTCAAAAATATGTGTGATTTCAAGCCCTGCTGCACGCGCTTTTTCTACATATATCGCGCAGTCACGACGCGGATCAATCACCGCTGCCTTACCACCAGAGCCTACCAAATAGGATAGGTGAGACAGTCCAGGTGTTTTAATTTTTTCTAATAGCATGGTCTTTTCCTTATTATAATTATGTCAAATGAGATTTTTGCCAGTAGCATCTTACTAGTTACATTGATTTGTCTGATTGAATTCTTACTCACTGAGATTTTCTTAATATCTATCAATATACAATAACATATATTAACTTTATATTTATATAGGTATTCATCCAATAAACAGCGATTTTTTGGATCGATATTTAGCGTCTCATGTATGCTGTTTTCAGGTTTAAAAATTCTATAAATGTAATAAAGTTATTGAACGTTAGTTAGTGAAGTTAAAAACAGACGTCTTATTTAGTAGGTTTTTTACAGTAGCTTGTTGACAGAGATGCTGGCCAATTGATATATCTATGACTCAAATACATGCAAGTAAAGGATAAATTTTGAGTGACCACAAGGCATTAGATGTTGATGTTGGGCAAGAGCATATTGTCATACAGCGACGATATGACGCTTTGGGTGCAGTGAATGATTTACTCATTGCTGTTTGGTTTTTGATTGGTAGCTTTTTCTTTTTGAAAGAATCGTTGACGACGGACGGTACATGGCTATTCATCCTTGGCAGCGCACAACTACTTATCAAACCGCTAATTAAGCTAATTAGCTTGATTCATGTTGGTAGGGTATTTAAACGCGCAAAAAAATAATAAGTTGCCAAGGTAGGTAATACTATATCAAGCCGTAGCATCAAATTATTTCCTATCCAGTCTTACTTCTGAAACTGATAATTGCTAATGCTTGTGGTGCATTACTAAGGTGCGTTGGTTTGATTTATCATGCCATGATGAATAATGCCTGATACCTCTAAGAAATGAAAACCTCGTTCAAAAAACATTGAACTATTTTTAATATGTCTGTATTATTGGACATATGGAAATAACTAATGCTATTGCAAGCTTTGCTGCGCTCTCTCAAGATACTCGATTAAAGGCTTTTAAGCTGCTGGTCAGCCACGAGCCTGAAGGTCTCCCTGCGGGCGAAATAGCCCGTCAGCTTGGTGTGCCGCACAATACGATGTCAGCTCATCTAGCGGTGCTAGCACGAGCAGGCTGGGTAGTCTCTCAACGACACAGTCGGCAAATCATTTATCGAGCATCACTCTCCCATATGGACAGCGTCATTCAATTCTTACTCCAAGACTGCTGTGCAGGGCATCCAGAGCTGTGCGCCTCACTTATGGATAGTTTGAGTGGCTGCCGAATGGATGCGTCTGCCGAACAAAGCCATCATTAAACCTATTATCCATTCAATAACGGCACTCACTTAAACGCCTTTCACTTAAAAGACACACACTTAATAGGTAATATCACTATGAAGCCATTGATTTTTCATAACCCTAATTGCGGTACCTCTCGTAATACCCTCGCTATTATTAAGGCATCAGGCGAAACGCCAGAAGTAGTGGAGTATCTAAAAAATACACCGACGCGCGATCGTTTGGTTGAGCTATTAGCGCAAATGCAAATCTCTCCGAGAGAACTATTAAGAAGCAAAGAAGCTATCAATGATGAGCTAGGGCTAGATAATCCTGAACTCTCTGACGATCACATTATCGATGCGATGATCGCGCATCCTATCTTAATCAACCGTCCTATCGTAGTAACCGAAAAGGGCGCAGCTTTATGTCGTCCTTCAGAGCGAGTTTTTGAGCTGTTAGATAACCCAATAAGCAGCTTTACCAAAGAAGATGGCGAGGTTGTCTCTCATGGTAAACGCTAAGGCTACGCAGCCATCTATGACGACCTCTAATATTGATGACTTGCCCAATATTGATATCGATAATCTACAGCCTATCGATATTAAGTCTCTTATTGCACCAAATGATTCACGTCACCCACCCAAAATACTGGTGTTGTACGGCTCTGTCCGCGCGCGCTCATTCTCTAGATTAGCTGCTGAAGAGTCGAGCCGGTTGCTACGTTGGTATGGTTGTGAAGTGCAGATGTTTGACCCATCTGGTTTGCCGTTGCCTGACGATGTAGATTCGGACCACCCAAAAGTGCAAGAATTGCGGGAGCTGGCACAGTGGTCTGAAGGCATGCTGTGGGTGAGTCCAGAGCGCCATGGCAGTATCACTAGTATCATGAAAGCACAAATCGACTGGATACCATTGTCACTAGGTGGCGTGCGACCCACTCAGGGTAAAACACTAGCGCTGATGCAAGTCAGTGGTGGTAGTCAGAGCTTTAATACGGTCAATCAAATGCGTATTCTCGGACGCTGGATGCGGATGATTACTATCCCTAATCAATCTTCGATCCCTAAAGCGTTCTTAGAGTTCAACGATGACAATCGTATGGATATGTCGCCTTTATACCTGCGTCTGGTTGACGTCTGTGAAGAGCTGGTGAAATTTACTTGGCTCACACGCGGACGCTCAGCATACCTTACCGATCGCTATTCAGAACGCGTTGAAAGTGCTGAGCAAGTATCAAATCGCGTTAATCAAAAATCGATCTAGTCTTTTATAAAAAATCGGCTGAACAAAGTCAGCTTAAGTAAGGTTGCATCATGCTTGCATTTGCTATTTTTGTGGTTACTTTAGTATTGGTTATATGGCAGCCTAAAGGATTGGGTATCGGCTGGAGCGCTATGGGTGGCGCGCTTGTCGCGTTGGTGTTCGGTGTGGTGCAGCTATCAGATGTCGGTATTGTTTGGGATATTGTTTGGGATGCAACCTTTACTTTTGTGGCGCTGATTATCATCTCGCTTATCCTAGATCGGGCAGGGTTTTTTGGCTGGGCGGCACTACATGTGGCAAGGCTAGGTAATGGTCAAGGGCGCTTGCTATTTCCGATGATTGTCGTGCTTGGCGCCTTTATTTCTGCATTTTTTGCCAATGACGGGGCAGCGCTATTACTAACACCCATTGTGATTGCTATCTTGCTGCGTTTGAATTTTTCGCCGCCGTCAGCTTTGGCATTTATCATCGCAACAGGCTTTATCGCTGATACGGCAAGTCTGCCCTTGGTTACGTCAAACTTGGTTAATATCGTCAGTGCCAATTATTTCGATATTGGGTTTGGTCGTTATGCGGCGGTCATGGTACCCGTCAATATCGTGTCTGTATTGGCGACACTACTGGTACTATGGGTTGTTTACGCGCGTCATATCCCTAAGCGCTATCCAGTTGATAACTTAAGTGCTCCAGAGTCTGCTATTACAGATCCATTGGTGTTTCGGGCTGCATTTCCGTTATTGAGCTTGCTGCTTCTTGCCTATTTTGCGACTGAACCGTTAGGGCTGCCGATTTCACTTGTCACTGGTGCGGCCGCCCTTGTTTTGATGGCCATTGCTGGTCGCTTGTGGCAAGGCGGGCGCAGTGCAGTCGTTTCTGTGAGTGAGGTGTTACGTAATGCACCTTGGCAAATCGTGTTATTCTCCATTGGTATGTATTTGGTGGTTTATGGTTTAGGTAATGCAGGTCTCACTGCATATGGCGCACAAATCCTTAATTGGTTGGGAGAGCAGGGCGCAGTCATTGCCACAGTAGGAACTGGGTTTTTATCTGCTATTATCGCGTCTATCATGAATAATATGCCAGCGACTTTGGTCGGCGCGCTAGCGATTGATCAGGCTCAAGTGCCCGCAGCGACGCGAGAGCTGATGATTTATGCCAATGTGATCGGCAATGATTTGGGCCCCAAGTTTACACCGATTGGTAGTCTTGCCACTTTATTATGGTTGCATGTACTGGCAGAAAAAGACTATAAAATCAGCTGGGGACAGTATATAAAAATAGGCTTGTTGATTACGCCTCCTGTGCTACTCGTAACATTGTTAGCTTTGGTTGTTTGGTTGCCTATGCTGTCAAGCTAATCAAAGCATTAGCAAGCCCGCTTTACTAGAACGCCAATTTGATAAATGTATCGATGATCAGCTTTGTTTGGGCATGATAAGGTCTCCATGCAATCCGTGTTTTACCTAAAATGAGGGTATAAAATGACAATGCTTACTGTGAACACCATCCTCAAACCTCGTCAGTATTTGCTAATGCCAATCCGCGGGGCAGCTGTATTGGTTACTGCGCTTCTATTGTCGGCATGCGCACAGTCTGATAATACTGATGAGGTAAGTGTCAATACCAGTAAAGATGCAAACGTTGAAGCGGTAGTAGAGTCTACAGCAGCGACACAAGCAAGCCAGACTGGTATTTTGAAGAATGTATCTGCAACCGTCTACAAAGATGCCAACTGTGGTTGCTGTAAAGAGTGGATAGATCATGCACAGACGCACGGGCTAGTCTCGACAGCCCAGCACCCAGCTGATTTGTCATTGATTAAAGACCGCTATAGCGTTCCTAATGAGATGCGTTCTTGTCACACGGCAGTGACGACCGATGGCTACATCTTTGAAGGTCATGTCCCGGCGAAGTATGTGGCAGAGTTTTTACAGAACCCACCAGAGCAAGCTATTGGGCTCGCTGTACCTGGTATGCCAGTCGGTAGCCCAGGTATGGAGTATCAAGACCAGTTCTCGCCTTATCAAATTATGCAAATGAATAAGGACGGTATAAATCAAGTATATGCAGATATTGAGTCCATCGCTCAGCAGCTATAATTTGCCGATGATATTATTGAGACACAAAAATGTGAGCTAAAAGAAATGCAGACGCTTATCGAAACGTTGGAATAAGTGTAGCGCTAAATTATTCTAAATAATAAGCATAAAAAAACCCCCATCAAACTGATGGGGGTTTTGGCAAATGCCATAATTGAATCTATAGTGACTCAAAAGGTTTACTACTAAAATGTGGCTCTCCAACCTGGGCTCGAACCAGGGACACACGGATTAACAGTCCGTTGCTCTACCAACTGAGCTATTGGAGAATAGGTTGTAAGTATTTGAACGCTTACAACGAGCCTTAGAAGCCTCTAACGAGTTCTTGCTAAGTGGGGCGTATTCTAGCAAAGATAAAAAATACGTCAAGCGTTTTTTTGCATAATTAGTAAAAATTATCATTTTAATAGCTTGAGAGAAGGTTTTTGGCAAAAACTAACCAAAGACTACCTAAAAAAGACGCCACATAGAGAATATGTGGCGTCTTTATTTATCAAGATACGAGATCTACTAGAATACTGGCAACACTAATTGGCGTTGATTTAGTTACTCGGCAACGTCTAAATCAGCAACGGCTTTTTCGATACGTGACAAGGCATCTTTTAAAGTAGCCTCGTCAGTCGCGTAAGAGATACGCATATAGCCACCAAGACCGAAAGCATCACCAGGTACGACTGCCACACCAACTTTATCTAATAACCAAGCTGAAAACTCAGTACAAGAAGACAAACCAGCCGCTTTGATGAGCGGCACAATGTTTGGATACACATAAAATGCGCCATCAGGACGCAGGCAAGTAATACCTTTGATAGCATTTAGACCATCTACAACCAAGTCACAACGCTTCTCAAACGCCTCAATCATTGGCTTAAGCACACTTTGATCACCGTTGATCGCTGCGGTTGCAGCAACCTGGCTGATAGACGTTGGGCATGAAGTAGACTGTGACTGTACTTTTTTCATCGCACCGATGAGTTTGGCAGGGCCGCCAGCATAACCAATACGCCAGCCGGTCATGGCATAGGCCTTAGACACACCATTCAAGATAATGGCACGGTCTTTTAGCTCAGGCGCTGCATTTAAAATATTGTAGAACTTATCACCTGTCCAGCGGATGTGCTCATACATATCATCAGACGCCACATAGACGTGTGGGTACTTTTTCAATACTTCAGCAATGGCTTTTAGCTCATCTAGCGTATAGATCATACCCGTTGGGTTAGAAGGGCTGTTCAGTACCAGCATTTTGGTTTTGTCAGTGATGGCACCTTCTAGCTGTTCAGGGGTGATTTTAAAGTCTTGCTCAGCTGGGCACTTAACGATGACTGGTACGCCTTCTGCGATGATAACCATGTCAGGATAGCTGACCCAGTATGGTGCTGGGATGATGACTTCGTCGCCAGGGTTGATAAAGGCTTGGGCAAGGTTGAAGAATGACTGCTTACCACCGACCGATACTAGGATCTCGTTTGGCTCGTAGCTGATATCGTTGTCACGCTTGAATTTTTCTATGATAGCGGTTTTTAGCTCTGGCGTACCATCGACAGCAGTATACTTGGTGAAGCCGTCATTGATTGCATCGATTGCTGCTTTTTTGATGTGATCAGGGGTATCAAAATCAGGTTCGCCAGCGCCCAAACCGATAATATCTTTACCAGCTGCTTTTAGTTCTTTGGCTTTGTTAGTAATCGCTAGCGTAGGAGAAGGTTTGATGCTATTGACGCGGTCAGACAGTTGCAACTCGCTCATGAGAGATCCTTTTTTATATGGGAGTGGGATTGGAGAAAATCTGATATGAATGATTTAATGTTTTTATAGCTGTCATGACAAGATGTTAAGTGGCTTGAACAATAATAACGCCAGTCTCATTTTGTCATGAAGATAGCCTTTATTTGCCCATCAACGAACCGGTTCACTAATGTACGTATGGCTATCTTGATATTGTAGCATGCCCGTATAGAGCTGTCTTATCGCCTCTATGACAAAACGATAGTAAACGGTTGCGATATCGCGAACCGTACCATCTGTTAATATTGTTGCCTGTCTGAATGGCTAAAGCTTTGCGAAGATATTGCGCTTTTATATCAGCAATTGCGAAGTCACAACAATAAACCTATCGCCATACACTATAATTATTTAGGTTTGTTAAATAAGATGGCTTATAGCTTAATCAAAATCAATCAATACGGTGCCCGAGTCAATACAGCATGTTAGAAATAAGACAGTCAGTCAAAGGCAAGCAAGACAAATAATCTTCATTGAAGAGTCTCGTGTGGTTTTCCGAGATAAGTCTCCTTAGATTCTGGCTGAAAGGCACACTTCACAACATATATTTCATACTATAAGAATATTAAAAAGGACATTTACCATGACAAATTCTATTGAAAAGCTACATATTCTCATCACAGGTGCGACATCTGGTATCGGCAATCAGTTAACAAAAGATTACCTGCTAGAAGGACACACTGTCTACGCCGTTGGCCGCGATGACGAGGCATTAGACGAACTTAAGTCATTGGGTGCAGAAACGATTGATTTGGATCTGATGGATCGAGATAAAGTCGTTGAAGCTTTTGCAAAAATCGAAACGGTTGATCTCGCGATTTGCGGTGCTGGCATGTGTGAATATCTGGACATGCCAAATTTCGATAGCAGCGCCTTTATGAAAGTCATGTCAGTCAATATGGGTACGTTGTCTCATGCTATCGAAGGAGTATTACCACATCTGATTGCTTCAAAAGGTCGCCTTGTCGGTATCGGCTCTGCATCTGCTTATGTGCCTTTTGCGCGTGCTGAAGCTTATGGTAGCTCAAAAGCAGCGATACATTACCTGATGAAAACGCTACAAATTAGCTTGGCGCCACATGAGGTGTCGGTCAGCCTTGTCGTACCTGGTTTTGTCGAGACGCCAATGACCAAGCAAAATGACTTTCCTATGCCGTTTATCCAGACGCCAAAGCAAGCAAGTCAAGCCATCCGTGATGGTATCGATAGCGGTCATGAGGTTATCGAGTTTCCCAAAAAACTTACTATGCCACTAAAAGCATTGGGTACGCTGCCTGATCTGGTCTGGCAGCAAGTCAGTGAAAAGCTGAATAAAAAATAATTTATCACAGAATATATGACTCACTAACATAGTAAAAATATAACAGGGAATGCCTTTATGCCGTTTATTCGCGCCAAGCGTGCAACCAGCCAAAAAACCGATAACAGCAACATAAAAAATTCAGGCGGTCAGCCCGTGCAAAAACGTATTGCCATCATTGGCTCAGGGGTATCAGGATTGACTTGTGCGCATTACTTGGGTATGCAGCATGAAGTGACCGTTTTTGAAGCCAACGATTATATCGGCGGGCATGTAAATACTATTGATGTGGCACTACAGGATGGCAAAAAGGCAAAGAGCGCTAATGAAGAGAGTAGTGCAATAGACACCGGTTTCATTGTTTTTAATGAGCGTACCTATCCGAATTTCTTTCGTTTACTTCACGAGCTACAAGTACCGTTTCAATCGACGGACATGAGCTTTTCGGTAAAAAACACGGCGCGTCGATTTGAATACAACGGTCATACGTTAAATACCTTATTATCACAGCGCAAAAACGTCCTTAATCCAAAGTTTTGGCAATTTATAAAAGATATATTACAGTTCAATAACCATATCAAGCAGTTGCGTCAAGACTATGATAATGCACGCGTACAAGGAGAGGATGTTAGCGGTTTTACCACGCAAACCCTTGGCGGCTACCTAGCGCAAGAAAGCTACGGTAAGCTGTTCACTGATAACTATCTGCTGCCGATGGTCTCTGCTATTTGGTCGACCAGCTTGGATGAAGTGCAAGATTTCCCGCTGGTGTTTTTTGCGCAGTTCTTTGACAATCATGGTCTACTCGATGTGGTCAATCGTCCACAGTGGTTTACGATCAAGGGTGGCTCAAAACAATACGTCAATAAGTTGATTCCACGTTTTATCAAGTCGGGCGGTAAAGTGAGAGTAAATAGCCCAGTCCAGTCTGTGGCGCGTGATGGTGAGCAAGTGTTATTGACTGTCCAGAACAAAGGTGATGATAGCGATACCGAACACCTTGTATTTGACGAAGTTATCTTTGCCTGTCATGCAGATACGGCATTGAGTATCTTGAAAGATGCCAGCACCAATGAATCTGAGGTGCTGAGTCATTTCCGCTTCACCAAAAACACCGCTGTACTACATACCGATACCAGTATTTTACCCAAGAAGCCATTGGCATGGGCAAGTTGGAATTACCTGATAGATGAGAGTATTTCAGGTGCTAAAACAGGTGATAAACAAAATGACGTAAATACGAAAACACCTGCAAAGCCCGTGCTGACCTACCATATGAATATCTTGCAACGTCTAACCAAAAAGCATAATTATTTGGTTACGCTTAACCATGATATAGATGACAAACAAATCATTAAAAGCATTGATTATAGTCACCCAGTATTTGATCTCACAATGGTTGATGCACAAACCAAGTGGTCAAATATATCTGGTGCCGGCTTGCACACTCATTTTTGCGGTGCCTATTGGTTCAATGGGTTCCACGAAGATGGCGTACGCAGTGGTCTACGTGTCTGTCAGGCACTCGGTTATGATATCGATATCAAAGATGAGGTTGATCCAGCACACTTGCCTGACGCTACGAGTACACATACGCCGTTTCGCTATAAAGACCTGCCAGTAAAGGCTGACACAAAACAGCGCAAGCTAGATAAACGTCAGGTGATTATTGCGACCACCAATCAAGAGCTGGTTGAATACGCTGCGCGTCTACAGAGTGAGACGGGGGGTAGCAGCCAACCTAAAAAACGTGGTTTATTTGGTCGCCGTAAAGCCAAGTAATATCACGATATTTTAAAGAATGTATGTTATAAAAATATGACGTTAAAAATGAGACTGTCTATGGCCACACCCATTCAATCTGCTAATGCTATGCCCGCGCATGATCTAACTCGTAAGCGTCCTATAGTGCCGCATCAGTTATTTGAGGGTACGACATGGCACAGTCGCTTGCTACCCAGTATCAATAAGTTTGTTTATCCGTATCGCTATTGGGGGGTCAATATTAGCGCACTGGCAGCAGGTCACGCGCTGCCTGAAATCAGTACAGCAGCCTTCAGCGATCATAAGACTATCAGAACATCACCTTTGAGTACGATATTGCCAAAGCAATTACTGGCAAAAGCATTGCCTTTGTTTTCTGCAAAATCAAAGGCGCTACAACGGTTCTGCCCTGAAGACTATTTGCAACATTCTAATAGCCTAAGTGACGATAAAAAGGTAGATAACAATATTCAGCCTGATCAAGCATTAGAGCAGCGTTTGAGCCAAGCATTCTTGGAGCATGCAGGCAGTACACCTACAGGGGATATGTTGGGATTACTCGTTTGCCGCAATGCAGGTATGTATTTTAGCCCAGTCAATTTCTACTTAGGGTTTGACGAGCAGCAGACACCGACGCATTTGCTGGCTGAAGTTTCCAATACGCCCTGGGATAAGCGTCACTACTATGGGTTTTTGTTAGAAGGGGAGGACACCGAGTTCTGTCATGATAAAAACTTCCACGTGTCACCTTTCAACCCTATTGATCAGTTATATCGCTGGCAGGTCACAGTTAAGCGTAGCAGTACAGATATGGCAGATGAGCAATCAACTACTGGATTACAGGTTCGTATCGCTATCAATATCAGTGATGAGCGCGGCGAAGTCCTAAAAACGGGTATAAAAATATCGGGCGTACCGATGACAGATCGCTCTGTGCGTAATAGCTTGCGCAAAAATCCATTGATGAATACCACGTCTTTAGTACGTATCTATTGGCATGCTTTTAAGCTATACGCGATCAAAAAAGTACCTTACGTCAATTATGACGAAAAACTAGCTGACAGCCAGCAGAAAAGTACGCATCATAAAAAAGCCTGAACGATTAGAGGATTAGCGCTCCATAACCTCAAAAGTCAAAATCTTAAGATGCATCAACTTAAAACGTAGCCATACCCTTTATATACTCAATTCCAAAATACAAAGCACTTAGACAAGGACAACCATACGATGTCAGCACGACCGACCGACAGAGCACCAGTCACAACACTAGAGAAATTAAGCGCTCGCATGAGCAAAGTCGTCAATGAAAGCGCTGTGCTACAGCCAGTAAGCGATGGCGTAAACAATGTCGCTCGAAAACTTATATTTCGTGCACTGCAGCATATTCAGTTTGGCAGTCTTACTTTAATTGAAACATTTGCTGAGCCAGAATCAAAGACGAGCAGTTTTGGCAAGGTCGAGTCCAATGCAGCAAGCAGCTCGGCAGTGGGTCGCCATCCGCTACATGTCACCTTAAAAATTCATGATAGCGCCGTATATCGCCAGCTATTGTTAGGCGGCTCAATCGCGCTTGCGGACAGCTATATCAATGGCGAATGGGATACGGATGATTTGACAGGTTTGATTCGCTTGGCGGCTCGCAACTTAGCCGTGCTAAACAAGCTTGAAAATCGTTTTGCAGGTATTAGTAAGGCGTTCGAAAAAGCCAAGCATCAGCTACGTAGTAACGACAAATCGGGTTCTAAGTCTAATATTTTAGCGCATTATGATTTGGGTAATGACATGTATCAGCGGTTTTTGGATGATACGATGATGTACTCATCGGCGGTATATCCCACGCCTGACATGACACTCAGTGATGCCCAGCAGCATAAGCTGTCGCTCATATGCCAGCGCCTACAGCTCAGCGCTGATGACAATGTGATTGAAATTGGCACAGGTTGGGGTGGGTTTGCTATCTATGCAGCCAAACATTATGGCTGTCATGTGACGACCACGACTATATCTGATGCTCAGTACGATGAGGCACAGCGGCGCGTCGAGGCAGCAGGTCTGTCAGATAAGATCACGCTACTCAAGCAAGACTACCGCGAGCTGACGGGACAATACGACAAGCTGGTCAGTATTGAGATGATTGAAGCGGTAGGGCATGAGTACTTGCCAACGTTTTTTGCTAAGTGTGACAGCCTACTTAAACCAACGGGTCTTATGGTACTTCAAGCGATCACTTTCAATGATCAAAACTACCAAGATTATATCGGTTCGGTCGATTTTATCCAGACGCATATCTTCCCAGGTGGCTGCCTGCTCTCTAACCAAGAGCTGACCACTCAGTTCACTGAGCAGACGGACATGGTCATCAAGCAACTACACGACTATGGCTTTGACTACGCTTATACATTACGTGATTGGCGTGCTGCGTTTTTGGCACAGCGTACAGAGATCCAAGCGCTTGGCTATGATGATGCCTTTATACGCTTGTGGGAGTTTTACTTCTGCTACTGCGAAGGTGGGTTTTTGGAGCGCACCATTGGTGTGGTGCAGGTCACTGCAGTAAAACCAAACAATATCGATACCTTGCATTTTTCTGATTTGCCAGCTGCTGTTTTGAACAACAGGACGGTCTCAGATAATGAAGGAACATTTAACGATGCAGGTGTGACAGATACAGTCTCGGTATAAGTATATAAGATTTGGCCGCCAAGCTTGTGCGGTCTCATACTACCAGTAGAGTATGAGACCGATGTGCTGACAGACTTAGGAAGCTAGTGCAGACCGTCTATCAAGGGCGCCCGAATAGCGTGTCACTGCCAATGCCATCAAAGAGATAACAGCACCGATCCAAGCGGTATCTTGCAAGCTCAAGTTTTCGACCACGCTGCCGCCGATAATAGAGCCGAGTGCGATACCGATATTGAATGCAGCAATGTTCAACCCAGAGGCGACATCGACAGCATTTGGTGTGTATTTTTCGGCTTGTTTGACGACGTAGATCTGTAGACCAGGCACGTTTCCAAAGGCAAAAGCACCCCATACTAAGATAGTCAGCACCGCTGCAACTTTTGATTGCATCGTAAAGGTAAACAGCAATAAGACAATGCTAAGTGCGCTAAATATTATACTAAGCGCACTAATAGGACCACGTTTGTCGGCAAGTTTGCCGCCCCAAATATTGCCGATGGCAACGGATACACCGTATACCAGCATGATGAGGGCAACAGCAGAAGGTGCAAATTTGGTCTGTTGTTCCAAAATAGGGGCAAGGTAAGTAAACGCTGTAAACGTACCACCATAGCCAAGAATAGTCATCAGGTATACCAGCAGCAATTGTGGTTTTACGATGACTTGCAGTTGTTCTTTAAATGTTGCAGGAATGGATTGTTTGAGGTTTTTGGGTACCAGTAAAGCGCTGCCAATCAAAGCGATGACGCCCAGTACCGAGACGACCAAAAACGTGGCACGCCAGCCAAAATGCTGACCGATCCATGTGCCGAGCGGTACACCAGTGACTAGCGCAACAGTGAGTCCGGTAAACATAATGGCAATCGCACTGGCCTCTTTTTCTTTACTCACTAAACTGGTGGCGATCATAGAGCCAATGGAGAAAAACACGCCGTGAGCCAGACCGGTCAATATACGTGCAAGTATCAGCGTCTCGTAACTGGGCGCTTGCCAAGCGAGCAAGTTGCCGATGACAAATAAACCCATGAGGCTCATGAGCACTATTTTGCGATTCCAGCGACCAGTGAGTGCAGTGAGTATGGGCGCGCCAATAGCGACGCCCACCGCGTATAAGCTGACCAGTAGCCCTGCAGAAGGCAAGCTGACGCCTAGATCAGCTGCGATAGTTGGTACTAACCCAACAATGACAAATTCGGTTGTCCCGATTGCAAATGCGCTCAGCGTGAGCGCCCATAAAGCGAGTGGCATAACGACATCCTAAGCATTAAATGATGTGCGTAGTTTGACGTACTTATAGTTTGCAAAAAACAGCACAAATGACAAAATACTTTTGTCAGTTTTGTAAAGGTAGCAGTAATGACAGGACATGCTAGAACAGAAGATATAGAGATATTTTTGACGGTAGTGGATACGGGCAGTTTTACTGGCGCTGCTAACTTGTTAAATCAGCAGGTCGCTAAAGTATCTCGTGCTGTGTCCAGACTCGAAGGTACGCTGCAATGCACACTGCTAAATAGAACGACGCGACGTTTAGAGTTGACAGAGGAAGGGCTTGTCTTTATCCGATATGCACGTGAGAGTTTAAATACTCTGCATACTGGTGAAGAGGCGATTAAGTTGTTAAAGCAAGCGCCAAGTGGACACTTACGAATTGATGCAGCCAGTCCGTTTGTTTTGCATCAACTCACGCCATTGGTAGGTGAGTTTGTGCAGCAGTATCCGCATATTACGCTTGATTTGACATCGCATGACAATATTATCGATTTACTTGAGTACAAAACTGACCTTGCGATTAGAATCGGTGACTTAAAAGACTCAAACTTGCACGCGCGTATGCTAGGCAGAAGTAAACTGCGTCTGGTAGCCAGTCCTGAATATTTATATCGCCATAACCAAGTCACTGATGTCGCAGACTTGATCCATCACAAATTGATCAGTTTTAATGACGCATCAAAGCTTGCGAGTTGGCCATTGACGTCGTCCGTGGATCTTAGTTTTCATATGACCGCGAGTAGTGGCGAGACCCTGCGGCAGCTATGCTTGGCGCATCAAGGCATCGCGCTGTTGTCTCATTTTATGATTGGCAAAGACATAGAGTCTGGGCGACTGATTGAGGTACTGCCTGAGGCGGTAGACAGACCGAACAATCGCGAATCGATACAGGCGGTTTATTATAGAAACAGTGCTGTATCGTCGCGTATTTTAGCATTTCTAGATTTCATTCAGCCGCGGCTGACATTATAGTTTTTATTCATTTGATAAGGGATATCATTATGGGCTACGTTTTTATCTATCTTGCCGCTGTGGTTATTTTCTTGGGTGTTGACGCTGTTTGGTTGACGACCATGAAAGGCGCTTTTTATGAGTCGCGCATTGGTCATCTTTTGGCTGATGAGCCAAATATGATGGCTGCTGGTGTGTTCTATATGTTCTATATACTGGCACTTTGTATATTGGTTTTATATCCACAAATTAAAGCAGGCGCATCAGTTGGTCATATCTTTTTACTTGGCGGTTTGATTGGTTTGATGGCTTATGGTACCTATGACTTTACCAACTTGGCACTTTATAAAGGATTTACATTAGATACGGCGCTGGTTGATTTTGTGTGGGGCGGTGTTTTGACAGGTTCCGTCAGTGCGATTGTTGCTTGGCTTGCTTATCGTTTTCATTGGTTGAGCTAAGGTTAAGGTATATCGTCTTGCTCTCTATGATGTCGTATATATATATAGTACTGACATATCGCTCTACTTGTAGAGCGGTGATTTACATAACCTAGACTGTTTACTGACAGAGGGCTGTTTGTGCTATAGGCTGACCTACTGTATAAATGGTAGGCATAATAAATGTCAAACCCATTAAGGAATATTATGCCACAATACAATACCAGCTCAACTGCCAAAAAAGCCCCACTAAACCACGAGTTGTATATGTCGATATTGATGACGCCTGATATGGCAAATTTCATCGGTAATGTACACGGTGGTGACTTGCTCAAGATGCTTGATCAGGTTGCTTACGCCTGTGCCAGTCGCTATAGCGGGAACTATGTAGTGACACTGTCTGTCGATCAAGTGATGTTCCGTGAGCCTATTTATGTGGGTGAGTTGGTTACTTTTGCAGCGAGTGTCAACTATGTAGGTAACACTTCGATGGAAGTAGGTATTCGCGTTGAGGCAGAAGACGTACGTGCTCGTACAGTGCGCCATACCAACAGTTGTTACTTTACGATGGTAGCTATCGATGATAATGGTAAACCAACCCCTGCGCCGCCACTCGATATAAAAAACGAAATGCAGCAGTGCCGAGCTGACGCAGCAAAAGAGCGCAAACAGCAACGTATGGAAAGCTCACATCGCCCAAGCTGCGACTTTGAGAGCATAAGCCAAAAATTCGATAAGCATGATAATGAGGCTAAATAAAACAAGAAACTAAACAGAACGAATAGCTTTTCAATTCTGAATATTTAGCCATCATTACCCTGTGTAACGACTCACTAAAAAGACACTGATATTGTAGCGCGCTTACTTTAAGCTGATGTGTATTCCAATTTATTCATCTATAGTAAATACGTTCAGTATCAACCTGTTCTTTAGTGAGTCCAGCATGAGCCTAAAACCATCTATCGCTAATCCCCAGCGTCATCTATCATCCTCTCCTAAAGCACAGCCCTCTCGTGCTCGCGGTGCCAGTCATCCAAAAGTATCAGATGATACCAGCCTAAACTCTAATACCAACAACTATTCTGAAATCAATGATGAGCATTCAGGTTCACTCGTTACGGTATTGATTGCGGTTGGTGCCAATCTTATTATCGCAATTGCAAAATCAGTTGCTGCTTTTATGACAGGCTCTGCCTCGATGATTGCAGAAGCCGCTCATTCGTGGGCAGATGCCGGTAACGGCACATTACTCATTGTGGCAGAAAAAAAGTCTATAAAACCTGCAGATAAGAGCCATCCATTAGGCTATGGCAAAGAATCCTATGTTTGGTCGATGATTGCTGCGTTTGGTGTATTTACCGCAGGTTCAATTGTCTCTATCTATACTGGTATCAAAGAGTGGAATGCTACGGAGTCTGAGACCAATTATACGGTCGCTTTTATTGTTCTAGCAGTAGCATTTGTGCTTGAAGGGTTCTCACTGATTCAGGCCTATAGACAAAGTAAGAAACATGGCGAAGCGTTAGATGTTAGCGCGATTGGCTATGTAGTAGATACCTCTAACCCAACGCTGCGCGGAGTGTTTTTTGAAGATTTGGCAGCTGTTGTTGGCTTGGTGATTGCGGCTGCCGCGATGGGTATGCATGCTTATACAGGAGAGCCATATTGGGATGCGCTAGGCTCTATCATTGTAGGTTTGCTACTGGGAGCGGTCGCTATCTTTTTGATCAGTCGTAACCGAGACTTTTTGGTAGGACATCGAGTTGCTGAACGCATGCATGAGTACGTCTTGGGCGAACTACTTAATCATCCAGATATCGATAGTGTGTCATATCTACACCTAGAGTGGGTCGGTCCCAAAAAAATGTTTATGGTTGCGGCTGTAGATATCAAAGGTAACCAAAAAGAAGAGCAGATTGCACAGAAATTCGAAGAGGTTGAGAACCTATTTCGAGCCAATCCTATATTTCAGGAAGCTATTTTGACACTATCGGTGCCAAATGCTGATCTTTTGACTTTATCAGATATTTCATTATAAACTTAATCCACAACAATCAAGTGATAATCATATGAAAGCTTTTTCAAGAAATACCGTATTTTCTATGTCATTGAGTGCCGTAGGACTGATACTCATACCTATGCTATCCACACAAGCCGCTGTGCCAACGGACAGTTCTTTAGTACGATTGGCAGAAGTGACTAAGGTTGTAGAGCGAGCGAACGATATTTCTAATAGCAGTGGTATGGCAGAACAGGTCACGCAGTCAATACTATCTTCGATATCTAGTGATAACATAAGCCAAGAAAAACGCCAACGTTTCGATGAGATTGTTAGTAAGTATAGTAAAGAAATGACAAATAGTAGCCAAATAGGAGATATGAATAAGCAGATTATCAACGTCTATATGCAGACAGCGAAACAACACTTTGACCAAAGAGAAGTTGACGCTCAGATAGCCTTCTATAGTAGTGAAATAGGTCAAAGCATCATCGACAAACAACCTGCTATGCTCAACGATTATATGGAAAAAGTGATGCCTATTGCTATGGAGTCCACTATGAAAAAAGTAAAAAGTACTGTACCGAAAATGGTAGCAGAGATTAAGGCTCTTCAGCTTGAAAAGTAGTTCGAGTCACTATGAGATTAAAAGATTGTACATATAATAAATTAGTCGTTGAAAAATACCAAAAGCACAAAAAAGGCCACCAATATTGGTGGCCTTTCTAAATCTAAAATATCTATCTAAAATCATCAAAAAAAGATGAAATTGTTATTTCTTTGGCGCGTTGGCACCGATGAACCATGCATCTTTGTCAACAATACGACTTGCTTCGGTAAACAAATCAGCAGTATCTTCATCACCTGCATCACCAGCAGTAGCGATTGCTTCTCTCAAGGTCTCTGCTACTTTTTTATAACGACCAGTTAGCTCACGAACATGTTGATCTACTTCAGTAATATCGGTTGGATAATCATCCAAAATAGATTCTTTTGCGACGCGACTAGCTAGACCATTCGGCTGACCACCCAAGATAACAATGCGCTCAGCGATCGTGTCTGACACTTCAAGAATACGATCTGATGTTTCATCTAATAACTGATGCACACCGATAAACCCAGTACCTTGTAGGTTCCAATGGCACTGTTTGCCATCTAGAGTTAAATCAATAACGTTTGCTAGGTTTGCGTTTAGCAAATCAATCATTTTCTTTGCAGTCTCGTCCGAAATTCCACTTGCGTAACGTTCTCTCATATTGTACTCCGTTATTTGTTTAAAATTATTATACTGAATTAAATATCCAATGTATTTTTATTAGTTCTTATTTGATGACAATCGATTGATAGCAAAAGATAGACTTACGACTTAAAACTTGTTATCTGTAAGATTTAGCATTCAACTAACTTTGTTGTTTAATCAAGTGTCATCTACTTGCTTGTTAATTCATGATCGATAATAGCAGCTTAAATCTATGATGGAACCCCTGAGTGTTAGGCTTTGTTAAGTGGTCGTGTAAATGGTTTGTTAACCGTGAAAATCTTTGTAAATTTATCAGAGGCTGTGTGCGTTTTTTATAACGATGCAATATTTATCCGCTACTATTGAGGCTATTCGTCCAGTAAATAGCGCTTTTACATACTCGCGCTTTGCTTAATAAAAATCCTTATCAGCCAATACTTATAAACCTTAGATATGCGGCATTATTGTCCTTTAAAATCCGCTGTTTGAACCCCATATTGTTATAAACGTTAATAAGAAGAAATCAATTATGCGAATGCCTGAACCGCGTTCATCGCGTCAGTTAAACCAGTTGGCCACACAGCTCCAAGGTGAAGCTGAAATCACTGGTGTCAATGCGTCAGGGACGCAAATATCGAGTCGTGCTTTTGAGATGGTTACCGATTTTGAGCCGGCAGGCGATCAGCCGCAAGCGATAAAAAAACTGGTCAATGGTATCAACTCTGATATGGATGAGCAGCTATTGTTAGGTGTAACAGGCTCTGGTAAGACTTATACCATGGCAAAGGTTATCTCTGAGACGCAGCGTCCGACCATTATCATGGCGCACAACAAAACACTGGCCGCTCAGCTATATGGTGAGTTTAAATCGTTTTTCCCTAACAATGCTGTCGAGTACTTTGTTAGTTATTACGACTATTATCAGCCAGAAGCCTATGTTGCTGCCAGTGATACTTTTATCGAAAAAGACAGTGCCATCAATGATCATATTGATCAGATGCGTCTGTCTGCTACGCGTGCACTTTTAGAGCGCCGTGATGCCATTATTGTGGCCTCGGTATCTTGTATCTACGGTTTGGGTGACCCAGAGAGCTATCTAAAAATGTTATTGCATGTTGTGGTGGGCGACAACATAGACCGTACGGCGACTATCAAGCGTTTGGTAGAAATGCAGTACACACGTAACGAGTTAGATTTCGGCCGTGGTACGTATCGACTACGTGGTGAGCTGCTTGACATTTATCCTGCTGAGTCTGAGCAGCTAGCCGTACGTGTGCATTTATTTGACAACGAAGTCGAGAAGATTACGTGGTTTGATCCTTTAACAGGGAAAACAGTACGCAGCGTGCCACGTATTACGATTTATCCAAAATCACATTATGTGACCCCGCGCAATAAATTAGAAGCTGCCAGCCATACTATTCGCGAGGAGCTAGAGCCACGCTTAGAATACTTCCGTGATAACAACAAGCTGATTGAAGCACAGCGTCTAAAGGAACGTACTCAGTACGATCTTGAGATGATTCAGCAGCTAGGCTACTGTAACGGTATTGAAAACTACTCACAGCATCTCTCTGGTCGTCCATCAGGAGAGGCGCCGCCGACGCTGTTTGATTATATTCCAGAGGATGCCTTGTTGTTCCTCGATGAGTCGCACGTGACGGTTTCTCAAATTGGCGCGATGTATAAAGGCGATAGATCACGTAAAGAAAACTTGGTCAATTATGGTTTCCGTTTGCCAAGTGCAATGAACAACCGCCCGATGAAGTTTGAAGAGTGGGAGCGTATCAAGCCCAAAACCATTTATGTCAGTGCGACGCCGGCTTTGTATGAGCTTGAGCATAGCGAACAGGTAGTAGAGCAGGTCGTCCGTCCAACTGGTTTGATCGATCCTGAGATTGAGATACGTCCTGTCTTGACGCAGGTTGATGATGTGCTGTCTGAAATTACCAAACGCCGTGAAAAAGACGAGCGTGTATTGATCACCACATTGACCAAGCGCATGTCAGAGGATTTGACGAGTTATCTTAAAGAGTACGATGTAAAAGTCGCGTATCTACATTCGGATATTGATACTGTCGAGCGTATGCAGATCATTCATGAGCTGCGCACTGGGGTGCATGATGTGTTGGTCGGTATCAACCTGTTACGTGAAGGTTTGGACATGCCTGAGGTATCGCTAGTTGCGATATTTGACGCCGATAAAGAAGGTTTTTTGCGCTCTGAGCGTTCACTTATTCAGACGATTGGTCGTGCTGCACGTCACTTGAATGGTAAGGCTATCCTCTATGCTGATCGCATTACGCCAAGTATGCAAAAAGCCATAGATGAAACTGATCGTCGTCGTGACAAGCAGATAGCCTTTAACCTTGAGCACAATATTACGCCAAAAGGTGCGCGCCGTAGTATCACGGATAAGATTGATACGGGTGAAAGCGTGGATGCCAATGATAATCAAGCTATCCCAGTTAAGAGTAACCTACCTGATGTCGACATCAATATCTTACGTAGTCCTGATCTGCTGGCTAAAGAGATCAAACGCTTAGAGAAGCAAATGCAGCAAATGTCGCGTGATTTGAAGTTTGAAGAAGCAGCAAAAACACGTGACAAAGTGCTTGAACTAAAAGCACATCTAATCTGATCGCTTGGTTTGATAAACGAAAAAGGTGACGTGCTTATTGAGTACTTCACCTTTTTTATGGCTTATTCAATAGTAGAGTGCTTGTAATACTTTTTAGTGCCACTTATCATACGCGCATCACCCTTACTATCCACATCGCATTCCAAAACTTGTACCAGGCTTTATATATGAGCTTGTCATCCAAGACTGAATTTTTGGAATGGTCATAAACTAGGCGTATTATTTACTGTGCTTACCAACCATTTGATAGAACTTAACTCCAATGAAAACTCACTGGGTATGTCAGCGGCTGCCAAAAAAGCTGTTATCAACTCTTTAGACATCGGTTTTCGTTATCCTGATGATCAGCGTGCAGCACTGATTGCCAAAATCGCTGAAATAAACGGCGTAGCAGAGAACCAGATCTCACTAGGTAGTGGCTCTAGTGAAAACATCCGTACCGTTGTCCAAATGCTAAAAAATGAATCTCTGATAGAAGGCAAAAGTTTTCAAGTCATCGTGCCGCATCCAACCTTTGCCTATGCTGAGCTATATGCGACATCCATTGATGTACCTGTGGTAAAAGTGCCTTTAACGCCCAAAAACTATGCCTTTGACTGGCAACGTATGCAAGCAGTGGCTGATGACTTTGATGGTATCAGTTTGCTTTATCTGTGCAATCCTAACAATCCAACTGCAACGATTACTGATACTACAGCATTAAAAAATTGGGTACAGTCTGCACCAGCCAATCACTATTTTTTATTAGATGAAGCCTACTCAGAGTACGTGACAGACTCTAGCTTTGAGAGTGGTATTGAATGGCTCAGCCAGCAGCAATCGGATAACCTTGTCGTTGTGCGTACTTTTTCAAAACTGTGTGCGCTCGCTGGCATGCGTGTCGGCTATGCCGTAGCTAACCCGCAAATGATAGCCAAACTAGAGGCTTTCATCTCGATTGATAATACCAACTTATCAGGTGCTGTAGCTGCGCTAGCGACTCTCGATGATAAAGATTTTCTGGCATTGAGCTTGCACACAGCCAATCAATCGCGTCAGATGGTTGAGCAGACGTTAGATGAGCTGGGTTTGCGCTACCTGCCATCGCAAGCCAGCTTTATATTTCATGAAATAAATGGAGACGTACAAACATACATTGATAGAATGCGAGATCATGGTATCGCAGTCGGTCGGGAGTTTGCGCCAATCACTGGATTTAATCGGCTAACGCTTGGCAGACCTGATGAGATGGCAGTATTTGTAAAAGTGCTCAAATCATTTCGTGATAAAGGCTGGGTCTAACCAAGCCCGTTGCTGTAGTTTGATAATACAGTAGGGAAGGTGCTATTGAGCAATTTCATTTTCTACTTTATATACCTTTATTTATGTTCCGACACTAAAATTGACCGCGGGTTTTTACCAACATCAAACGCAGTTTTACATATTGTACCTTAAATAACTTTTTTCTATCTTATAGGATGGTTCAGTAAGGCGTGACCCGATAAGCACATATATAAATGTCGTATAAATAATATACAAATGGGCATGCTCACGTATCTAATAATTATAAAGTTAGGGATGTACTGTACTATGTTTGATATCAAGTCGTTTTTTAAAAGAGAAGTAGAAAAAAAGCTCATCAATGTGGATGATTATATTTTTATGCCTGAGCGGGTAGAGATGGAACTCGAAGGGGGTCGATTGAACTGTGTGCTAAATAGTGACGGCCGCGTAGATATTTTTTATAGTAAAGAAGGGGTAACAGAAGTAGGTTCGGCATCGCGTAAGCACCCATTTACAGCATTTGAAAAAGAGCTGTATCATGGTATCTATGATGACGTAATCGATGATTTAATCAAGGAAGTAGATAAAATTATTGATAGCTCTTCTAAGTACTTTCGTCGTAGCCAAGTGCTTCCTTTTACCGCTGCTATATCGCAAAATCCAGTGGACGAAAACAAGTTCTAGGCTGCGTAGTATAGAGCTGAGTAGCAAAAAAAGAGGTGCATTACTTATAATGCACCCCTTTTTTTTCGCTATTTTTTCATGCTTATATATTCTATTGAACAAAACTTGCATAGCAGCTCTGTAGTGATTTTGCGACTACTTGCGCTACCAACTGAGTACGATACTGAGAATCAATAGCGGCATTGCCCAACTCAACAATGGTGACTTGCTGCGGTGCTTGCTCACTGACACAACCACAAACGTTGGTTTTAACCGATTCTTGCTGTGCTTCTGTCATGGCGACGCTGGCAACACGCCAAGCGGTTTGTTTTTCAATTTGGCTACGGCATTGGTTGTCGATCGCAGCTCTAAAGACATTCATGCCAATCTCGTTTGCGGTGCCGATTGCTGTACCTGTACCGTTATTTGTAGCACCTGTCGTGGTACATCCAGCTAGCGCAAAAGTGGCTAGCATGACTGTTGAAGCCAAAAGTTTTTTCATGAAGTAATCCTTTAAGGTGTTGGGTAGTCTCTAAAGCTGTATATTATCAGTAAAACATCGCAATGACATCATGAACCAATGGCTGGGGTCAGCTTTCAACTAGATAATGCATAAAAAAGGCCAGCTAAGAGAATATCTCTCAGCTGGCCTTTTGAAAAATATGACTGATATTAGACGTTTTTGCCGTGTTCTTTTTGCTGAATATCTTTTGCTAGCTTGTAGCATTCATTGATATGGTCAGTAGCGATCTTCTTAAAGATGGTATAGCCCATGGTAGCAGCAACCAATTGACCGCCCAATGGGATAAACTTAGTAACCTGTTTTGCAGCGATGCGACCACCGAAGCCTTGAATTGTCTTTTTGACGATACCACGCGTTGCCATCAGACCAGCAAAGTCTACCGTACGGTCTTTAACAGCGCTCCAATGAACTTCACGTGACTCTAAATTGATGGCTGACTGGCGATCTTCAATCAAACCAAAGCGCTCACTGATTTCAGGAATCAATTGCGTCAACATACCAGCATCAACCGCCACATCAAAAAAAGGTACAGGAATAACAGCAACACCTGCAGATACTCTGGCGCGTTTTTTTACCATGCCTAGGCATTCTTTTTTGACTTGATCAAGATCCAAGCTAGGATCGATTGTATTCGGTAGTTTTTCAGCAGCTGGGGTGGTTTTCATAAAGCGTCCTTATAAATGGTTAAAATATTGATAATTAAAATTTCAATAAATAGCAAGTCTCTCAGTTATTTACTATTCTATGTATTTATCAGCGGCATACAATCATTGCTTTGTAGCAAAATGCAGAAAAGTACTGTCACTATGCACCCTTTTTGTAAATACAGGACTATCTGTGCCTATACATGTCAGCTTTTACATGATGATGAAAGTACAAATCAATCACCTATCTAAAGTGTTTGCGAAGCTAGTATTTTGATAAGCACATGCAACCATGAATAGTATACAGAGGCATTATAAATTGTCGTTGTGAGCACGCTCTAAAGCCAGTAGAATACGTTCATGCTAAATTTAACCCCCCGTTATACTGGTACTCGCATTGACGAGCTACCCACTGCGTTGCAACCACTTGCCGCCCAATCTTTCACACTTGCCCGACTGTATGCAGGGCGAGGTATCATGGAGCCTGATGAGCTTGAGACCGCTTTGTCTGGTCTGTTGCCAGCTGATATGCTGCACGGTGTTACTGAAGCTGTCCATCTATTGGATACTGCTATCGATGAGCGTAAGCGAATCCTCATTGTTGGGGATTTTGACTGCGATGGCGCAACCAGTACCGCACTGATGATGCGTGCGCTGACTGCGATGGATGCGGTTGTTGACTTTTTGGTGCCAGATCGATTTAAGTATGGTTATGGACTCACACCAGAGATTGTTGAGCTAGGGATTGAGACTTATCGTCCAGATGTGATAGTGACAGTCGATAACGGTATTTCTAGCCATGAAGGCGTGGCGCGCGCCCAAGCTGATGGTATTACGGTGATTATCACTGACCATCATCTCACGACTAAAGAGACACCACCTGCTGAGGCCGTCGTAAACCCTAATCAACTTGCTTGCGACTTTACTAGTAAAGCACTGGTAGGGGTTGGCGTGGCATTTTATGTCCTTGGACGACTGGCAAAACTGCGCCGCCAAGCGGGTAAGTCTACGGTACAGGTCAGTCAGTATCTGGACTTGGTTGCGCTTGGAACCATCGCAGATGTTGGCGTACTCGATAAGAATAACCGTATCTTGGTACATCATGGATTGTCTGCTATTCGTCAAGGTCGCTGCTGTATGGGTATATTGGCATTACTTGAGCAAGCAGGCCGTGATCCTAAGCAGCTTCATGCACAGGATTTTGGTTTTGTGTTAGGACCACGTATTAATGCTGCTGGACGTATGGATAACATGCGCATTGGAATTGAGTGCTTATTAACTGAAGATTGGAGTACTGCGCAGCGTTTAGCGCAAGAGCTTGAACAGCTGAATCGTACACGTCGTCATGTAGAAGGCGAGATGCGGGCACAAGCAGATAGTATTGTGCAGGCATTAACCACTGACAATATTAATGATAGCGATGTTAGTACTGAGACTGATGTTAATACTGATGAGCATATAGGCGATAACAAGAGTGACAATCACGATGATGTAATCACTTTAGAGGCTACCCCTGGTCTGGCAAGCAAGACAGGCGCTCGTAGTATCGTTCTGTATCAAGATGACTGGCATCAAGGGGTTATTGGTATTGTTGCTGGTCGGTTAAAAGAAAGCCACTATCTACCCAGTATCGTTTTTGCGCCAGCAGACACTGAGCATACGGATGAAGACAGTGCCATCAAAGGTTCAGCACGGTCTATCCCAGGTGTCCATATTCGTGATGCGATTGAACAAGTCGCCGAGCGATATCCGGATTTGATCAGCCATTTTGGTGGTCATGCGATGGCAGCAGGCTTGACCCTCAAACGCCGTAACTTTGAAGCATTTGTCGCAGCGTTCGATGAAGTGATGGCTCAGATGAACGACGACGTGTTTGCAGAGCAAAAATTCACTGATGGGTCTTTGCAGGCGAGTGACTTTAGTCTATGGTTTGCTGAACATCTCGCAGATGCCAGTATTTGGGGTCATGGATTTGCACCGCCGCTGTTTGATGGCGTCTTTGATGTGCTCAGCTTTAAAATATTAAAAGACAAGCATCTGAAGCTATCGCTGCGCTATCCAGACGTTCAGTATCCAATTGATGCGATTTGCTTTAATTTTGACAGTGATGCTTGGGATTACCGTGCCAAAAAAGTACATTTGCTGTTTCAGTTAGATATTAATGAATGGAATGGCAAGCAAAGCCTACAGCTGATGATAAAAGATCTAGCGGTAGTAGAACAGGGCTAAGGCTAAAATAGTGTGAGTGCCATCAAGCTTGAGTGTACTCATACCAGTTGCCATCTTTTGATTTTGGATTAGTATTTCCATTCGAGTGTCGGAAACTGCCAGTCATAGCGGATAGCCAGCATACGTAAAGTAAATATCGTACTCATGGTAGAGATATCAACGATCCAGTCTGTCACGCCTAGGTTTCTGAGCGCAAAGTAGAGAATACCACCAGTTAATGCGGCAGTAATATAAATCTCTTGCTGTAGTACCAGTGGAATCTCGTTGCAGATCATATCGCGGATAATGCCGCCAACAATAATGGTAATCACACCCAATAATAGTGCTACCGGTACATTGGCGCCCATGCTATCAGCGACCTTGATACCTATCAATGTGAATGCAGATAAACCGATGGTATCGGATAGCTTGAGGAACTTGTCGACGCGCCTTGAGTTCGGGTGAAAAAAGATCTGCATTACCAGTGACGAGATAGTAATGAGCGTCAGATAGCTCATATCTACCATCCAAAATAGCGGATGACGGTCCAAAATTACATCACGTACCGTGCCGCCGCCAATAGCGGTGACAATTGATACCAGCAAGCAACCAAAGACGTCAAAGTTTTTGTGCTTCGCCAGAATCGTTCCTGAAACACTACAGGCGACAATGCCGATCATATCAAAAAAATATATCAAAGAGCGCGGATCAAAAGTAGTGATTAGGACGGCAGGATCCAGTGCGATAGCCAACATAAGTCATTCTCACTATTTTCAATGATCGTCATTGGAGCTGTCTTAGTCAATAAACTACCATAAGCCTACCATCGCAAATGCAGTAGCTAGCAACTAAGTTATTAGCAACTAAGCAGCTAATAACTTAGTTGCTAATAACTAAGCAACCAAACGAATAGAGGGCAGATGCCAGTCATATCTAAGTGCTAGCATACGCACGGCAAAAATCACAAAGAGCATAATAAACTCATTAATACTAGCACTTACGCCCAAGTACTGTAGACATAAATAAGTCACAGATCCTGCGATACTGGCAGTGATATAAATTTCACGTTGTAGTACGAGGGGTATCTCATTACAGATAATATCACGTAGCATTCCGCCAATGATGGCCGTCCAAACGCCCATCATTATCGCGATAATCGGGGACATGTCTTGTGTCAATGCAACCTTAAAGCCAATAACACTAAATGCCGCTAGACCAATGGCATCAAAAAGCTTAAGTGCATTATCAATCTTGTGGTAGAGATGGAAAAATATCTGCAGGATAAGAGACGTTACAGTAATCACGATCACATAATTGAGATCAGTCATCCAAAATAGGGGATGACGGTCTAGTGCCATGTCACGTAGGGTTCCACCGCCGATGGCATTGACCATAGAAACCAATATGCAACCAGCAATATCAAAGCCTTTGTGCTGCGCGAGTAGCGTTCCTGCAATCGCACAAGCGATGATACCTACCATATCTAATAAATATAATAGAATATCGGGAAAAATTAAATCATTAACCATGGTTATATTGCCAAATCTTGATCATCAAAAATAATTGAATGTGTTGTTAGAGCGGGTATGGCGATGATGACCTAAACGAAGCTGGTTTGCTGTTAGATCATCATTTAGCCATCTTTTGCAAACAGTATTAGACCTATAATAATCAACACAATACCGACCAACCCTAGGATTGATGGGAGTGGGTTGCCCAGCAGGATCATACCACCGATCAAAGCAAAGATGATTTCACTTGCTTGAGTCGAGTCGACGCCCGCTACCTCGCTTGAGCTCACCGCTTGCTCACGTGCATATAAGAACAGGCTGGTCGCAGCCACGCCTGATAGTAAAGCAACCAGTAGCGTATTGAATACCTGCGCGCCGCCTGGCAACTCAGGGCGGACTATAATGCCTAACACAAACCAAAATGGCAAACTCCCTACGGTCATTAACCACACTTTGTTAAAGGCATTCTGCAGTAAGTACGTGTCGATAACAGGGATACGTCCGATCAGAGTCTGAAGGGTGGAGCTACCGGTAGTGTCATGCGGAGTGCTATGGGTATCAGCGGTATCATGAGCACTGGCTAGTAATGCGGTCTCAGCACGCATTGGCTGCGCCTGTTGCTGGCTGTCTTGTTCTTTGATTTTATGCTGCTTGGCATTATAAGAAGCCTGCCAGACCAATTGATTGCCAATAGGATAGCTAAATGCAGCGATTAGCGCCGGTAGTGCACCATATAGCAGCATTTGGGTCAGTGGAATAGCATTGGTATCAGCAGGTGCGTGTAGACCTTCACTAATATTGACCAGCACCACACCAACGAAGACAATTAGCGCATAGACGATGAATTTTTTGTCAAAGCGCTGCCCAAATGCCAATAAGACGAGCAAGCTGGTGACGACCGTAAACATAAAGGTTGCCGCGACAACCCAGCCACTGGCATGATCACCTGCATAGCAAATACCGGTATAAAACAATCCAAAACCAATACTGCCAGTGATGCACCAAAAACCTATATGCTGACGAAAAATCGTCCAAAGCTCCCCAATGCGTCCCACACCGTGCTGAACAGCAATCATCACCGTCAGTAGCAGTAGCATAAATACGTAGCGCAAGCTCGCTGACCAAAACCAATGTCCACCAGCCGCACTCATCAGCTCATTTAACACAAACGTTGAGCTAAAAAACGCACCTGACAGTAGCCCCAGTAAGATCAGTCTTATCATATTTCCTCCTTGAAAATGCTTGCGGTTTGTATATCTATACTAGATAGACGATATGTCATCTGTTGTTATGCTATTTGCCTTTGGCATCCGCCCAGATAATCTTATGTAACTGCAACTGAAAGCGCACAGGCAGGGCATCTGCCAACATCCACTCAGCAAGCTCCCGTGCCAATACAGGTACTTCAGGGCTAAGCTGCTCATCAATATCATCTGCAACGTTGAACATTGGCGAAAACCAAACGGTTCCGACCAGCTCATCTAGCTTATGCTCTATTAATTTTTCTTTGGCCCAGTCGTAATCCTCGCGATTCATGATGACAAATTTGATTTGGTCATGTTCGGTGAGGTAGTCGAGGTTTGACCATAGGTTTTTGTCAACTTCGCCTGAGCTAGGCGTTTTGAGATCCATGACTTTACTAACTGCTGGCGGCACATTCTCTACGGTGAGGGCACCTGCTGTCTCAAGAGATATCTCGTAACTATCGCTCAGCAAGCGTTTCATCAGCTCGATAGCATTCGGCTGCGCTAATGGTTCACCGCCTGTCAGGCAGATGCGCTTACATGGATAGCTTTTGATGGTCTCTATAATGGTCTCTAAAGACTGACGTTCGCCACCAGTAAAAGCATATTCAGTATCACAATAAACGCAGCGCAGCGGACAGCCTGTGAGACGGACAAATATCGTCGGTAAGCCTGATGTTATCGCTTCACCTTGTAAAGAATAAAAAATCTCGGTCAGACGCAGTCCTGCTTCAGGATCAGTAACAGGGATAGCGGCGCTGCGTAATAGTGATTCACTCATAATATGTCAAATACAGTTAAAGGCTGACAAAGCGATTAAGCCGTTGTCAATCGTAGTAAAAAAGGCAGGTTTTGTTATAGATGATTTTGTTTGGACAAAGCCAAAAAATGGATTATAACGCAACAGTATCTATTAAGGTGCAAAAAAGACGCTGAAGTTTGCTTCAGCGTCTTTGATAAAGAAGATTTATTACTGTCTGTACCGTTCGGGTACGAGACTATAAGTATGAAAAATACTAGGCTAAACGTAATAGCTCATTTACTGATGTTTTTGCACGAGTTTGTGCATCGACTTTTTTTACGATGATTGCAGCGTACAAGCTGTGCGTGCCGTCTTCTGAAGGCAAGCTACCCGGTACGACAACAGAACCTGCTGGTACACGGCCACGATGAATCTCACCAGTTTCGCGATCATAGATGCGTGTAGATTGACCGATGTAGACACCCATAGAGATAACAGCGCCTTCTTCGACGATCACGCCTTCAACGATCTCAGAGCGTGCACCGATGAAGCAGTTGTCTTCGATGATAGTAGGGTTGGCTTGTAATGGCTCTAATACGCCGCCGATACCAACGCCACCTGATAGATGGACGTTTTTACCGATTTGGGCACATGAACCAACGGTTGCCCAGGTATCAACCATAGCGCCTTGATCAACATAGGCACCAATGTTGACGTATGATGGCATCAATACTGCACCTGCTGCGATATATGAGCCTTTACGGGCAACTGCTGGCGGTACCACACGTACGCCTGCTTCTTTGAACTGTGCTTCAGTCCAGTCAGCAAACTTAGTTGGTACTTTGTCATAAAACTGCACATGCTCGCCTGCTGCCTGGACATAGTTGTCGTTCATGCGGAATGATAGTAGTACGGCTTTTTTTGCCCATTGGTTGACGACCCATTCGCCATCTTTCTTTTCTGCGACGCGTAGGCTACCGTTATCTAACTGCTCAAGCACTTGACTGATAGCATCACGTACGTCTTGTGGCATAGTGCTTGGGCTATACTCATTGCGATTTTCAAAAGCCTGTTCGATAGTTTGTTGTAACGACATAAAAATTCCTAAGATAAGTGAAAGGGGAGGTAACTCAGTATTATAGTGATATAACAGGTTTGACCCGATCTCAAATAGGCCATACCTCACAATATAATTGATTTTGAGGTGTGGCTTATTTATAGGATTCACTGGGTCAAAAACTTACTTGCCGTATTGTCGCTAATTTGGCAGCGTTTAGCAAATAAGTTCAGTGTCTCGTGATGAAAGTACGGACGATAAAATCCCTGAAACATGCTGTAAAAAAGAATCAGCTACCACTGTTAAGCATCTGGCGTGGTGTTGTCTATCCACGCTAAAATATCTTGGTAGACAGTCTGGTGGTCTGTTTCGTGTAGCACTTCATGGCGCATAGTGGGATACAGCTGAATATCAACGCGATTGAATTTTTGCTTGTGTAATCGGCCAACAACTTTGCGGATACCGCGTCCCATATTACCAATAGGGTCATCCTCACCGCTAATAAACAGCATCGGAAAATTCTTGGCGATGGTGGTTGCCCAGCCTTTATTTAGTCCTGTATCCATTAGGGTAAATAGGGTCATAAAGCCATTATTAGTAAAGTCAAAACCTGTTTTTGGGTCGGCTTCATAGGCCTCAATGTTAGCCGTGTTTTCACTCAACCACGCAAACTTCGATGATGCAGTACGATCTTTTAATTGGCTGTTGAGTATCTTATTCATGGTATTTGCCAGCACTGTATTGGGCTGTCTTGGTGCTATTTTTGCCAATATCTTATTGATAGGAAGCAAAACTTTGGTCAGTGGGTTGGCGTCTGCCGAGCCCATTAGTATCGCCCCAGTAAAGTTATGTGCGTGATGTTTGAGCACGTTGCGCACGATAAAAGAGCCCATAGAATGACCCATAACAAAATGCGGCACATCGGGGTGGCGGGCTTTTAGGTTGTCTGCCATCACAATCACGTCTTTTAATAGCGACTGCACGGGATGTTCTTCACCAAAAAAACCTAAATCCGCGTCGGTTTTGATAGTTTGCCCATGACCCAAGTGATCATAAGTCGCTACAGCAATCCCATTGTCCGCCAAAAACTGCGCAAAATCTGCATAACGACCACCATGTTCTGCCATTCCATGCACGATCAGTAACGTTGCGCGAATATCGATACCTTTGTCACGAGGTTCAAAGAAGTCATGATGTAAATAATGGGTGTTATCGGATGAGAGAATATGGTCATTATTGGTATCGAGAGGGGTACTCATATAAGGTTCCTTGACGGGTTTTGATTGTCTGTATTGTTTGTTGATATGTTTTGAGAGTGACAATGCATTGGGCAATATCTCACAGAGCAGTATCTTACAAAGCAGGGTCACAAAGAGTTAGATCTTAAAGAGCTATGTTTTAAAGAGCTATATTTTAAAAAAATCTTAAAATAATGCTTCAAAAGAATGTCTCAAAAATAGCTACTTGAAAAATAGCATTCTAAAAAATCACTCTATCACGTGGCTTCTATTACGATTCACTATACTAAGTGTTTTGTCATCAGCGTAGGTAAATAATTTTACCTTCTTTTATTATTTCGAGCAGTATGCTTACAAAATTCATAGTTCGCCGGACAAACGCCATGGACAATTTAACGACAAAGCTGAGTGTGGTCAATATTGTTGAAAGACGTTGAGCTTTTTAAGCCGTTTACGCTCTTACTGTCTGCCCGTAACAGAAGACTCTCAATTATATGTTACTTTTAGAAAATATCTAATAAGCATATGACCTAAAGTCGTCTATTAAGACATGCCTTAAACACACTGTTAGCCTTGATAAAGTTGCCTATGAAACGCTCACCTATAAAGAAACTCTTATTAGCAGGGGCGGGTCACGCTCATATTGGTATGCTGCGCCAAATTAGTGACGCATCTCTAGACACGAGCGATATTGATATTTGTTTGGTTAGTGAGCAGACGCAGACCATATACTCTGGGATGCTACCTGGTTGGATGGCAGGACATTACCAACTTGATGACATCAGTATCGATACAAAATCACTGTGCGCGCGTGCGGGTGTACGATTTATTCAGCAGGCAATTACTCAGGTCTATGCCGCATCAAATACTGTAGTGACTGATGGTAATGATATGTCGACTGGTGACGAGACGTTAGCTGATGATAAGGCGTTAGCGCTCGACTATGATGTGCTGTCACTCAACACGGGTGCAGATACGGATATCAGGTGGTTAGAGTCGTCAGCAGGCGTGATTGCTATTCGTCCATTGTCAGCATTCATCACACACTGGCAGCAGATATTGGCGGATGCTAAGCAGTCTGATAACTATCAACTGGCTATCGTTGGCGCAGGGGCTGCCGCGACCGAGTTGGTTATGGCCGCTCAAGTCGCGCTACAGCATATCAACAATAACCATCAAGTGACCTTGGTGTGCGGTAAGCAACTGTTGTCAGGGTTCAATACACGGTTTCAAGAGCGCGTTATTAGGCAGCTGCATCGCCACGGTATTAAAATAGTTTATGAGCGAGCAATTGACTATCGTAACGGCCACCTATCGACGACAGATGATTCGTTGCCGATGAATGCTGTGATCGCTGCAACTGGCGTAGTGGGTGCTGCATGGACGACTAACACGGATCTTCAGACAGTAGATAAAGGCTTTGTCGCAGTTAATAATCTGCAACAAAGCATCTCTCATCCCAATGTGTTTGCAGTTGGTGATGTCGCCACGCGCGTAGATAAAGAGGTGGCGCATTCAGGTGTCCATGCGGTGCATGGCGGTGCGGTAGAAGGTGATAATCTATTTGCGTATCTAAAAGGCGAGTCTATGCAAGAGTATCAACCAAAAGCCCGCACGTTGTATCTATTGTCCTGCGGTGACAAATACGCCATTGCCAGTTGGGGAGACTGGAGCTTACAAGGTCGCGGGCTATGGTATCTCAAACGGTATATTGATAAACGCTTTGTAAAATCCTATTCGTAGTCATGCTCATTTGGAATAAAAGATAATATCCATAATATTGGTTGTCAATATTGATTCACAATGAGGTATGATTGGTTAGGTAAACCGTAAAGTAACGGGGAAGTATACAAGGTGCTATTTTTTAAATAGTAAGCGAAAGCAGTAACTTGTATTTGTCTAAAGCTTTTTTGACTTTGCGCTATCATTTTTTAGTTGTGTGACTAACAGGGTTTTGTACCATTATGAAATCGACTATCGAATTACTTGAGCATACTGACTTTCCAGCTATCAAACGCCGTGAACTGACAATACTACAAGTCAATATGGGCTATTTATGCAATATGTCCTGCGTGCATTGCCATGTGGCAGCCAGCCCTTATCGTACAGAAATGATGTCGCGTGAGTTGGTTGAGCTGATACCCAAGGTGCTACAAGCACAAAATATAGATACGCTCGATTTGACGGGCGGTGCGCCTGAGATGCATGAAGATTTTAAGTATCTGGTAAAAGCAGCTCGTGCATTGGGTGTTAAAGTGATAGATCGCTGTAATCTGACTATTCTCATGGAGGATGGCTATGAGGATATGGCGCAGTTCTTAGCAGACAATCAAGTGGAGGTAGTCGCATCTCTGCCGTGCTACTCCTTAGAAAACGTAGATAAGCAGCGCGGTAAGGGTGCGTTTGACGACAGTATATTGGGGCTACAAAAGCTCAACCAGTTAGGCTACGGTAAGTCCGATTCAAACCTAACGTTGAATCTGGTCTACAACCCACAAGGTGCTACGCTGCCGCCCAATCAGCAACAGCTTGAAGCGGATTATAAGCGTGAGCTAAAAGAACACTTCGATATCGAGTTCAATCATCTGTTTGCATTGACCAATATGCCTATCCAGCGCTTTGGTGCAGTACTACTGGCCAAAAATGAATTCCATCCCTATATGGACTTGCTCAAAGAAAACTACGTGGCAGACAACTTAGCCGAGGTGATGTGTCGCTCGACCATCAGTGTCAACTGGCTTGGTGAATTGTTTGACTGTGATTTCAATCAGCAACTAGAGATTCCTGTATCCAATAAATCGCGTCGGCACCTACGTGATCTGCTGACTCAAGATCCCTCTGGAGATGCCATTGCCATTGCTGATCATTGCTACGGCTGTACAGCAGGACAGGGCAGTAGTTGCGGCGGTGCGCTAGATGAAGAAACCACAGATCAAACGATAGTAGACACGGCTGTTTAGTATTCTATACCCATAATAAATGACGACTGGTCGTAAGTGATTAGCTAATATAAGCAACTATCTGTAATAAGCACTTATGTACCGTAAATATCTATGTGCAGTAAGATCTTATTGGCAGTCATTACTGTCTGTCATTTATATACACGATTGTAAAAAGCACATCGAAAGAATTATACAAAGAATATCATCGACTCAAATGGAGTTAGCTTTATGTCAAGATTCAATTTTTCAGCGAAAATGGTAATCGTGCAACCAGTCCTTGCGGTCGCGATCTTATCATCAAGTGCAGCCGCTTATGCTGACTTTAACCATCAAAGCTGGGATAGTTTATTAAATAAACATGTAACCATGACCAATGGTGGCAAAGCCTCTGTGGTCAATTATGCTGGTATGAAGGCGGATAAGAGCAAGCTGACAAGTTATCTTGAGGCGACGAGTAAAGTGTCTCAAGTAGAGTTTAATCGCTGGAGCAAAAACGAGCAGTTGGCATTTTTGATCAATGTTTACAATGCTGGTACGGTCGACTTGGTATTGACGAAATATCCGAATATTAAATCCATCAAAGATATCGGTGGTCTGTTTGGTTCGCCGTGGAAACAGGATTTTATTCCATTATTAGGTAAGACACGCTCGCTTGATGATATCGAGCACAATCTCATTCGTGGCTCCAAGCGTTACAACGATCCGCGTATTCATTTTGCGGTCAACTGTGCCAGTATTGGCTGTCCTGCACTGCAAGATGATGCTTTTACGGGTAAACGTCTAAACAGTCAATTAGAGCAGGCAACTTCTAAGTTTTTGGCAGACGGTAGCCGTAACCGCCTAAAGGGAAGTACGCTAAGCGTGTCGCCGATTTTTAAATGGTATAAAGAAGACTTTGCTACCAATTGGCGTGGTACCAATGATCTGGAAGGGTTTTTGGGTCGTTATGGCTCATCTTTAGGGCTGAACAAAGCGCAAACAGCAGATCTAAAGCAGGGCAAGATAAAAATCAGCTACACTGATTATGATTGGAATCTGAACAAAAAATAAGACGAGGCTCCAATTGATATTGGTTAGCAGTTGCCTACTATGACGGTACATACATTGAACCTCTCTATCATCGTTCCATTACTAAACGAAGCGGATAATTTGCCTCAGCTTATTGGTCATATCAGTAGGCTCAGACCTGTTCCGCAGCAAGTTATCCTAGTCGATGGTGGCTCACGTGATGGTTCAGTCTCTATCGCTAGAGAGCTGTTAAAAGATGTGTCAAGTAGGACGCACTCATTGACTGACTGGCGTATTATTGAGTCTATCGCTGGACGCGCGCGGCAAATGAATGCTGGTGCTGGGCAAGCGACGGGTGAGGTATTGCTGTTTTTGCATGCAGATACTCAGCTACCGACTGACGCGATAGACAAGGTAGAGATAGCAATGTGTCAGAATAAATGGGGGCGTTTTGATGTTTGCTTGGACAGCACTCATCCGCTTCTTAAAGTCGTTGGTGCAATGATTAATAAGCGCTCACGTTTGGTCAGTGTTGCAACAGGTGATCAAGCCATCTTTGTCAAAAGATCCGTGTTTGAACAACTCGGAGGTTACGCTGATCAGCCGTTAATGGAAGATATTGAGCTATGTAAGCGCCTAAAAAATATCAGTAGACCTGCTTGTCTAAAGAGTAAAGTGACGACATCAGCGCGGCGCTGGCAGCAACATGGAAATGTTCGTACAGTTGTTTTGATGTGGCATTTGCGTTTTGATTACTGGCGCGGCGTATCGCCTGATGTTTTGAAACAGCGCTATTACAAGCAGCACAGATAATATGGCGATAAGCATTCAACATCGAGGTTGCGATAAGTATTTAAATCGAAAGAAAACAACTTAATTTATCGATATTGTAGACAAGAAAAGAAAGGGACTTTTACTGATGCACTCAAGCCCTCGCACTGTTCACACCGCGAGAACTGACTCGCAAGCACGCCAGCAAAAAATAGGCATTATTCTATTTGCTAAATATCCTGCACCAAATATGGCAAAGACTCGTCTACAGCCTGCATTAGGTGTTGATGGCGCTGCACATATGGCAAAAAATCTGCTACTACATAGTATAGAGCAAGCGGTTGCTACCGACTTTGCGGTCGAGCTATGCGTGAGTCCCGCGCCAGACGACCCTTGCTGGCAAGCGTTTGACTTACCCGAGTCAATGCAATGGTCTGCTCAGGCAGAGGGCGATTTGGGCATGCGTATGTTGACAGCCAGTCAGAGCGCATTAGAAAAATATGAAAAAGTTGTCTTAATTGGGACAGACTGTCCTAGTCTCACGGCAGAGCGTATACAGACCGCCGTACAGCAGCTGGAGAAATATGACACGGTGATGATTCCTGCAACCGATGGAGGTTATGTGTTGCTTGGGTTCAAGCAGATTGATAGCAGCCTTTTTTTAGACATCAGTTGGAGTACGGCGAGCGTCGCTGACGTGACCAAGCAACGTATCGCGGCATTAGGGTGGACACTGGCGCTATTGCCAGCGTTGCATGATATTGATGAGCCTGAAGACTTACAGCATTTACCGTCAGGTTGGTGCAATACGCTTAACAAAATCTAAAAATCAAATATGATTTTCTACCGTTATTCACTTAACTTTTAATTGGATCTTACTACTAATAAGGATATTGTCATGCATGATGTCGTGCAAAATTACTATGGAAAAGAGCTGCAAGGTACCGATGATCTAAAGACCTCGGCATGTTGTGATATTAGCAATATGCCTGAATGGCTAAAACCATTGCTCGCAAATATACACGATGAAGTACTGAATCGTTATTACGGCTGCGGTCTGGTATGTCCTGCATTGCTTGAAGGCTGCCGAATTTTGGATTTAGGCAGTGGTTCAGGTCGCGATGTCTATGCACTCGCGCAACTGGTTGGTGAGAGCGGTCATGTGGTCGGTGTGGACATGACTGACGAGCAATTAGCCGTTGCAAAGGAACATCAAGCCTATCATGTTGAGCAGTTTGGCTATGACAATGTGACGTTTTTGCATGGTTATATCGAAAAACTAGATGAACTGGATCTTGCTGATGGTAGCTTCGATATTATCGTCTCAAACTGTGTTATCAATTTATCACCAGATAAGGCTGCCGTGATGGCGAGCGTGCAGAGACTGCTCAAGCCGGGCGGCGAATTTTATTTTTCTGACGTCTATGCTGATCGCCGTATCCCGCAGCATCTGATCGATGATCCTGTCTTATATGGAGAGTGTTTGAGTGGCGCTTTATACTGGAAAGATTTTGTTCGTTTATCAAGAGGCGCAGGGTTTTTAGACCCACGTCTGGTCGAAGATCGCCCGCTTGAGATTACAGATCCAATACTGGCTGCCAAAATCGGTGATATACAGTTTTTCTCAGCCACTTATCGCCTGTTTAAGATTGCCGCGCTAGAAGATGCCTGTGAAGATCATGGACAAGCGGTGATATACAAAGGATCTATCGAGCAATCCCCGCATCGGTTTGATCTAGATAAGCATCATGCGATTGAGGCGGGCCGGGTATTTCCTGTCTGCGGCAATACCTTTCGGATGCTACAAGAATCTCGCTTTGCACCGCATTTTAAATTTATTGGTGATGACAGTCGCCACTATGGTATTTTTGCAGGGTGCGGTGAGCTAATGCCATTTGATCAGGCTATGATGCCATCGTCTGGTATGGGCGGCTGTTGTTAAGAGTAAAGGCGTGTATTTAGTATAAATTTCAGACCTATATGCTAAATAAAAAAAAGACTATTATTTGAGATAATAGCCTTTTTTTTGATTAGAAGTAGTCAGTTCACAATGGAGGATACGCTTTAAGACTACGCTAGCAACGCTGCCAATCTGATTTTGGTATGTTCATCCATCATATCCACAGGCGTGACCAATGCTTGTGCAAGCGCACTATGAGCGATGGATTCAGGCATTTCAGCAGCAATCAAAGCAACGGCTTTTTGGATCACCTGTTGAGCATTTTCAGCATTTTTCATCAGATTTTTTATCGCATAGTCTGCACTGACAGCTTCTTCGGTCGGGTGCCAACAATCAAAATCGGTTACTAACGCCAATGTTGCATAAGCCATGCTGGCTTCACGTGCTAATTTGGCTTCGGGCATGTTGGTCATGCCAATGATATCTGCTTGCATTTGACGATACCACTCTGACTCTGCACGAGTTGAGAACTGAGGCCCTTCAATACAGATATAAGTTGCCTGCGAGTGACAGTTACCCTCGATAATATCTGCTTGGTGATAGGCACGTGTCAATATATCCGATAAAGCAGGGCATAGTGGATCTGCCATTGATACATGAGCAACTGCGCCTTCGCCAAAGAACGTACTTACTCGCTGCTTGGTCATATCAATCATTTGATCTGGCACGACCATGTCTAATGGTTTGAGTGATTCTTGTAGAGAGCCAACGGCTGATACCGAGACGATATAGCGTACGCCCAATGTTTTTAGCGCATAGATATTAGCGCGATAGGGGACTTCAGATGGGGTTAATCTATGACCTTGACCATGCCGCGTCAAAAAAGCAACGGTCACACCTTCTAGCTCACCCAAAACAATATTATCAGATGGACTGCCATAAGGCGTCTGTACCGTAATACTGCGTTTATTGGTCAATGCTTGGATCTGATAAAGACCACTACCGCCAATGATAGCGATATCAGCAGACAAAGGTTCCGATGCTTCTATTGTAGATATTGTCATAAAGGTTATCCAAGTTGGGTTATAAGAAACGATGATGTTGTCTTAGCTGATAAAGCATATATCCATACATAGTCAATCCTCTATAAACTGGATACGGTGTCAGCCTTGCTGAGTTCTACTGCTTGTAGTACTTTCACTCGGCTTCCTTGTATCCAAATCATATTGAACCGACTATATCTTAGATACCGCATCAATAAAGAATGTCTGTAAGAAATATAGCAGAACTTGAATAGTAATAAAAATAAATCGAAAAATCTGACCCACTCTCTATTATCGACTATGTTGTTATAAACAATATGAAATAAGGATAAGCATTTGCTGAGTAGTCATTGATAGCGATAAAGGTTTACAACGTAAACAAACTTTGATTAAATATATGGAACACTGTTTCACTTAGCGGAACATTGTAACGCGTAAATCAGACAGTAAAGTAAGGTTGATTTCTCAAAGCGCCTTGTATATAAGGCATTGAAAGCAAAAGAGAAAAAATACTTTAGTTTATTTATGACAAAAATTGCTATATCATGACTCAGCTGTAACGGATTAATGCCAATTTATTAATACCGTTAGATGTATTAAATCGATTACTTCAAGGATGAACTCAATGCTCAACTCTCTAAAGTCTCCATTACTTTTATCAGCCATGTTAAGTGCCACACTAGGCCTAACCGCATGCTCATCACCAAGCTCAGAAGGTGATGACAACGCCGCTGCAGATAGTACGGCAACTGAGGCTGCTGCCACTGATACGCTGGATACTAAATTTGTGACTATCGCGACCGGCGGCGCCTCTGGTCCTTACAACATCATCGGTACGTCACTGTCTGAGGTGTATGTCAAAAACTTTGGCGTTAACTCAAAAACCCAAACCACGGGTGCATCAGTTGAAAACGTCAATCTATTGACCCAAGGCAAAGTCGATATGGTATTGGCATTGAGTGATGTGGTCACTGACGCAGTCGAAGGCAAAAACAACTTTGAGCAGCCAATCACGAACATTCAACAAATTGCAGTACTGTACCCTAACGTGGTGCAAATCGTCACGTCGAAAAAATCTGGCATCAAAAATATTGAAGACTTGCGCGGCAAGCGTATCGCTGTTGGCGATCAAGGCTCTGGCACGGAAGTAAACGCTCGCACCTTACTAGAAGGGTTTGGCATCACATATGATGATGTCACCGTTGATTATCTAGGGTTTGCTGAAGCGGCTGATGGCATGAAAGCAGGTAAGATTGAAGCGGCATTCTTTAGTAGTGGTCTACCAAACTCATCTCTAATGGAGCTAGAGCAAGGCCTCGATCTACAGATTGTGACTATCAACCAAGACAAGCTAAAAGAAATCATTGCGAACAAGCCTTATTTTAAAACCTTTGCAATTCCTGCGGGCACTTATGGCAATGAAACCGATATTCCAACTGCAGCAATCATGAATGCGTTGTTGGTTAGCTCTGATCTGTCTGAAGCTGATGGTTATAAACTAACCAAAGCTTTGTTTGATAACTTAGACGGTCTAAAAACAGCACACCAAGCGGCTAATGATATTAGCTTAGAAACAGCTCGTGAGGGCATGGTCGCTCCAATCCATCCTGGTGCTAAGAAGTACTATGACGAACAAGCAGCCAAGTAATTCATGGTGGTTATCAACTGGCGCTGCATTCATTGTAGCGCTGGTTTTTTTTATGCTATGGATGGGTTTGATGCTCCAATCCGTTGTGGAAGTGCGAGTTGCAGTAGAGGGTGATGACGATAAGGTTTGTTATTTCGCCGACTCTGATTTTCAGCTACGCTGGATACATTCTGTAGAGAAGCAGTGGTGGGAAGAGCAGTATCAGCGTCTAGATAAAACCAGTACAGAGGATGCTGCGCTATTGCTCACCACCACTTATTTTGAAGCGTTCGGTGCTGGGACCCCCTCAACTGAACCGCTCGCTCCCATACAAAAACCTGGCTATCTTGGGTATCAAATTAATGAAGAACTGCCCAATCTCAATTGGGTCGTGTCTAGACTGACCAAGGGTGAGATCGATTACGGTGGTCATCGTTTTTTGATTCACCAGTGGGTGCCAGACTATTCTGAAGTGGTAATCATGCCTAAGACGTATGGTTTAATTGATAGATTTAAAAAGGACTTTTGTCATGAACTCCCAAGTGACGGATCACGATAGCGTGAATACCACGCCAGATGCTGACGTTGATAAAAATGCTGAGGCTGTCAACCGAGCGGTATTGGAAAAATACGACCGAGAGTCAATCACACGTCATATCACGCAAGGACCAGTGAAGTACTTTATCGCTGGTATTTGTATCCTTTATTCGCTCTTTCATTTGTATATCACCTTTAACCCAATGCCAGCGTTGTTACAGCGCTCCGTACACGTGGGTGTTGGTTTTGCCTTGATTTTCTTGATTTTCCCCGCCAGCAAAAAAAGCAGTCGTAAGCGAGTCGCATGGTATGACTGGCTTTGGTTTGCGCTGTCCTTATCTGGCATGGGCTACTTGATTTACGAGTATCAAGATATTGTGACCTCGCGCGGCGGTATGGCGAACCAGATGGATGTGATATTTTCACTAATCACCGTAGTCTGTGTGTTAGAGGGCAGTCGCCGTATCACAGGTTGGATTTTGCCGATATTGGCAGGGATATTCTTAGCCTATCCGTTTGTCAGTCACATGGATTTTATGCCTGACAGACTTTTGACTCGCCCTTATGATATGGGTGATATTTTCGGTCAATTATTCCTAAAAACAGAAGGTCTGTATTCTGTCGCGATCGGTGCGTCAGTGACGTTTATTTTCTTGTTTATCTTATTCGGTGCGTTCTTAGCACGCTCAGGGATGGGGCAGCTGTTCAATGATCTGGCATTGGCCATCGCAGGTCATAAGAAAGGCGGGCCTGCAAAAGTAGCGGTCATCTCTAGTGGCTTTATGGGCAGTATCAACGGCTCTGCATTATCAAATGTAGTAAGTACTGGTGCCTTTACGATTCCGCTGATGAAAAAAGTCGGCTATCACAAAGATTTCGCGGGTGCAGTTGAGGCGAGTGCATCTGTAGGTGGGCAGATTTTGCCACCAATTATGGGTGCCAGTGCGTTCATTATGGCAGAGACCACAGGTTTGCCTTATAGCACGATTGCGCTTGCAGCCCTACTACCAGCCGTGCTGTACTATTTGGGTGTGATTGCACAGGTACACTTCCGCGCTGGTCGCCGCGATCTAAAAGGTATCGCTAAAGAAAATCTGCCAGCAGTAAAAGCAGTACTAAAAGCACGTGGTCATATGCTATTGCCGATTGTTTTTTTGGTTTTCTTGTTAATCAAAAATGTACCTGTCGGTTATGCTGCCGCTTATACCATTGGTTTTACGGTTGTCATCAGCATGCTACGTGCTGAGACACGCATGAGCTTCTCTGATATTTTGGGTGCATTGGAAGATGGTGCGCGTCAGTCGCTTGCAGTCATGGCGGCCTGTGCGGTCGTTGGTATTATCATTGGGGTGGTGAGTCTGACTAGTTTCGGTACCGTAATGACATCCTCTATCGTCACGCTAGGTGCGGGATCGTTGTTCTTTACGCTTATTTTAACCATGCTAGCATCTATGGTATTAGGCATGGGATTACCGTCTATTCCTGCCTATATCATTACGGCGACGATGGCGGCGCCAGCGTTGGCTGGTTTTGATATTCCAATCTTGTCAGCGCATATGTTTGTCTTTTATTTTGGTATTTTTGCCAATATTACCCCGCCTGTGTGTCTAGCGGCCTTTGCTGGTGCGGGTATATCGGGCGGCGATCCGATGAAGACAGGATTCTTGTCGCTCAAGCTGGCACTCGCTGGATTTATCGTACCGTTTATGTTCATCTATAATCCTACGATGCTGATGATTGACCCAACTGGACTCGCTGTTACGGCAAAAGACTTCCCACTACCGCCTATTGTAGATATCATCACGGTGGTTGTGACCTCAGTAACAGGTGTGATTGCACTAAGCTCAGCACTTGAGGGGTATTTTAGAGGTCAGATGAATACCGTGACTCGTGTCATCTTAGCGATTGGTGCTTTGCTATTAATTTATCCTGAGATGTTGACGGGTATCATCGGCGGTATCATCGTACTAGGTATTGCGGTACTCAACATAAAAACAGCTGGAAAGCCAACGCCAACTTTAACCGTGTAAAACGTTGGGTTTGAATCCTTTGATAATCTATCAAGGCGAAAAAAAGGGTGAATAACAAATTTGTTATTGACCCTTTCTTCGTATTCTCAAAAACTGTTCTTAGTAAATGTTATTAATAACTACTTTTACATCGCTTTGTAGCTAGATTAGCAGCCAAGTTTGCCTTCAGCTTCTAATGCTTTTTTGCTACGGATAGGCGCTGGGCAATCTTCGCCGTAGTACTGACGATCGGCAAAGTAGCTTGAGCGCACCATTGGACCTGCCCAAATGCTAAAGAAGCCAATCTTTTTGCCGTAGTCCATATAACGCTGGAACTCATCTGGATGAACATAGCGATCGACGGGCGCGTGGTTTTTGCTAGGCTGTAAGTACTGACCAATGGTAATCATGTCTACGTCATGCGCTTTTAGGTCATCGAGTAGGGCATAGATCTCTTCTTCGGTCTCACCAAGACCAACCATAAAGCCGCATTTGGTTGCGATATCAGGACGACGCTCTTTGTAAATTTTAAGCAAGTCGAGTGAATGCTGATAATCAGAGCCTGGACGGAAGGCTTTATAGAGACGTGGCACGGTTTCGATGTTGTGGTTGAACACATCAGGCGCGGTCTCTGTCAGTAAGTCCAAAGCGATATCCATACGACCACGGAAATCGGGTACTAGGATTTCAATCAAGCAGTTTGGGCTAAGGGCTCTTGATTCGTTTAGTACTTCAACGAAGTGTCCAGCACCGCCATCTTTTAGATCATCACGATCGACAGAGGTGATTACCGCATATTTGAGCTTTAGACCTTCGATAGTCTCAGCGGTATGACGCGGCTCATCCTTATCTAGCTCGTTAGGGCGACCGTGACCGACATCACAGAATGGGCAGCGACGGGTACAGATATCACCCATGATCATAAAGGTCGCTGTACCATCCGCGAAGCACTGTGGCAGGTTAGGGCAGGCCGCTTCCTCACAGACAGTATAGAGCTTTTGCTCACGTAAAGTGGCTTTGATACGTGCCACTTCAGCAGGCGATGACATCTTTACCCGAATCCAATCTGGCTTTTTCTTAGCCTCGACGGTCGGGATCACTTTAATTGGGATACGGGCAACTTTATCGTAACCACGCAGCTTTTCGCCTTGGATGGCTTTTTTGGGTTTGACCTTAGCAGCAGGTACATGTGTTTGTACGGCAGTTGTCATAATAGAATTATCTCTTAACCCTTTATATTATAAGGGTTTATGGAATTATCAAAATGTTTTATGAGTGGCGATATTATAGCAGAAATTTAGCAGGTATTTTTTGTACAATATCGTTAAGGTTACTACGATTGCTCTAGCGACCATAGTTTTAAATATCTATGTCGATCTCTAACTCATTCAGTGTATCTATGGCGGCGCGAAATGCTTCTTGTGTGGCGGGTGCACCGCAGTATGGCAAGCTATGCATGAGGACTTCTCGAATCTCAGCGACACTAGCCCCATTGTTGATGGCACCGCGTATGTGTCCTTTTAGCTCGGTCGGGCTTTTTTGCGCAATCAAAAAGGCAATGGTAATTAATGAGCGGTACTTGCGCGGCAATACCGAGTCATCTTGCCAAGTACTGCCCCAAGCGTGCTCAATAATCCAGTCTTGTAGCGGCTGAGTAAATCCAGTTGCCGCATCAAGCGAGCGTTTGACATGCTGCTCACCCATGACCTCCTTGCGTACTTTGAGGCCATTGTCATAGTTGGTATTGTTGTCCGTATTGCTATCGTCCATATCTCGTCGTCCTTAATAATGTCTTATAAAAGCGTATAACAGTCATATGGTGTCTGTTCAGTCATAAAGCAAGCGCTTATTGATACATGCGTACGAGTAAATGCCAGTTATAATAAGCGTGACAATCATATTATTGATGGCACTATTTTTATAATAAATGTTCGATATGGCCTTACTATGCGCCTTTTCAGGACTGAGCCATTAACATTTAGAGCGATTTAAGCTATGATTGCACGGATAATTATTCCCTATAGTATATAGACGCAGGCAGTCATGCTGACTACCCACGCAATGTGCTAAACCCCAACTGACGAGGACGACTATTGTGTTAGAAGCTTATCGTAAACATGTCGAAGAACGTGCTGAGCTAGGAACGGTTCCGCTACCATTGAACGAAAAACAAGTAGCAGAGTTGGTTGAATTACTAAAGAACCCGCCAGCAGGCGAAGATGCATTTTTGATGAACTTGTTAGAAAACCGTATCCCTGCTGGTGTTGACCAAGCAGCCTACGTAAAAGCGGCATTTTTGGCTGCTATCTTAAAAGGTGAAACATCATCACCGTTGATCAGCAAGCAAAAAGCGGTTGAAATCCTAGGTACGATGCAAGGTGGCTACAACGTTCAGCCACTAGTTGCTGCCCTTGATGACAGTGAAGTTGCACAAGACGCTGCTGAAGCACTAAAGAAAACGCTATTGGTATTTGACGCATTCAATGACGTGACTGAAAAAGCTGAAGCGGGCAATACCATTGCTAAAGAAGTGGTTCAATCTTGGGCTGACGCAGAATGGTTCTTGAACCGTGATGCAGTAGCAGAAAAAACCACTTACACGACGTTCAAAGTCACTGGCGAAACCAATACAGATGACTTGTCGCCTGCGCAAGACGCATGGAGCCGTCCTGATATTCCATTGCATTCATTAGCCATGCACAAAAACTCTCGCGACGGCATCACTGCTGACGAAGAGGGCGTTGTTGGTCCAATGAAGCAAATTGAAGAATTGAAAGAAAAAGGCCATCCGCTAGCTTATGTTGGTGATGTCGTTGGTACGGGTTCTAGCCGTAAGTCTGCCACCAACTCAGTATTGTGGTTGATGGGTGAAGACATCCCTAACGTGCCAAACAAACGTGGTGGCGGTCTAGTATTGGGTAACAACATCGCTCCTATCTTCTTTAACACCATGGAAGATTCTGGCGCATTGCCAATCGAAAAAGTTGCCGTTGATAACCTAAACATGGGTGATGTGTTTGACATCTATCCGTACGAAGGCAAAATCACTAAGCATGATTCTGACGAAGTATTGTCAACGTTTGAATTGAATTCACCAACATTGCTTGATGAAGTTCGTGCTGGTGGCCGTATCCCATTGATCGTTGGTCGTGGTTTGACTAACCGTGCTCGTGAATATATGGGTCTTGGTCATTCAGACGTATTTGCTAAGCCAGAAGAACCAGCCGATACGGGTAAAGGCTTTACGCTAGCGCAGAAAATGGTTGGTAAAGCGTGTGGCCTAACAGGCGTACGTCCAGGTATGTACTGTGAGCCTAAGATGACTACGGTCGGCTCTCAGGATACCACTGGTCCAATGACACGTGACGAGTTAAAAGACTTGGCATGTTTGGGTTTCCAGGCAGACCTAGTCATGCAGTCATTCTGCCATACTGCTGCTTATCCAAAGCCAGTTGACGTTGAGACTCAGCATACACTACCTGACTTTATCATGAACCGTGGCGGCGTCAGCTTACGTCCAGGTGATGGTATCATACACTCATGGTTGAACCGTATGCTATTGCCAGATACCGTTGGTACTGGTGGTGACTCGCATACTCGTTTCCCAATGGGTATCTCGTTCCCAGCGGGTTCTGGCCTGGTTGCGTTCGCAGCTGCAACTGGTGTAATGCCACTTGATATGCCTGAATCTGTTCGTGTTCGTTTTGTTGGTGAGCGTCAAGCGGGTATCACCCTACGTGATCTCGTACATGCGATCCCTTATCAAGCGATCAAAGAAGGTTACTTGACTGTTGATAAGAAAGGTAAAATCAACGAGTTCAACGGCCGTATTCTTGAAATCGAAGGTCTTGAAGATTTGACCGCTGAGCAGGCGTTCGAATTGTCTGATGCCTCAGCTGAGCGTAGTGCTGCTGGTTGTACCATCACTTTATCTGAAGCATCAGTGACTGAGTACCTAAACTCAAACATCACGCTACTTAAGTGGATGATCAGTGAAGGCTATGGCGATGCGCGTACGATCAGTCGCCGTGTTGAGCAAATGCAAGAGTGGCTTGCCAACCCAAGCCTCATGCGTGCTGATGATGATGCTGAATACGCTATCGACATCACTATCGATATGAGCGAAATCAAAGAGCCGATTCTTTGCTGCCCGAACGATCCAGATGATGCAAAAACGCTAGCAGACGTGGCTGGTGATACCATTGATGAAGTATTCATTGGTTCATGTATGACCAACATCGGTCATTTCCGTGCCGCTGGTAAATTGCTACAAGACGTACCAGCAGGTAGTCTTAAGACTCGTCTATGGATTGCACCACCAACTAAGATGGATGCACGCCAGTTGATGGAAGAAGGTTACTACAATATCTATGCACAAGCCGGCGCTCGTACTGAAATGCCAGGGTGTTCACTATGTATGGGTAACCAAGCACGTATCGCACCGAAATCTACTGCGGTATCGACCTCTACTCGTAACTTCCCGAACCGTCTAGGTCAAGGCGCTAACGTATACCTAGCATCTGCCGAGCTTGCAGCAGTTGCAGCCGTACTTGGTAAACTGCCAACCAATGATGAGTATCAGCAGTATGCTGGCATGCTAAACAGCATGGGTGATGAAGTCTATCAATACATGAATTTCGACCGTATGGAAGACTATACGGAAGAAGCAGACAAGATCAATGTTGCTCAGTTGAGCTAATCTTGAGTACATAAGCTTTTAGAATTAAGAGCTTTAGACTTGAAAATAAGAAAACCCCGTATCGTGATGATGCGGGGTTTTTTATTGTAAATGCGCCAGCTGATTTTTTACGCTATCTTATGTATAATATAAGCGTAGGCGGAAACCGTGGCTCTGCATTTCACCTCTCTTTTTTATCTCGGGACGGACCGATACTTTGATATGCACTTTGTTGTTTAAATACAGGTGCTTTGGAGTCTTGGTTGATTACCTTATCCCCAGTTAAACGCCGTATTGTCTATGTAATTGTGTTTGAAATTCTGGCAATCATATCCTCTACCTTTGTACTCATGAAGCTTAGCAATAGTGATGCTTCAGAATCGCTGCCCGCTGCTATGATGATATCGCTCGCTGCGATTATTTGGAACTTCGTCTACAACACTGCTTTTGAGACTTGGGAGCAGCGCAGGCGTATAGCTGAGCGTACGTTGCTGATTCGCAGTGCGCATGCGCTGACTTTTGAAATCGGTCTGGTATTGATCTGCTTACCAATATACATCATCTGGTACGATGTCGGCTTGATCGAAGCATTTATGATGGAGGCGGCTTTGATGGTTTTCTTCTTAATATATAACTTTGTATTTACCTTTATTTTCGATAAAATATTTACCCTGCCTTATCATTATAAATCCGCGACCGCCTCTTAACTGAAGGCTTAGATAGAAAAGGGCTGCCATAGTGGCAGCCCTTTTTTGATAGTATCGTTATAGGCCATCTAAGCAACACAAACTCACTGTCAGACCAAAGCGCTTATAGTCTTGCTATTTAACTGGGCGTTTAGCTTGGCTTGTCATTGACCCTGTTACTTACCTTGATAAACCGGTTTACGCTTTGCTATAAAGGCGCTAACCCCTTCTATAAAGTCATCGGTTTTTGCCATTGCCGTCTGTTGCTCTACTTCCGTATCTAGCGCCGCGCTCAAACCAGCAAAGGCATGTACGTTGAAGCTCTCCTTCATAGCAGCCAATGCTTTACCTGGTAGTTGGCTCAATCGTAGCGCCAATGCTTGTACGGTAGCATCTAGCTCGTCAGCACTAACCACATTGTTTACTAGATTTAAGCGGGCCATATCTTCTGCTTTTAACTTATCACCTAGCATCACAAGTTCAGTTGCTTTTGCGGCACCGACCAATTGATTCAATAAGTAAATACCACCTGCATCTGGCACTAGGCCAATATTGACAAAGGCTTGTACAAATTTTGCGTTGTCTGCGGCAATTCGGAAGTCACAAGTAAGTGCCAAGTTCATACCAGCACCAGCTACAGCGCCTTCTAGTTTGGCAATGATAGGTTTATGCACATGGCGTAGTTTTAAACTGACCTCTCCTGCGCCTTCTACCATACCTCTTAGTTTGGTAGAGACAACCTCTTTATCCAGCCCTTCAGAGAGCATCTCTTTGATATCGCCGCCACTTGAGAAATTACCACCAGCCCCTTGCAAAATAATTACTCTTACCTGATCGTCTGCTTCAGCCTTGTCTAGTGCTACCAAGACTTGGTTTTTTAGGGGGGTACCAAAAGCATTTAGGCTTTTTGGATCGTTAAAGGTAATGGTCGCAATGTGTTTTTCAACTTGATAATCGACTAAAGGCTCTGACATTTTAGATTTCCTTATTTAAATGACGGTTTTAATATTTTGTATCAGTGAGAATGCTATGAGATAAAGGTAAAAATGATTCAATACCAATTACTATAGCAGCTTGCTCGGATTATAAAAGGGCATTTTATGAGCGCTCAAGACACATCTATACACTGGTCAAGAGTGCTGTTTTATCGTATAAATTAATAAGGATTATCCAAGGACGTGATTGTCTAGCAAGGAGGTCATTGCCGAATGCATTTATAGACTATGCTAATATTCCAAGCTGAGCATAGAAGAATGTCATGTGACATGTAAATTTTCAATGAATCAAACAAGGATGTGATTATGCCAACTATCAATATCAATAATGCTGATATCTATTATGAAGACAGCGCGCCCAACGATACGCAAAAGCCTGTCATTGTGTTTGCTCATGGTCTGCTGTGGAGCTCGCAGATGTACGAAAAACAAGTAGTGTACTTTAAATCAGATTATCGCTGCATTGCTTTTGATTTCCGCGGACAGGGTCAGTCACAGATTACCAAATCTGGCTATGATATGGAGACGCTGACCGAAGATACGCTTGGGCTAATCGACGCGCTTGGTATTGATCGCTGTCATTTTGTTGGTCTGTCCATGGGCGGATTTGTGGCTCAGCGTATCGCCATAAAGCGTCCTGAACTACTACTATCGCTTAGCTTACTAGAGACATCATCTGACGCCGAAGATCCAAAAAACATACCGCAGTACCGTAAACTGGTCAAAGCCATTCGTTGGCTCGGTATAAAGCGTGTGAGTAGCAAAGTCATGCCGATTATGTTTGGCAGTACGTTTTTGACGGACAAGCTACGCAAGTCCGACCGTAAGCACTGGCTCACTATGTTGCAGGGTAACCGTAAAGGCGGTGTGGTTAAGGCGACCATGGGCGTCATCGAGCGGACAGGCACCTATGAGCAACTGGGTGAGATTACGACACCGACACTCATCATCGTTGGGGATGAAGACGCAGCAACGCCTTATGCCAAATCAGAGCGAATGCATTTTGCCATTGCTGGATCTAAGCTTGCGGTTATCAAAGGGGCAGGCCATACCTCAACAGTAGAGGAGCCTGATCAGGTCAATCGAGTGCTTAATAAGTTCTTGGAAAGCTGTGCTTAATATAAACAACGAGTAGAGTATAGATAATGAGCAGATGCACGGCAGTACTTTGCTGATTGAAAAGTACTCAATAACCTAACAAAAAAGCCGCTATCGCTTAAGTGATATCGGCTTTTTTTTACTGTAGATATAATAAGCAGTGGAGGACTAGCGCCGCGAGCTATATGGCGTATGTCCATCATTAATGGTGCCAAAAGCTTCTGCACGATTGACAACTTCGGTGGCCCATGCCCGATGGGTCGCGGGCTCTAGCATAGTGTTGTTGTATTTAAACACCGCTTTTGCGTCACTGCGTAGAATCGCTTGTGCTTCATCTAATGTGCTGAGTGGCACGCAGTAGGCTTGCTGCACTAAGGCGATTTGGCTTGGATGAATGACCGTTTTGCCCACTAGACCCAAGCTGACATCATGGTTTAGCTCTTGCATGAACAGTGTTGGCTGATCCAGATATTCAAAGACAGGGGCGCTCAGATAAAACCCATGCGGCACGAAACAGCCAAGCAGCTGATAGGCTAGGGTACCGATAGGCGTATCATAGATAATGCTGTTTTTTGGTCGACGTAGACGCAGCGCTGCAAATAGATCATTACCACCAATACGGAGCGCAAATACAGGCTGACTAAAGGCCTCCTTAAAAGCAATGGCCAGCTCTTGGTTGTGATGCGGACTAAACAGCGCGGCAGTTTCGAGTGTGGGCATGAGTAGGTGGTCGATACTGAGGTTCTGACAAGCCATCCGCCAGTTCGATAAGCTATACATATCGACCTTTGGCATGACAAAACCGTCGATCAGGTCGATATGAGCATAGTCCGCCAGTTGTTGTAGCATCGATGGACTACGCGGACGTATAAAGACCAATGGTCGCGTTGGATGCTGTGCGTGAATAGCAGCGGCTCTAGAGGGCGCATTGATGCTGTTGACATGTTCAGCCCAAGTATCCAGCAATATACGCAATCGCTCAAGTGCTAGCTCAACGTCCTCATGACTGACAGCATCCTCTAGACAAATAATAATACTGTTGATCGTGGGTAGCTTGTCGCGCTTGATGACTTGCCAAATATCTTGCCGAGTAGCAGGCATGTATAGACTAGCACCCAGCTGATAGGGATGATGCGTATGCGGTCTGACCATCGCATGACGCTCAGTAATCAGATGCGCATAAGACTGGGTATCGTGGTAAAGCTCTGACTCATTGTGTTTGGTATCTGACATAGTTGGCATCATAAATAGAGGAATAAGGGACAAGCGTTCAATCATGCGAGATGAATTTGTGCTACAGGTACTAACTGTCTTTCGTGCGTTGCTTGATCAGAGTGATGGCTTGATAAGGCAGTATTTTATCACCTAATACATCAATAGTGATGCCTCGTTGCTCACATAAATGACGCAGTAGTACGGTATCGGGATGCGCCGCGGTCGCGAGCAATATACGCTCCGGATCACGGCGCAAGATAGCGCGCGTCGCCTCGGCGATAGTTGGCTTAATACGGTTGCGATTAGTGATGCCATAGTCTGCTGCGAGCGTATCTATCAATGCAGCTGTCTGGTAGCGCGGCTGCTGATAGGTTGGCAAACACTCTGGTGGCGCGGTCAGTGAGCGTCTCGCTGCATCGACATGATCGATAAATGCCAAGCTATGATCTACTTCAATTAAATCCTCATAAAAAACACTGCGATGAAGACCTGATTGCGGCTCGGTATATAAGCTGCGCGAAATCAGCCCTGATACGGTGCTGTTTAACAGACCAGACGGAATTAACCAGTCTTCCGCGCTAGCTGCGAGCCAAGCAACGCCCGCTGGATCGGCAAGAGTCAATAGTGGAATGACATTCGCGCCTTGGTGAAAAATATTGGCAAAGCTAGGATGAGCCGTGTCATTAAATACGTCTAAGCTGCGCGCAAGTTCCTGATAAATCGCGCCTTTACCTGTCCAGCCATCGACGAATACAATCGGACTGTTTGGGTACGCGTCCAGCAGCATTTGCAGCGCCGCAGGATCAAGCCCGCGATCACGGATGATACTGATGCCATAATGCTTGCTTGGTAGATAGTAGCTACTCTCTGTGTCTGACAATGCACGCTGCAATAGTACGCCAATCGGTAGACCTGCCCGTACTAAGCTGACCAAGATCAGCGGATGCTCATCACTGACATCATGACCAAAGACATCATGTAGGGTATGCGCTAAGTGTGCGATATCAGTTGCGGCTCTCTCACCACCTTGCGTTAGCGCTTGACGGTATAGCTGCTCATGCATCGCGGTAGGCGCTTGCTCTAAGGTCAACATGTCAGAGTAGTGACGTTGCCCACTTTGAATGAGTGCCTCTTTTTGACTGACCGGCACATCGGCAACAGCATCTTTATCGACGATATTGAGTAGGACCGTCACATCGCTTGCAAGATAGCTGCCTGAGCCGTAATTGTTTAGATTGGCTCTATGGGTCTGTATATTAGGTAAAGTCATAATATGAATAATGGCACTCGTGATAATAATGAGGTTATGTCTCTGTTTTTTGGACTAGTTGTTTAAACTGATAGCTAAGACTGATAGTGATCATGTATTTGACCGCGGCTTGGCATACCGTACCAGTCAAGCAGTTGCAGAAAAGGTAAATCTGCTAAGCTATCACCAAAGCCAAAACTAGGACGCTGATGATCTAAATGATTGTCTAACAAAAACTGTACGGCATGATGCTTATGTACCGCATGAGGCAATATCGCTAGATTATTGGCATTGACATGCACATAAAAATCTTGCTCAAAATCGCGTATTAACGTGGGCAGTTTTTTGGTCAAATCTATTAACGCTTGATGGTCTTTTTGCGCGTGTTTGATGGCCAGATAAATGGTTAATTCTTTATCGACAGAGCCATTGTTAAAGCAATCAATATGCGGCGTAAATACCAACTGGCTTTGCTCACTTTTGCTATGACTAGCAAACATCTCGCTCAGTTGGTTTAACTTATCTTGCAACGGTGCAAGCTTACTATACATATGTTGCTGCCACGCACTGAGTAGCTGACCATCAGCTGTTAAAATAATGGCGCCATGAGTCAATACTTGCCAGCTATCGAACGGTAATTTAACACGCTTAATTTCACTACGATCACGCGCCGTCACGACTATTAGGTCAGTACTAGCCAGTAACCAGTTAAAAAAGCTCGCTTGGCGCTGACTCATAAAACTGAGTGGTTCGCCTTGCTTATTAACCGTCGCACATACTAAGTTTTCAGTTTCAGCAGTAGGCAAGCCCCATGCGTCAATTTTACGTTGGGTCTGAAAAAGTGTATCGTCCAAATCCATTAGCGCGTAAGGCTTAATGATATCGGGATTGGGCTTGAAAAATGGGATAGTCATGACGTCGTCCATAAACAGGAAATATGAAGGTGAAAGAATGGTTTAAGTCGTCGGACTGACCACCAAAACATTATCCAAACCGCGCCACATCGCATCGACGCTATCAGCAGCTGTCTCTACACATAACACAATCAAGTCCCACTTATTGGGATCAACATTATAAGCAAAGTTGGTCATACCCAGTCCGTAATTATCATGAAAGCTCAGCATGGTAGTGATGGCACCGCCAAGTGCAATCGGTGAGCGAGTCAATGCACTAAATTTCACGATAGTATCCGTGTCAGCTTTCAGGTTTTGAGATGTTGTCTCAAGCCATTCGGCTAATAAAAACGGCAACCACACAAACTCGTTGCTGCCCAATACCAATATTTTTTTAGGCAATTGAGTGGCATCAAAGCTGTCTTGATTATAGAAGCCTGCAAATGTAGCCTTAAAACTCGAAAGGTAATTATCAAAGCCATCTGTGCTATTTAATGTAGGAAAGCGTCCCCAGTTGCCCGTAAACCCAAGCGCCTGACTACCTGCTGCGGTAGTATCAACCGATGGCATAGTGATAGGCTCTGGGTTGGGCGCGTCTGTCCATTGCCATGCACCAGAAAGCAGATGATGACGATAAAACTCAATGCCAATCAAACGATCCGCCATACGAGCAGGCTGAGCGTCATCTGTCTGCTGGTTTGTATTCTCTTGATCCAATGACCAATCAACCAGAGTTGTTAGATGCACTTGCTCTAATTGTATCAGACCTGCATCACGTAAAGCTGTGACGACATTAACACAGGTATTGCCTGTTGACGCTTCGTCATCGACCATGATTAGCGTTTTGCTAGTGAGCAGTTGTGCTTGTTTGATGCTATCTGTACTTTGATAAATCAAATGCTGGCTGGCATGACTGTGGTCTTCACAAAAAGTCGTGAATAACGAGTTAGTATCGCTTTGTTCACCCTGATCAAGGCTTTCATCATGTTGGGCATGACGAGTAGAGTTCAGTAGCAGCGCCTGCGGATAGCGTGTTTGTAGCGCTTGATGCACGCCTGCCGATAGACCAACCGCAGTCTCTGCCATACCGATGACTAAAATTGGCTCGGGCAAATCATTAGGAACTAAATTGGCCAAATCAGTAAACGCATTTCGCATGGTGCTGGGTGCCACGGGAATATGACGACCCAATACTTTTGAGACAAACAAAAACGCCCGTTTTGGGTTAATGCGCTGGGCAAATCCAAGCAGATCTTCTAGCTGATAGTGGTCGCTGTGTTCCAAGCTACTCTTGTTAGCCATTGAGTTGGTCTGATAGGCCAGATCAAGGGTGCCACGAGGTAGGGTGATGGAAGTGCTTTGTTTTGCTTGTTCTGGTTTTGATAATTGATTATTCATCGCTAATTTCTATTCCATATTGTTCGCACATTTGTCTTAGTCCGTATTTTACATCCTGATTAATAGCAGAAAAATTCCACCCGTCATTTACTTTTGTGAGGTTAAATAGTTTCAGTCCTTTTCCATCTTTCTGACTGATATCGAAGTCACTTTCAAACAAAATATCACACGTACTACCTTTATTATTTCGACAATAGTTTTGTATCTGCACATGAATAAGAGGGTTTTTTTGATCTATTGATATACGATGTGCATTTGTCGACAAGACAACCATTAATTGAGTTACTTCTTTAGGTATTTTATGTAAAGCACATTCAATTTGGGTCATTAGTATAGAAGAACAGCTTTGTTGTCGCAGCTCTATAGTATGAGATCTATCATGAGTTTGACCGCAAAAAATTAGGTCATCATTATCCTTAGCCTGTCCTTTCATATAAAGCTTGAATAAAGCAACGTCAATAATATTAGATGCTTGGATTTTAATGCTTGTTAAAAATGGAGGTATAATTAATGGTGCATGAATTTTAGATTCTATATTATTATCCTGCTTATTTTTACTAGGCAGTTGACGCTCTATTTTTTTACTATTCGTTATATTTCTAGATTTTTTTGAACATACTGATGCGGCATTGTCGTTTGGTGCTACACTCGAGGTTGGCAGTGAATCGTCTTTTAGTTTAATAGACATCACTTTGTTCACAGTGCGGATGTCATATAACGCCATTGCGGTAATTAATTCTGAAAACTTTGCATAGCCGTATCTATCTAACTTGATATTTGTATGGTGTTGTTTAATATGGCTAGCAAGATAAGACAAATTTGACCAGCCTTTGGCAGAATTTGGGTCTTCTTTTATCAGCTTGTTTAAGATGTTAATAAGATGTATTTGCTTCTGAAGTGCTTTGGTTGTCCATTTTTCGGATGATGTTTTAGATTCGGCGACAGGAAGCAATGGTTTAGTCTTAATATCAAGGCTAGGTGCATCTTTGTTTTCGCTGATGGGTAGTATTTTTGGTAAAGTTACTAAATCTTCAACGTAATAAAATTCGTCACAAGATTGAGTAAAGGCATCCACAGTAGTACTACGTTTACCAAAGCCAAATACTTTGGTACCGTTTTTACGAATACGCAGCGCCAAAGCGGTGAAGTCACTATCACTAGATACTAAGCAGAAGCCGTCGTAATGACCACTATGTAGTAAGTCCATAGCTTCAATAACCAGACCAATATCAGTAGCGTTTTTACCTTTAGCGTAAGCGAACTGCTGCATAGGAGTGATAGCATGTTTTAGCATTGCTTCTTGCCAGCTTTTAATATGAGCATTGCCCCAGTCGCCGTAAATGTTCTTGCAAGTGACACGTCCAAACGCTTCTACTTTTTGTAAAATATAACCAATGTTTTTTGCAGAAGCATTATCAGCATCAATCAGTACGGCAATATTGTGGAGCTTGGCTGACATTTATATTTCCTAATATGTTTCTTAAGTCACTATTTTATATTACTTCGGTTTATCTTATGATTTCTTAGCCCTGACAGCCAACCAGCCATAACGCGCTACGGCTTTGCTTGCTGAGTTGCGGTGTGGTCAGAGGCATATTCACAGGCGTCACGCTTGAGGTATCAGGCGTACATTCCAAGCTGATGCCAGCACTCGCAAGCAGCGCAGATAATAACTGAAATTTTACCGCATAGTTCATGTTTTGTGCGTGTTCATGGACCAGACTGGCAGTTACCATACCAACGACCTCGCCAGTTGGTAGTAATAATGGACTACCACTAGAGCCGGGTTGAATGGGCGCGGTAAACTGAAGATAACGGATATCATCATTCAAACCCGTTAGCCCTGAAATACAGCCTTGCGTCACTTGTAGTTGACTGCTCAGTCCCGATAGCGGAAACCCCAATGTGGTAATGGTTTCACCCAATATATCACTACACTGCTGCGCCAATGGAATATAGTGAGGCAATGGGTCGCTAACTCTGATAATAGCGGAGTCGCTACCGATATCGCTGAGTACCACTTGTGCCTCGCGGTCGGGCTGACCCTGCTGGCGTATACCAATCATTTGGGCTGACTCGATTACATGATAACAGGTAAGCAGGTGATACGGATCAATGGCAAATGCCGTGCCTGTCCACGTCTCACCTGACTGCACTTGACGAGGCGTACGCACTTCGTTATTAGGACGCGCTTGCTGTTGTTGGGCCTCCATAATACGTGTATGTGTATCAGGTGGTCGCATATCGAGACTGACCTGTGCGCGCCGCTCAAGACTTGCCAATCCTTGGGTCGATGATTCACCAAGCGCCCGACATTTGAATTGTCCATTACGCTGATATATCTCTAAGATGATAGCGGCTTTCACGTGACGTTCGCGCGCCGTAAAGTCATAGCGAAGGGCACCATCATCGATTGTTAAGCAAACATCCTTTAGCTCAACTGCAGGTAGGTTGAGATTAGGATCAAGATAAACATAGGCAATCAGCTGTAAAAAATAAACGCCTTTTTTATCAAATAATGTAGGTAAGTCAAGCTGCCATATATTTGGGTCTTTTGAATTATTTATTGTCGCCCAGTCTTTCGATTCATGCAGATAGGCTGGGCTACAAACCGCTTTGCGATTCGCATCTAGAGGCAGCCATAGTAGCCCAAGCTGCTGTCCAAATTTAAGCGGGGTGGTAGTAGAGAAGGTAATCGAGCACTGCGCGTTTGTGATAAAGGTGTTGGCGCCTAACACGAGCGCGGTCTGTGCTGTCATCGTATAGTCCTAATTGATTTTTTATTTATCCACACGGTCATTATAGTGTTGAATGTAGTTGTACTAGTGACATAAAAAGTAGTGCTCATACATCATGATATAAATAGAAAATTAAAAGTATCGCTATATTTTAGAATAAGCAGCATGTTTATCTACTAGCAACGGCGATCTATGGCAAGTACAAATGACAGAGATCAAAGTATGTATAGAAGACAGCACAATAATAACGCTAAAACATTATATTAAGTAGACTAATGTTTGTTTATATAGCAAATAGCCATCTATCGGATATAGTCACCATCCATCGGACAATCTATCAATAAGTCTTGCTTGACTAGATAAATATCATGATAATGCGATTAAAATTCATTACTGTTTAGTAACTTTATTGCAGATTACTGTTAACAAGGTAAATAGAGACGCTATAAAGTAACCACTTACTAAGTACTAATTAACCACCTACTTGAAGTACTCAAGACCAGCCGTTCCAATCTTATCTTAAAGCTCACTTTTTATCTTTAACTATACGAAAAGCTAAAAGTTGCCCAGCTGCAAGTAATGCCATGTTTGATAACTATGCCTACACGTTTATCAGTTATTAAAAATAAGACGGTTTAGTCATTCTATGCTGAATAGCATGGTTAAAAAAGAATTTTACATATCGCCTTTCCATAATATCTATATTGCACAACAGTCAATGGTATAGAAGTTCGATGCTTCCATTAGACATGCTGCCTGATATATAAATGGTTCGGTATAGCAGCTTAGTCGTATTTTAGAAAAGGAGTGACCTTTGAAATTTTCTTGTGCATTAGAGACGTCTTCTGAACGTGTCCGTTTGGTTAATGTCATCTCGCCACTTATCAAAGCGGGCTATCAACTTGTCTCCCAAAGACAAGAGTCGTCAGGAAATGGTGGCAATATCATCCACGTCATTGCGAGAAGTATGAGCTCCAAGACACAAGAAGAACTAATCGATGATCTTTCTTCGATTGAAGGGTGCACGCTTTTTAATTTAGAAATAGATGACGAGAGTAGCTCATCAACCGCGCCTGCACAAAAGGTTTTAGACGAAAAAAGTGTTCTATCCGCCATTGGTGCCTATTATCCTAAGATAGCAGATATTGTTAGTGAGTATGAGGCAAGCCTGCCTTTTGATCGCCGTGTAACAGCGTTGCAAGAGTTGGGACGCAAGGTAGGTGGCGGTATTTATCAGCGAGATTACTCACTGGGCAGCCCATTAAAAATGCCCAAGACAATCAGTCGTGAGCTTGTACCAGCACTGAAAGGGTTGTCCAAAATTAAAGCAAAAGACAATGTCATTTATTTAATCAAATGTCCATTTTGCAAGTCGGCAAACCACAACCATTCAGGGTGCCACTTTGTTGTGGGATACATAGAAGGGTTTTTGGCAAGCAACCCTGCTGTAGATAGGGTGCAAGTCGAAGAGACTAATTGCGGCGCTAGTAGTACCAATATTTGCGAATTTACCATCGGGTAGGTCAGCACGACGCATAGATAACTCACTGTCTATGTAAACCAATAACGAGCGTATGATGTCCTGCAGTTGATCCAAATCAGTGTTATATGGCTCAGTTTTTATTAAACACAAAAGGCAAAAAAATGATTGAAGTTGAATATAACTTACTTTTGGTACTGGTCTCTTATGCCATTACAGTATTTGGCTCTTATGTTGGTTTAAATCTTGCCATTCGAGTACCCTCTGCAAAACCAGGTTCAGACCTGTATTTTTGGGTTGCGCTATCTTCGATTGCGATTGGTGGTGCTATTTGGTCGATGCATTATATCGGTATGATGGCAGTCGATATGAAAATGCCAGTTACCTATGATTTAGGTCTGACGATTGTCTCGATGTTGCTGGCTGTTGGTTTTGTGGCTGTGGGAATTATCATTGTAGGACGCGGCGACTCTAGCACCGGTAGATTGATCGGCGGTGGTGTTTTGACAGGTCTGGGCGTTGCAGCCATGCACTATACTGGTATGGCTTCGATGCAAATGGATGCGACTATGTCATACAACATACCGCTTCTGATTACATCTATTGTGATTGCTATCGTGGCTGCTATTGCGGCATTATGGCTGGCCTTCAATCTACGTGGTACGCTACAGCGTTTTGGTAGTGCGTTTATCATGGGCATCGCCGTTTGCGGTATGCATTACGTTGGTATGGCAGCGATGGAGATGAATATGACTGGTAATATGATGGATATGGGTTATACGCATGACAGTGCTATATCTTCATCGATTATGATTTTTATCGGTTCGGCTATCGTATTGGGCTTGTTGTGGTTTATTGCATCTAAGAATGCACCTAAAAAAGCAACACTGGTATTTGGTGACTAGTTTTAAGTTGCTGCTTTGCTATTGATATAACAAGAATACAGGAAAAAGGGTTTTAGATAATCATCTAAAACCCTTTTTTTGTGGCTACTTTTTGAGCCTGCTAATGTGGTTATTGACACGTCGTATTTTTAGGTATGCAATCAGTCACTCAGCAGCATCTTCAGTTACTCAGTAGTGTCTTCAATTTTGACACTCACCATGATAGAGCGTACTTGACATGGCACTATTTGCCGTGTGATATCAGCCAGCTTTGGTTTATCGGTCAGGCCGAGCCAATAGCCAAAACCGACCTGCGTCAAATCAATCCCGCTATGCGTGGTGTAACCAATACCACCAGATGGGCGGCTATTAATCTCAAGGACGCGGTGCTGTCCGTCATCATCGGCTTTGGTTTGTACACTCACGATACCGTCACAGCCAAAGGCTTTAATCAATGGAATAACCACATCCATGACTGATTGCTCATAGCCAATATGCTGGATCTTGCCTGTCTTATAGCGAGTAACGGCCGCTAGTACTTCACCATATTCACAGACCACATCGATTGAGTACTCTTGGCCTGATAGATAAGGCATAAGCAGCATAGGGATAGGGCGCTCATGTACCATTACGCTATTGTTGTAAGCATTGATAAACTGCGCGGTATTTATTTTTTTCTCTTCAGTAAAGTATAAATGCTCAAAGCTATCGTAAGCACTGTCTTCAGACTTGCCTGTATCCAAGCGCCAAAATCCTTGGGCAAAAATACCGACGACAGGTTTGACGCATAGGGGCTGATGACCGTGCTCAGCGAGTAAAGCCTCAAGCTCAGCAGTATTGTCAAAGCGCCAAGCATCAGCGACAGGGATACTGTGCTCATGACACTGCTGCATAAAGGCAAACTTATCTTCAATTGACTCCAATGCCGCAACGCTCGTTGCCCCTGTTAGCAAACGAATACCCGCCGCATCAAATATCTCGCGGTGTGCTTCGTAATCGACACCATTACGCCCAGTCAGCAATACTTGGACATTGTTTGCTTTGGCGTGCTCTAAGACGAATTGCCAGCGCGGCGTAGCTGACTCGGTCATTTCTTTTATCTCATCAACTATGCCTACTTTTGCTGGATATGGTTCGCGATAGACCCTATCAGCAAACTCAAAAATCTCAGGTCGGTTGTGACGGTGTGAGGCGATAATATTAAAAGAGTCGTTCGACTGGTTTTTTAGAGTTTGCAAGCTCTCTAACATATCGCGCTGGCTGGACTGACCTTCAGCTAACCAAGCAGCTACTGGTGTGGAGTGGGCGCTATCGTTAGCAAGGTTATTCATAGTTTTCTCAGCGTTATCGTTGTGTGTAGGGAACAGGATCAATCAGCATTGCTACCGCAAAACTGGTAGTAATAAGGGCAAGACGATATCATCCAGCAGCATGTATTATATACAAATGGCGCCTCTTATAAATGCCTCTCGTGAAATAGTCACATGGGTTTTTCAGAGTGTTTTTATGACTCAAAGTATGATTGCTCGGTTCAAAACTCTCATAATATCCATGCTACTATATGACGATGATGGACATAGTAATCAAAACGACAGCGAAATAATAAATAATCCAAAGGACAGATAATGAGTCAAGTGCAACCTCAAACATTAGTGGCAGGTGCCAATGCACCGCTACCAACTGACAATATCAGTATTCGTATCTTGAGCCAAAGCGCTATCGACTGCGCGGCGTATCGCCTAACCACAGATGGCAAAGTACGCGGCGATGGCGATATGATATTTTATGGACAGACCCGTAGCGATGATGGCAGCGTTAGCTTTCGTGGTCACGATAGTGATGGGTTTTTTGATATCAACTTACCTGCACAACCTACGAGTATCGAAAAAATCGCTTTGGCATTTTCTAGCGCGCAGGCATTGGCCCAAGTTGGCGACGTGGATATTCAAGTCCTACAAGGCAGTCAGGTACTCATGAGTTGCCAATTGAGTGCTGCTGGGCGTAACGAAAAAGCCATTATTTTGGCGGAGTGCTACCGTCGTCAGGGTAGTTGGAAGTTTCGTTTTATTGCTCAAGGATTTGAAGGTGGGTTAAAACCGTTGTCTGAACATTTCGGAGTCGAAATCGCAGATGAGGCACCAGCGCAGCAGCAAAACCCTGTACAAAATCAGTCACAACCGATCAATACGCAGCGACCTATCAATACGCAAAAATCAGGCAATACCTCTCAAGCGAGTACTCCGCCACCGATTCCTACCAGTCCGTCGGTTAATCTAAGCAAAATTACGTTAACCAAAAACCAATCGAGCATCAATCTTAAAAAACGCGATAATTTTGGTAAGATTTCAGTGAACTTGGACTGGAACCAACGTCCAGAGAGTAACAAGTCAGCCCCCAAAAAAGGCCTGTTAGGCGATCTGTTTAAACAGCACCAATCAAGCGGTATTGATTTGGATGTTGGCGCGATGATTCATCTAAAAAACGGTGAAAAAACCCTGATTCAAGCGTTGGGTGACCGTTTTGGTAGTCTGCAATCAGCGCCGTATGTGTGCTTGCGAGCCGATGATAGAACGGGACAGGTGAGTGGCGGTGAGTGGCTCGATATCAATGGTCAGCAGTGGTCACAGATTGAGGAGGTGTTTATTTTCGCCTTTATTTATGAAGGTGCGCCAAACTGGGAAAAAACCGATGGTGTTGTGACCATTCATGTACCGGACCAGTCACCGATTGAGACCCGCTTGACCGAAGGTGCGGGTAATCTACCAATGTGTGCCATTGCGCGCCTTGTTAATCAACAAGGCAGTATCAATGTTGAACGTATCAATCAATACTTTAAAGGCCATCAAGAAATGGACAAAGCCTTCAACTGGGGTTTTAGTTGGAAGCGTGGACGTAAGTAATATTTTTAATATATAAATAATAAGTATAAAAGAGCGGCTCATCTATTGAGAGATGGGCCGCTCTTTTTTGAAATAAACTATTCAACTAGATTGATAATAATCCAGTTAAGTTTTCAGTCAATTATGCATGTGGTGTGATAGCAGGCATCAAGTCATGGAAGGTACGACCAGAGGCAGTTTCACCAATCGCATGCATCTTCCATTCGTTGTTATGACGATAAACTTTTGCCATTACCATCGCGGTATGTCCGCCTTGTGCTGACAGATTATAACGTGCTACTTCGCTATTATTGTTAGCGTTAACGATACGGCAAAACGCATTTTCTACGGTCTCAAAAGTTTGACCGGTAAAGCTATTGACCGTGAATACTAGAGAGACCACATTGGCAGGGACTCTTGAGAGATCGACGTTGATAACTTCATCATCACCATCGCCATCACCAGTACGGTTATCACCTGTATGGACGATACTGCCATCTTTTGATTTCAACTGACTGAACCAAATAGCGTCAACTGCTTGTTTATTGGCATCGAACATAATGCATGAAGCATCTAAGTCGATAGAGTCGCCGCCACTACCGCCGCCGAATAGTTTGCCTAAAAAGCCACCTTTTTTATCTTGTGGACCTTGAGCGACATCCCAGCCTAGACCCAATTTAACCTGAGTCAGATCGCCGCCAGCTTCTTTGCTTAGGGAGATTTTCTGCCCTTTTTGTAGACTAACTGCCATGTGAGTATCCTTATAATAATTGTGAGTAAAAACTGCGAATAAAAACGTGATTAAAAAATACTATAAAATATTATCTAAAAATCCGCCACCGCCGCCGCGTCCACCTGAGCTACTGCCTAGTACGCTCTGTAACCAACCTTGATAACTATCACGATTGCGGGAGCAAATAATCACTTTGCCCGTTCCTGAAAAGTTCAGAACCATACCTTCGCCACTGGTTACAGAGTTGATGATATTGCTCATAATGCCTTTTTTCTTACTGGTCGAAACGGATAGTTTATACTCAAGGTTCGAGTCCCAGCAAACGACATGACCGTTATCAATGATGACATCTTTGTCTGGCGTCACCTCAATCTCAAATAGTGAGCCAAAGCCAGATACCACGACCTGTCCTTGACCTTGCGTCTGCATGACCATGAAGCCACCAGTATCCCCAAATACGGCACCGCCCAGATTGCGCTGAATATTGGCTCTAATATCGACCCCTGTCTGCGCGGCAACAAACGCACCATCGCTGAGTGTATATTGCTGTTTGCCGACCTCGATGATTTGCATATCGCCATCTAGCGTAGGTGCGAGCAGACAATCGCCTTCACCATTGACCGCTTCAATCTGCTGCTGAAACAATGATTCGTCATTGGCGAAACGGCGCATGAGTGACTGCATAAGTCCACCTTGGAGCTTACCTTTTAACTCAAGGTTAGACTCCATCATTACCATTGCATTGGCTTCACAATATATCGAATCGCCTTTTTTAAGATTACAGTGTAAAAAAGGCTCAATAGTACCGATCAAACTGAATGTTGCGGACATGGGTGGCAAATCCTTATTCTAATATCTTTTTTAAATAGCTTTTTAGTCAGCCAATTAAATTTAAAGCCATCAAATGCGTTGAAAGGGCACACTTGATGGCTCGTAATTATCGCAAGCAATCACCCGATTGCGATAATTGGCTGGTCAGACGTTTACGTTATTTTAATATTATACGTTGACGCCATAAGAGGCTGCTAGTGGTCCAAGACCACCACTGAAGCCTTGACCAACAGCACGGAATTTCCAGTCACCATTATGACGATATAACTCGCCGAAGATCATAGCCGTTTCAGTACTACCATCTTCTGATAGGTCGTAACGAGCGATTTCAGATTCGCCATTATCGTTTACGACACGGATATAAGCATCGCCAACTTGACCAAAGTTTTGGTTACGTGCCTGACCTTCATAAATGATGGCACAAATGGCTACTTTGTTTACATCAGATGGGATGTTGGCAAGGTTGATTTTAATTTTTTCGTCATCGCCATCGCCTTCGCCAGTGCGGTTGTCACCAGTGTGCTCAACAGCGCCGTTATCTGATTTTAGGTTGTTAAAAAAGATAAAATCTTGGTCATTACGGACTTTTCCTGCTTCATTGATCAAAAAGCCAATGGCATCTAAGTCAAACTCTTGACCGTCAGTTGCGCGTGGATCCCAGCCTAGACCGACTGTAATGTTAGTTAAACCTGGCGCTTCTTTTGATAAGTTTACGTTGCCGCCTTTTGTTAAGCTAATAGCCATACAAATATCCTTTGGATTAATAGTTAAGTGGATTGGTTATAAAAAATAAATTAAAAGTTGTGCAGTGACTGATATATCAGCCAGAACAGCAAAAATCTGAGCTGTACGCTATATGCCATATATCATTACGTTTTACTATACTAAGCGTTCGCTCACTAAGCAAGGCGTATTTTGTGCGCTTACTATATGCTTACCAAGGGACATAATAACCCTGCAAACTTGATACTTTTTAATCATCTTAGCAATAGTGGATAAGATATTGTTATGAAAAGTAAATGTCTAATCTAAGCACATATACATGTCGTGCTTATCTTATTCTGCAAAAACTGACCAACCAGTTTTTTGCACAAAACGCTCTAGCGCTTTTAATCCAAGTTTAGAGTTACCTATATGATCAAGCCCTGGTGACCATACCGCGATAGAGCCTTTACCGGGCGCTATGGTCAAAATACCGCCACCAACCCCGCTTTTACCAGGTAAGCCCACACGGTAAGCAAACTCTCCAGAACCATCATAATGACCACACATCATCATTAGTGAGTTGATACGCCGTGCTCGGTGTTCATTGATCACACGTACTCCTGAGTGCTTATCAACCCCATTAGAGACTAAGTACAGACCGGCACTGGCTAACTGTTGGCAATTCATGGCAATCGAGCATTGATGAAAATAGGTACCTAATACATTGTCCACCTCATGTTTTAAACGACCAAAGGATTTCATAAAATGTGCCAAAGAGGCGTTTCGGTCTTTGTGCGCCATCTCAGATGCGGCTACTTTATGATCAAAGCGAATCGACTCATCATCTGCAATGAGGTGAACAAACTGAAGAATCTCACCCAATGTCTCTTTAGGTTTGTGACCCATCATAATAGCATCCACCACCGCGATAGCGCCGGCATTGATAAATGGATTGCGCGGTCGACCAGTCTCATGTTCGAGCATCACAATCGAATTAAAGGGGTCGCCAGATGGTTCGCGTCCAACGTGCGTCCATAGCCCATCACCTAGCTTGCCAAGACCAATAGTCAGGGTAAATACCTTAGAGATACTTTGGATTGAGAAGAGTGTACTAGCATCTCCTGCAGTATAGAGCTGTCCATCGGGGGTAGCGACTGCCATACCAAACTGGTCTGCATCTACATGTGCCAGCTGAGGTATGTAGTCTGCTACTTTTCCGCGATCGGTTTCAACTGCCATTTCTGCGGCGATATCATCAAGAATTTTCTGTATATCAATCATGAGGTTTTATTTTTGTCGTATTGTCGAAGGATGAGGCGCCTAGTAATGCAAAGAGGTGCCTATAGTCAAGCGCTCATCATACAGAATGACGTACTCGTAGTATACGCATACATGAATAAAGGATGGGGTTATATCGCGCTAAAAGTGACGAAAAAAAGCAGGTCATACCTGATGATATGACCTGCCTAAATGCGTAACAGTAGATACAATACTAATAATCTGTCTTAGTTTAAGCTTGCTCTTTCAGCTTTGCGGTGCTGCAGTGATGCCAGCAGCGCCCAACCAATAAAGGCAATACCAATAAGACCGGTAATAATCTCTGGAACATGGAACTTGACTGACAACAACATGATGATTGCTAAGGCACCGATAGCGTAGTGTGCACCATGCTCAAGATAGATAAACTCATCAAGCGTGCCTTTGTCCACTAAGAAGATAGTCATAGAACGTACGAACATCGCACCAATCGCAAGACCCAGCATGATAACGATAACGTCATTGGTAATGGCGAATGCGCCAATCACACCATCGAAACTGAATGAAGCATCAAGGACTTCTAAGTATAAGAAACCAATGATACCGCCTTTCATAATAGCGCTGGTTGCAGCTGCACCTGAGCCATTCTCTTCGTTCTCTAAGTCTTCCTCAAGGTCACCCTCAAGCATACCGGATACGACCTGCACACCAAGATAGACCAAGATACCCCAAACACCAGCGATTAAGACAGCACTTGATTGCTCAGCAGAAGCCCACGATACGGCAATCATCAAGACGATAAGCGCAACAAACACACTCATAGCATCAACTTTGCCAAGCTTTGCTAGGCGGCTCTCAAGCCAATTAAACCAATGTACGTCTTTGTCATCAAAAATAAAGTTTAAGAAGACTAGCAACAAGAATATACCACCAAAAGCTGAGATTTCAGCATGATGTGCCATCAGTCTGGCTGAGTACTCTTGAGGGTTATTCAATGCCAAATCAATCACTTGCATCATACCAAGGTCAGCAGTAACGGCGACGATGACAATAGGGAATACCAAGCGCATACCGAAGACCGCGATCAAAATACCAACGGTCAAAAATATCTTTTTCCAAAACTCGTCCCAGCCTTTGAGGACTGAGGCGTTGACCACCGCGTTATCGAAAGATAACGAAATTTCCATGACGGCCAAAATAGCGGTAATCGAGAGCGTGGCGATCATGCCACCCATACCACCATGTGAATATCCCCACCATGCTGCGATTGCCAACGCAATTGCGGTAAAGATAAAATCTAAATAAAAATGTCTCATGACACATCCTGTCTGGTTGCGTAAAGCTGGTCTAGTATAGACACAAGCCGCAAAAAAGCGGCTATTGCTAACCACTTTTTATGCATAATTTTAAACGAAACGTAAAGCATTACTAGTCATTTGAGCATTAAAAATTGTGACTATTTGCAACGATGATTGCTCTACGTTTTGGACGTGATATTTAGGACCGATGAGGGTCTAAATGCCAATATAGATACGCCTTTTACAGCTATGCTTTTAGATATCGACACCATACTGCTGACACATTGCTTGTAGGCCACCTGAGAAACCTTGACCTACTGCGCGGAATTTCCATTCACCGTTATGGCGATATACTTCACCAAATACCATTGCCGTCTCAACAGAATAGTCTTCTGCCAGATCAAAACGAACCACTTCAGTGCCCGTTTCTTCATTGACTACGCGGATAAAGGCGTTTGCCACCTGACCAAAGTTTTGACTACGAGCAGCCGCGTCATGGATGGTCACAGTCACAACCACTTTGTCTACGTCAGCAGGAACTTGGGTTAGGTTGACTTTGATAACTTCATCATCGCCGTCGCCTTCGCCAGTACGGTTGTCACCAGTGTGCTCGACCGCACCATTGTCAGATTTGAGCTGATTGTAAAAGATAAAGTCATGATCGCCGCGTACTTTGCCAGCACCATTTAGCAAAAACACACTGGCATCAAGATCGAATTCGGCACCAGAGGTGGCGCGTTCATCCCAGCCAAGACCAATAAGTAACTTGGTTAAATTTGGATCCGTCTTTGTGAGTGATAGATTGCCACCTTTGTTTAGTGATAAAGCCATAATGTTATCCTTGTTATTAGAAGTACTATGAAATAAAAGGCGATGGTTACGCTATATCTGCGCAAACCCATCGCCTAGTAACGTTCTATCATAACAACAAAAAATGACCCAATCAAAGCCGATTGGGTCATGGTTATATTTCATATACATTGAGCAAAAAACTTACGTTTCAGACAGTTATGCGACTACTGCTCATTCCTCCACTCACATAAAGAACCTTCGTATTTGCTACATTATAGGCTTTGGCGATGACGAATCTCAAAGCTCTGATGAATTGGCTTTTTGATATTAAAATCAAAACCAATGGTCTTTTGCGTAATATCGACGATATCGTAGCGCTCTATCAACTGCTCATCTAGCTCAAAGCGCGTGAAGTTATTAGAGAAGTACAAGACGCCATCGGAGGTCAGACGATTCATCGCACGATTGATTAGCGCGGCATGGTCACGTTGCACATCAAAGGTACCTTGGAATTTTTTAGAGTTTGAGAATGTCGGCGGATCAATAAAGATAATATCGAATTGCTCAGTATTGTCTTTGATCCATTCAAAGATATCAGCAGCGACAAACTGATACTTGTTGCGGCTAACGTCCAGGCCGTTCAATACAAAGTTTTGTTTGCCCCAATCTAGGTAATTCTGTGACAAATCAACGCTAGTGACTTTTTTAGCGCCAGCGAGAGCGGCATGGACACTAGCGGTACACGTGTAAGCAAATAGATTGAGGACAGCTTTACCGCGACTGTTGTCTTTGATGCGTGCGCGCATATTACGGTGATCGATGAACAATCCCGTATCTAAATAATCGGTAAAGTTAACATAGAAATAGGCACCATCTTCACGGGCAACATGAAACTTGCCACGTTTTTCAGTGGTGTTCTGTTTGCTGTACTGATCATTACCTGACTGGCGTGCCCGTGTTTTGATAAAGATTTGTTCGCGGTTAATATCAAACACTTCACGAATACCCATCAATGCCAAGTTGAAGCGCTTTTTGGCCGTCTCAGGTGGGATAGTTTTTGGCGGTGCATATTCTTGTACATGGGCGTAATCACCATATAAGTCGATAGCCACTTTGAAATCAGGTAAATCAGCATCGTATACGCGAATGTTACTCACGTTGCCTTTCTTGGCAAGCTTTTTAAGTTTGCCAAGATTCTTTTGTAGACGATTAATAAAATCCTGTCCTTCTTCCACTTCGATTTCACGCTTCTCGAACTGACTGACAAGGTGGCCTGTTTGTCCAGAGATCAGTGTTCCATAACGGAAGTAAACCGTGATCGCACCATTATGACAGCGCAGGGTACGCGGCTCTTTGATAGGGAGTATATCTACTTGCTCAACGCGAGACGCCAGGATGCCGAGCATTGGGTCGATACCGCTACCAGCAAAGCTGTCCTGAACAATAAGCCCAATCGCTTGGTATAACGGTTTAATCATCTCCTCATCACCCAAACGCTCACCATAAGGTGGGTTAGTGATGATCAAGGGGTTATTCAATCGACCGTCATTGACCAGTGGTTTTAGCGTGCTGCCCAGTTGATCAAGGGCACGGGTTTCGATATCGAGTAGTGGTAGCAGGTCTTGTAACCCTGCGGCAATGAGATTTTTTTCGGTGGCGATGATTGCGCCATTGTCAGCATCAAACCCTAACATCAGTGGCAAGGTATCTGGTTGCTCATTAGCAATATCTAAGGCATCACGAAAGCGTGTCTGAGCATCATCAATCATCTCCTGCCATAGCGTCTCATCATGATGCTGCCACTCATAAAAGCCAAATTGGTTGGCGGCTTTGTCGATACCCACAGCGTAATCGCAGTGCATGAGTAGTGCTTCGATCAGAAACGTCCCAGAGCCGCACATAGGATCGATCAAGGCATTGTAGTAAGGCGCGTTGCCTGCCTCGTTTTTCTTATGCCAGCCAGCACTATAAAGTAGGGCGGCTGCTAGGTTTTCTTTTAGTGGGGCTTCTGTCATGGCCACACGATAACCGCGGCGATGCAAACTGGTGCCTGACAAATCTAGATACAACTCGGCTTGCTTGTCATTGATGGTCGCAAAAATAGAAAAATCTGGGTTTTTGCTATCGACATTAGGTCGGCTGTCGTAAACTTCGTTGAAAGTGTCTGCAATAGCATCTTTGACACGTAGCATGGCAAACTGCTGGCTCACTGCGACACGTTTATCGACAGACAGACGAATCGCAAAGGTCTGCTCTAAGCTAAACTGCTCTGTCCAATTGACCGATTTTGCCAAACCATAGAGCTGCTCTGCGACATCATATTCTGCATTGATGTTTCGACGTTTGATGAGCATCAATACTCGTGAGGCGACACGCGACCATAAGCAAATAGTGTATAAGTCACGCAAGTTGCCAGTGACGGCAAGACGTCCCGTACTCTTGATGTCGCTTTCAATACCAAAACTGGTCAGCTCAGTCTGCAGCGGTGCCTCAAGCCCATCGGCACAGGTAATGATAAGATCAAGCATCAACTCTGGTGTAGCGGTTGCTGGAGATGCGGGGGCAGTTTGTTCGGTCATACGGATACCTGTGGGCTAAATTGACAAAAAAGCAAATAATAAGAGGGACGGTGTAACCCGCAATTTTACCATAATTCACGGTGGGATAGTTCAAAATCAGGACGTACCTATATGATCAAACCCATAGAATCGGATCAGGCATATAACGTTATGTGTCTATAGACGTCACGTGTCTACTTATATGTTGCTAAAGGTCACTCTTCTGCCACTACTTGGGTAGTAGTGGCAAAAGGTTTGGTCGCGATAGGGTAGTCAACGTCTTTTGGCATAAGCAGGCGCATATGCGGGTAGGGCGTCGAGATTTCAGCGGCATCAAAAGCAACTTTGATCTCTTCTTGCAATACTTCTTTGATTTTGGGTATACGTGCAACCGCTGCTGGTTTTACCCAAAAACGCACAATAAAAAACACGCCATACTCACCAATTTCGGCGACTGTGGCGGAAGTCTCAGGACGATTGAGCACCGCATCGGTATTGCTGAGCACTTGCAAAATCTCTTTGCGCGCCATCTCGATGTCGTCTTCGAAGGCAATACGCACACGTATATCAAAACGGATGAAATTTTTGGAGGTTAAATTGATCACCTCAGAGGAGGCAACGTTGGAGTTTGGGATAATGACCGTGATATTGTCTCGCGTCAGGATATGGGTTGTGCGTAAAGCAATGAGTACCACGCGCCCTTCGTTATCATTGATATGAATCCAGTCGCCAACCTGAAAGGACTGCTCTAGCAAAATCGTAATACCTGCAATAAAGTTGGCAAGGGTTGACTGAGCTGCAAAGCCGACTGCTAAGCCAACAATGCCCAAACCAGCAACCAATGATACGATATCAAAGCCAAATTGTGCCATCACGCTGGCAAGACCGAGTACCAATATGAGCACCGATAAAATATTTTTGAGCAGCTGCTCTATCGAGGCGTTGAGACCGTAATGCTGCAATACTTTATGAATGATTTGACCTGATGATGCCCAGAGCACGTAGTAAATACCAGCCCAAGTGCTCGCTTTTACTGTGGCTTTGATCGTTTCTGGTTCAAAGTTTATTTGACTCATGATTGCGATCAGGCTCGCCACAATCCATACATAGCGTAGGGTTGAGCGAGCAATTTTGGTACGGCGCTCGTTCAAGTGAATTTTGGCTCTGCTTTGTCTCAGGATATAATTGGCCAACCAATAAAAAAAACCCAATACTGCAAGCAGTATTAGGATTTTGATGCCAGTACTTGTCAGCTCTACCGCCTGAGAAGACCAATTAAGGGATTCTTCATCTATGGAGCCACCAAGAGCAAGGTAAAGGCTAGTATGCAGGTCACGAATGATCTCTTTAAAAAAGTCGGTAACACTGGCGATCGGCATTGTCTCATCCATGCAGGGTGTGTTTGTACAAATTTTTATATATGAGGTATCTACTAATAAATTACCTCAAGTGGTCAAAGCAAGCAAATATATTACTAATAAGCATGACTTATATCTAAAGATGCTGCTCATGAATACATAGGATTGTTTGGTTAGTCATTAAAAATTGTCTTCCTGGGTGTCTTGAGACTGATATGGAATTTTCATTTTGTCCTGAACATCACGCAGCGCCGTACGTAGTCCCTCTAGTATCGTAGGATGATAAAAAGGCGTGTCTAACAGTTGTTTGATACACAAATCATTGGTAATCGCAGTGGCTAATATATGACCGATATATTCAGCATCAGGACCAACCATGCTAGCACCCAAAATCCTATCGGTTTTTTTGCACCCATAGATATGTAGCAACCCACAATTGACACCCATTACACGGCTACGGCCCTGATTGTCAAAGCTCACGCTACCGATAACAAACTCAAGCTCTGAGTCGTCTTGGATTTCTGGTAATGACATACCGATATTGACGATTTGCGGTGAGCAAAAAACAATAGAAAAAGGCGGGGCAGGTGGACGGATATATGCGTTTTCTGTATTTTCGCAGACCATGTTGCCAGCACTATAGCCTTCGTCACTAGCGACATGTAGCAGCGGAATATTGGCATTGGCATCACCGACAATATAGATATCCAAGTCGCCAATTTGCCCTGTCTTCTTACTTAAGTCTTTTGGACGGTTTTTATCATCAAGCTCAACACCTAAGTTCTCGACTCCGAGCTGTTTGATATTATTGCGGCGACCAGTAGCGACCAGCACATACTCACCTTGCCATCGCTGAGATGTGCCTGCACTGTCCTCATATTCGATAAACGCACTCGTGTTACCGCTATCTGATGTTGTGCCGACATTGTTGATGGTGCTTCCCAAATGCATGGTGAGCTCACTACTCAAGCAGTCGATGGCTTTGTGATTAATATCCTCATCTTTGAGACCAGCTACTTGTTTTACACGGTTTAGGAGCGTAACCTCTACGCCCAAACGCGTGAATGCTTGCGCAAGCTCTAGACCGATAGCGCCAGCACCGACGACGGCCATAGATTTGGGCAAATCTGTCAGCTCAAAAACACTATTAGAGGTGAGCATGGTATCGCCAAGCTTGTCTGCCCAGCCATCAGGGATAAACGGTGAGCTACCTGTCGCCACAATGATTTGTTCAGCTGAGATGATCTCGTCATTTACCTCGATTAATCCATGCTCATTAATACGAGCACGTCCATCGATCTTTTTGTGATCGGGCCAGCTGTCTACTTGTTTTTTGATGTAACTGGCAAAATGACTGCGCTCGTCACGCACGCGCTGCATGACCTGCTTGCCGTCAATCTTCGCCGTTGCATGAACACCAAACTCGCTAGAGTTGTTGGCATCGTGTGCACGATCAGCCGCCGCAATAAGTAGCTTGCTGGGCATACAACCGACGGCGATACAGGTTGTTGTCCAAAACCCTTCATTGATAATGACGACGTCGTCCTTTATTTTGCTCGCTTGGCGAAATGCATTTTGACCTGCGGTACCAGCGCCAATAATGGCAACAGAAACGTGGCGCGTGATGTTATGTGACGCATTATCAGTAGTAGTATCAGACGGTTTGTTCATATTATTCTCTAGTAGGAAGGGTTGTAGTAGCAGCGCGTTTTATTATTGGCAAAGACCTTTGTATTTACGCGACTATCATGTTTATGGGTAGTGCATAACTGCTGATTAAATGGCTCAGCTTGTAGATTATGGTACTAATTTATGATGTTAATATAGTCAGTAAGCGACTGGTGTAGTCTTTGGCACGTAGGTTTCGCTGCGCATGAGTCAGTTGACTGTCTTTATCAAATACAAATGCAGAGCGCACTAGACCTAGAGTGACTTTGCCATACATGTTTTTTTCCTTAATCACTTCAAAATACTGGCAGAGCTGCTCGTCTGTATCACTGATAAGCGGGATTTGTAGATCATACTTGTCGATGAACTTTTCGTGAGACTCGACGCTATCACGAGAGACACCAATGATGTCATAACCTAAATCATCAAATTCGTGCAGATGAGCAGTAAACTCAGTCGCTTGAGTAGTACAGCCAGGGGTACTGTCTTTTGGATAAAAATAGAGAATAATACCTTTATCCGTATTGGCAACCATCTCTTTTAGACTGATTTTATCATGGATGAAGTTACCAGCGAGCTTGCGTACTATCGTTACTGGAAAGTCGGGTAGGTCGATGGTTTCTGTAGTTGGCTTGGCCATTGTAAAATCCTTGTTGGTTTTGGTTATATGTTGGTTTTATTTGAGATTTTATTTATCGTGTTCTTATTATAGGCAGATTAGTAGAAATAAATAATCAGTTTTACACTTTGCTCATTCATTGCCAACAAAAAAGACTGGCAATGGCCAGTCTTTTGTATATCAAATAAGTAGTCGGTTAAGCAGGTTTCTGTGGCTGCTTCAAATCCAATCCGACCGTACACTGTTGCAAGTCTTTTTGCATGGTTTTTACATAAGGCAAGCCAGAGGGATCTTTTTTGTCTTTTGCGTAGCTTTCGATCTCCCACATCTGACCAATCGTCATATTACTACGCACGCCGATAGTACAATTACACAGTTTAGTAGCATCGTTTTTACTAGCAACTTTATATTTGACTGCGCCATTGACACAAGAGTTGATATTATCTTGCTTGATATCGGTAGCATTGGCTTGTGGCATGGCAAATACGGCAGCCAAGGCTAGGGGTAATACTGGCAATAACTTCATAAATTTCCTCTTACAGGTAGCGTCAGTTTTGTAGATTTGGTATTCAGTGCGTCATCAGCATATGAGCGACTATAACGGTCTATTTCATCTGATGACGCAGATAATCGTTCATACCATAGCAATTATATCGATTGAAATACAATGGCGACGTGCTGTGTTAATGCAAGCGAATGTTTCGCTAATGTTGATTGGTAGCGCTGTTTGATCCGCAGTCTGTCGTCTCTATCCTGCTTGATAATGAGTAGGATCAGTGACGCCAGCTTGGCTAAACCCTTGACGACGTAATGCACAGCTGTCACAAACTCCGCAAGCCAGGCCATTTGAATCTGCACGATAACAAGAAATCGTTTGTCCATAATCGACACCCAACGACAGACCAAGCTCAATCGTTTGTGCTTTAGACAGTTGTTGCAGTGGCGTTTGAATAGACAGGCGATGACCGGTAACGCCAGCTTTTGTGGCAAGATTGGCCATGTGCTCAAAGGCTTCTATGTACTCTGGGCGGCAGTCTGGGTAGCCAGAATAATCAACTGAGCTGACCCCAATGACAATATGGTTGGCATCCGTGACTTCTGCAACGGCTAGTGCATAAGACAAAAAGATTGTATTGCGTGCAGGCACATAAGTGTTTGGGATCGCGTCATTGTCAATCTCGTCACGCTTTTTGCTAGGGAACTTATCTGAATCACCATCTGGTACGATCATGCTATGGTCAGTGAGTGACGACCCGCCAAGTTGGGCGATGTCAATATCAATGATTCTATGATTAACACCTGCTGTCTCTGCGATGGTCTTTGCTGCGACAAGCTCGCTGTTGTGACGTTGACCATAATTAAAGCTGACCGCTGTTACAGAGGCATAGCGTGCTTTTGCCCAATACAAACAAGTGACCGAATCAAGACCACCCGATAATAGGACAACAGCGTTTTGATTTTTGTTAATGGTGTCCAGCTCAGTATCAGAGGATTGAGGGAGAGAAGTATCCTGCAAAGTAACGTTAGTCATAGTGATATCTATTATTGGTTTACGAAAACGGCTATTTTAGCAAAAATCCAGCGACTACAGAACCACGAAGCGACCAATCAGGCGTCATTAAGTAGCCAAGGCGAACGTGGTCAGTATGCTGATAAAAATAAAGTCCAAATGACTGTCCTCTTTTCAATCTGTTAGCAATATTTGTTATAATTGCAGCTTTAAAAGCACCAGCCACCACAGGTCATTCACTGTGCTTTACTGCAAACTGTTTTATCGCAAAACCCTTCTTATAAAGATATTGAGTAACTTATGACTGCAGCAACTTTATTTACGCCAAACATCCCTCCTAGTTTTGATGAGATGTCTGATCATATGTCTAGTGAAACGGGATTTAATAGCTATGCTTTAGAGGACGACACCGACATGGAGGCTACAGTGTCTATCAATGAGGATGTCGTTGCTGAGCAAGCTGCCGATACTCAAGCGCCTACTGCGTCTGCATACTTTCGTAAACTCCAAAAGAAGCTACGCCGTCAAGTATCATGGGCCATTCGTGATTTTAATATGATCGAAGATGGTGATGTGGTGATGGTCTGTGTCTCAGGCGGTAAAGACAGCTATACCTTACTGGATATTTTATTGCTACTAAAACGTATTGCCCCCATTCATTTTGACATTGTCGCGGTCAATCTGGACCAAAAGCAGCCCGGCTATCCTGAGGATATTTTACCTGCATATCTCAATGAGCAAGGCATTGCCCATTATATTTTAGAAAAAGACACCTACAGTATCGTCAAAAGCGTGGTACCAGAGGGTAAAACTTACTGTTCAGCGTGCTCACGTCTGCGCCGAGGCTCACTATATGGTTTTGCCAAACAAATCGGTGCCACCAAAATTGCGCTTGGGCATCATCGCGACGACATGCTTGCGACTTTCTTTTTAAACCTATTCCATGGCGGTGCGCTCAAATCAATGCCACCTAAATTGTTGAGCGATGACAAGCAAAACATGCTGATTCGCCCGCTAGCCTATGTCGAAGAAAAAGACATCATTGAATATGCCAAATTAAAAGAATTTCCGATCATTCCTTGTAATTTGTGTGGCAGTCAGACCAATTTACAACGCGCTATTATTAATGACATGTTACGTGAATGGGATGATGCGCATCCGCAGCGTTTGGCTTCTATCTTTAAGGCCATGCAAAACGTAGCGCCATCGCAATTAGCTGACCGTGAGTTGTTTGACTTTGAAACACTGAGTCTTGACCGTGATAATGATGAGCGTTTGTTTGAGGGTGACAATATTCAAGCAGGGCAGACTGATAGCTTGGCGGATATTGGTTTGCCAGTATCACCAAAAACGCAGACGTTCAATCCAAAGTTCGCCAGCGAGAAGTTACATTCGGTAGCGCCAGAATTAGCAGCAGACAGTACCTCAAAAAGTGAGCGTACCGCCCAAAAAATCCCAACGATTAATCCTATTATTTAGCCTTTATGAATGGATACTGATTGAGTAAACCATAAAAAACCAGCCACTGTTATGAGTGGCTGGTTTTTTTGCGTATGGATAGTAGAGCTAGGATATAACTTAATAACATTAACTCTTAGCGAAGACTGGTAATGGGTCAAAGCTAACTGTTGAGCGCGGTAGTTTTGCCACATCTTGCATGCGCCAATCATCCTGACCATCGTTGCTTACTTGCAAGTAATATTTGGCTTTTACTGAATCAAGCTCTACTTGCGCGCTGTATTTATTACCCTCGATATGCTGTAGCACGACGTCGTGGTCTTTTTTGACATCGGTTGCATGCGAGATAGACAGATCCAGCGTATCGGGGTAGGTGAGTGGTGCGCCGTTTAGTAGTTTGCCTGACTGCACGCTTTGCTCAGGATAATTAAGATAAAACACAATATCGCCATTATCTGTAAATTGCATTTCACCATGCAAGTCTAAATCATAAGTGAGCTTATCACGTGATACATCATGGTAGAGCGTCTTGCCATCCATATACCAGTCGTCACGTACCACGCTGTCACGGATTTGGTAGGAATAATAAACGAACCAGATGCACGCGATTACTACCACAGCTGGCATACCAATGACAAAGATAACAACCATATAGTTCTTGTACCATGGCTGAGTATCTTGATGCTTAAAGTTCGGTGCTTGATTAGACATAAAATACCTATTCATCAGATACTTATTTATCAGAAATCTATACATCAGATATCTATAAAAGGTATCAACGGATAATTTGACGGCTAAGCGCTGCCAGTTCAATGATAAATTCTTCATTCGATAGCTTACGATAGACCGCATCGCTAACTATCAAATGAAATATATAGGACCTAAAGGCTTACTGTCCTTGGGTGGTAAAGACATTCTGTTTACTGACCTGATACTTGCCGTCTTCACTGACCACGTTCAGGGTCACTGGCGTTTGACCAAACTCAATCACATCAGGGTCACCATAAATACTGACGGGCATATCAAAGCTTTCGCCTGCTTCTAATGGCACATCATTAAAGCGTAGCTCTAGACTCAGTCCATCTTGCGGTGCTAGCGTGATTTTATAAGCATGCGCATCTTGTGTTTTATTGGTCAGTTTAACGATATAGCTGTTTTCTATCATGCCTTCAGTATTGACGGAAGATAATTGATTGCGGTCACGGCGAATATCAATCTCTAACGGCACGCGATCTGTTAGAGCATATATGACCCCACCACACAGTACCGCTAATAAAGCCAAATAAGCAAACAGTCTGGGGCGAAGTACGCGGCTAGGCTCTTTTTCTGCCAGTTGACGCTCGGTTGTATAACGAATCAGCCCGCGCGGGTAGCCAACCTTATCCATGATCTCATTGCACGCATCAATACAGGCTGCGCATTGGATACAGGCGACTTGCAGGCCATCACGAATATCGATACCAGTGGGGCAGACCTGTACGCACATAGTACACTCGATACAGTCACCTAGATGCTCAGGATTTGTGCCTTTTTTGCGGGCACCGCGCGGCTCACCGCGCTCATAGTCATAAGAGACAATCAAGGTATCTTTATCAAACATCACGCTCTGAAAACGCCCATAAGGACAAATCTGTACACACATCTGCTCACGCATATAGCCTGCATTGGCATAAGTGGCAAAGGTAAAGATAAACATCGATACCCATACCCATGTAGGCCAATCAGGTATAGGAATCAGTCCTACTGTCTGCCAGCTATGATACAGAGAGTCTGTGCCCGCCACATAACTGACGAAAGTCGCCGCTGTGATAACTGAAAGCAAAAGCCAAATCGAATAGACCACCGTACGTTTGAAGATTTTACTCGCACTCAGGGGTGCCTTGTCAAATTTCATGCGTTTATTGCGATCACCAATGACCCATTTTTCAACATACTGATACAGATGTGTCCAAATCGTTTGCGGACAAGCATAACCACACCAAACACGGCCTGCATAGACAGTCACCATAAACAAAGTGAATGCGGCAATGATGGCAAATGCGGCAATAAAATAAAAATCTTGAGTCAAAAAAGTCATGCCAAAAATATAGTAGTGCTGTGAGGGCACATCGAACCATATTGCTTGTCTACCATTATAGCGCAGCCACGGCAAAAGTAAAAAAGCGGCTAAGAGCGCATACATCGTGATGACACGAATGTTTTGATAAAAACCTGTGACAAACCTTGGGTGGACACGATGCTTGGTCGCATCAAGATCAATCTGTTGGACAGGGATTTTATTGGGTGGTTGTTGTGCTGACATAAACGTGCCTCTTTAAAAAAAGAATCAGTCTGCTGGCATGATGAACAAATACCTCTAGCGTTGAAGTATATGAGTGTACGATGTTATCAATGTCAGTAAATAGAGGGTAGAGAACTGGACAAATACCAGTCTCATCCACTTACCAAATAGTCGATTATAGAGATCAAATTAGTAGAGACTAAGTTAGGACTTTATAGCGTCATACTTAACAGGCTATTTTGAACGACAGCTATTCTAACATTACCCCTACTAATAATGGGGTTATAATCTTGAAAAGCAATTACTATATCGTGATAATGTTTACTATCTATGATTGATTATCATAGTCATTCTGAATTCATAGTCATTTTGAATAAAATTCTGCAAAAATATATAAAAAGGGAGAACTGTAATGACAGTTCTCCCTTCATTAAATCTCGTCCATGTACAGTATTTATACTTAGTTAGCAGTTGCTTCTTGAGTTGCTACAGGCTGAGTCGCTGCTGCAGTAACCATTGATCCCTCAGGTGATTTACCAGTCTTGTCTGATAGTGAGTAGATGTAAGCAGCAAGAAGCATAATACGCTCATTACCTAGCTTAGTATCCCACTTAGGCATCACACCAGCACGACCATAACGTAGCGTCTCACGAATAGTCTCGCGGTCACCACCATATAACCAAATATTATCAGTCAAATTCGGTGCACCCGCTGAAATCATACCTTTACCATCTGGTCCATGACAAAGAACACAGTTGGTAGGCTCATTGAAAATAACCTTACCTTGAGCCACTTTCGTTTGATCAAGCTCATAGTCATTTTGATTGCCTGACATCGCTAAGACGTATTCGGCAACAGCACGTATGCCATCTTCACCAAGCTGATCACGCCATGCTGCCATACCACCGACACGCCCGTTATGTAACGTCGTTAGGATATTGCTGGCTTCACCACCATATAACCAATCATTGTCGGTCAGATTAGGGTAGCCTGTGGCACCTTTAGCGTTTGAGCCGTGACATACCGCACAGTTCTGCAAGAACAAACGGCTACCGACTTTCAATGCATTTGGATTTTCAGACAGTTTTTCGACATAGGGGGCAAGTTCTGCTACTTTACCATCGATTTGAGTCTGTAAGTCTGCTGGTGGGTTGTCACTACGACGCATAGTCGCTTGCAACTCATTCAGTGTCCCTAGCGTCGCGGTTGCACCTGCTGCATCGGCTTTGACCAAAATATTCTTTTCAAAGTTATCTGTAAATACTTTGTTGTTGCTTTCAAGCTCACTAAATAGCTCGTTCTTAGAGGTCCAAGGCACTGTTTCGCCATCGACTTCTACGGTTGCGATACCTTCCCAGTGTTTAGGGAACATGGCTGGGAAAAATACCCAATAGGCAACGCCCCAAATGATTGAACCAAAAAAGATTACCAACCACCATTTAGGGAGTGCTTTGTCGTATTCTCGGATGCCATCATACTCATGACCAGTCGTACCGTCGTCTTCTAGGCTCGGTTTGTATTTGATAACAAACAACAAGACACCAAGAATAAAAGCCCAGCAGCCGATACTGATTAGCGTGATCCAAGAACTCCAAAAAAATGTCATCGTTTATCCTTATTGCGCTGCTCTTCAGACAAGGATTTAATATCCTCGTCATCAAGCGCAAGTTGTGCATCTTCTTCGAAGCGTTTTTTGTTTTTTGGCGAATACGCCCACCATGCAACGCCTACGAAGGCAATAAAGGCAGAAACGGTCGCAATTGTTTGTAATTCACCAATACCCATTAGCGCTGTCCTTCCATTGCGGTACCTAACTGCTGTAGATAGGCAACCAAAGCGTCAAGCTCAGTGGCACCAAGTACAGCATCTGGAGCACCTTCGATGTCTTCTTCAGTGTAAGGAACACCAAAACGATCGCGGAATAGACGCATTTTAGCTTGAATGTCTTCACCATCTACTTCATTTTCAGCAAGCCAAGGGAATCCAGGCATCACTGATTCAGGCACTAGCGAACGTGGCGCAATCAAATGCTGCTTTTGCCAGTCTTCAGAATAACGACCACCTACACGTGCTAAATCTGGTCCAGTACGTTTCGATCCCCATAAGAATGGGTGATCCCACGTTGACTCAGCGGCACGCGAATACGGTCCATAGCGTTCGACTTCTGCACGTAGTGGACGAACCATTTGCGTATGACAAACGTGACATCCTTCACGGATATAAATATCACGACCTTCGAATTCAAGCGCTGTCCAAGGCTCCATAGCAGGTAGGGGAGCATTCACCCCACCTTCTTCAGGACCTTTGTTATCATAGATCAATGGTACGATTTCAACCAGCGTTGCAAAACTAATAGCAATCACGATACCAATGACCAACAAGCCTGTATTTTTTTCAATAATTTCATGCGGTGTACCAGCCATGATCGCTCCTTATACGTTAGCTGTCGAAGGTTTTTCGACACTAGGTTCATGATCCGTTGGATCAGCGACATCTACAGGCTTACCTTCTGGCATCTTGAGTGTTTTATAGCAGTTATAAGCCATAACAAACATACCCGATACATACAAGAAGCCACCAAAAGCACGACCGATATATGGGAAATGCGAGAATTCAACAGTATCAACGAAGCTATATACCAAAGTACCGTCTGGGTTCGTAGCAAGCCACATCATGCCTTGACCAATACCTGAGATCCACATAGATACGATATAGAAAATCGTTCCTGCAGTCGCCAGCCAAAAATGCGTGGTGATCAAGCTAATAGAGTACATCTTTGGTTTGTTATAAATACGTGGTAACAATACGTATAGCGAACCAATAGTAATCATACCAACCCAGCCAAGTGCACCTGAGTGTACGTGACCAATTGTCCAGTCCGTGTTGTGCGATAGCGCATTGACTGTCTTAATAGACATCATTGGGCCTTCGAACGTCGACATTGCGTAGAACGACAATGCCACAATCATAAAGCGGATGATCGGATCGGTGCGCAACTTATCCCAACTGCCTGATAACGTGAGTACACCATTAATCATACCACCCCAAGATGGCGCGAATAGAATGATAGAGAATACCATTGCCAATGACTGCGTCCAATCAGGAAGCGCTGAATAATGCAAATGGTGACCACCAGCCCACATATATGAAGCAATCAATGCCCAAAAGTGAACGATAGACAGACGATACGAATAGATAGGCCGACCAATCTGTACAGGAACGAAATAATACATCATTCCAAGGAAGGCGGCCGTTAAGTAAAAACCTACCGCGTTATGCCCGTACCACCACTGCACCATCGCATCAGTTGCACCGCCAAATAGCGAATAAGATTTGAACGCACTAACCGGAATTGCCATGCTGTTTACGATGTGTAGTAGGGCAATCGTAATGATGAAAGCGGCAAAGAACCAGTTAGCCACATAGATATGTGAGGTTTTACGTTTGATGAGCGTACCAAAAAATACAATGGCATAAGAGATCCATACCAAAGCAATCAAGATATCGATAGGCCACTCAAGCTCAGCGTACTCTTTACTTGTGGTCAAACCTAGCGGTAGGGTGATGATGGCTGCGACAATAACTGCCTGCCATCCCCAAAAGGTGAACCACGCCAAATACGGCGCAAACAAGCGTGTCTTACAGGTACGCTGGACGATGTAATAAGACGTTGCGAACAGGGCAGAACCACCGAACGCAAAAATCACCGCATTGGTATGCAGTGGTCTTAGATGACTAAAGGTCAGCCATGGAATGTCAAAGTTGAGTCCTGGCCATGCTAACTGTGAAGCAATGAACACACCAAGACTCATGCCGAAGATGCCCCAAACGACAGCCATAATCGTAAAAAATCTTACGACAGTAATTTCGTACTCACGGTCAACTGGGGCGACTGCTGTGTTTTGTAAACTCATTGGATGATTCCTTTACAGCCCGAATTATCAACAGAATTAACCAACAGTCCGCGCTATAGGTATTATAAAAACTGATAAACTATAATAGCTGCGGTACATACTGTTCTTTGCCATGCTTATCATCATAATCTCATTAACTATCAATATGGGCTGGTGTTTTCTATCAGTAGGTACTGATGGATAAAAAGAGGCGCTTTGTGCACCTTGTTTACAGCCAATCGATAGTAGGATTGTTAATAGATTATCGAGATAAATAAGAAGACGCGCCGTTTTTGAGCATCAAACATCTTGTAAGGCTAAATATATATCTTAATTATTACGAAAAAATCGGTACTAATGAAGATAGATACCCATACTATAGGGCTATAAAAACGCACTGACCATAGATGTATGCTAGCGGCGGCTGACAAAAAACATTTTTATGTAATGTTAGGTTAAAACTCCCGACTCTGTTTAAGGGTATTGTAACGCAATCCTAATCAAATATCATCAGAACTATGCGCCAAAATACAAACTCTTTGGTATAAAAATTCGCAAGCAACTTATTATTATTGCGCTATTTGCCTATTTTATACTCAATTTTATCACGATTCTAGATATGTATCTGTGTCAAACCAAGACAAACTTCATTAGAGGTAAATACGTGCTTCTAAAATAATTTTGTAACAATGGGCTTACAAGCGATACAAATAGGTTTTACTTATTATCAAATCGCCCCTTATAATGAGCCTGAACATCAGTGATAGCGACGTCTTATAAGTCTATCAATAACAATCATTTCAATAAATTGATAATGAGGTCAATACGCTAAATAGTAGTATTAACCCAACAAAATACCAATTAAGGATAATAACATGGCAGTTTTTTTGACAGATGAATGGTTTGAGCAAGTAGAGAAGATGGGTAGTGAAGCGGGTGAGTTAAACTTGCCACCAGCACTGGCTAATATGATCGTCAACCTAAAAGTATCTGATACGGAAAAAGATATCGAAGCCAATTTTGCTAATGGCCTATTGCATCGCGGTTTAAATAGCGATGCGACCACGACATTGCTATTGGATCGCAGCATTCTACAATCCATCATCACTGATTTTGACACTAACCAAATCATGGGTGCCTTTATGAGTGGCAAAATTCGTGTTGAAGGTGATATGTCACAGTTGATGGCAGTACAAACTGCTCGCCCAAGTGCAGAGCAAAAAGAGCTATATACTCGTATCAAATCAATGACGACAATGGCTTAATCACGTATTTGTACGACTTTTAATCTAGAGTTTTGAATGGTAAAAGTCGATAAGATAACAAAAAGCCCCTAATACTAGTTAGGGGCTTTTTGTTGTGTGAAAACAAGTCATAGCACGTAATACAGTCAGCTATCCAGTAACTAGCTGGCTTTTGATGGCTGTTTTGCGCTTTGCTGATTTTCTTTATATATCGCTGCTTGTAACCACACATTGGCTTGTACATAGTCGTGTACTTTTATACTGGCGGTCTCTGGTGTGTTTAGAGCACCGATACGCACCACAAACGGATCTGCATCCTGCTCACGTAGCGTCACCACATCAAACAAAATGATTGATTTGCCATTAAATTCAGTCTCTTGTTTCCCAAGGACTTGACCTTGACACCAAGCTTCGTCTTCTTGTCCTAAGGTATCGCCAAACAAGTAAGCGCACATATGACCTAGATTGATTTCAACAGGTGCCATTTGTTCTTTAGTTTCAGGTTTCCACTCACTGATTTGCGCTTGTAAGTCATCTGGAATTTTTCCGTCATTTGCTGCAACGATATCGTTAAAGGCGCGGTGATAGCGGATAGATTCCTGATCTTCTACCATGATCACCTCATTTTGTTCGCTTAGCTTAATCTCATGTGCCCATGCGCTAAAATTCACAAAATAAGAGGTATCGCGCTGATACAGATGGCGGTTGGTCGTATAGAGCTGATCAAATGCATAAATGATACTGCCATCAGCAGTACGCAGGCGTAACACTGCATCGTGTGAGTTGTCATTGGCAATGACGCGCTCGATTTTGCAGTCAAGCCCATAAGGGCTATCGACGCAAGGGTATGCATTGATAAAGCGCTCAGGCTTGCCATCTTTCATCGCTAGCACTTGATTAATATGACAAGGTCGGTCTTCTGATAACAACAAACAGCTGTCTTTTGCACTGACATTGTTGTTCAGGCCTTTGGGCATGGCGGCGACTTCAATCATTTTTTGTAGCCACTTTGGCACATCTTGACTCATGTCATCGGTCAAAATACGCCAGTGATCACCGTGACCTGCAGACTGCTCGTCGGTCAACGTGATCTTGGTAGGAGATTGAATGTTTTTATATTGATAATTTATGGTCATGAAAATACTCAAAATTAAGTCAGCGTGAGGTTTGTATCTAATACTGCTGTTACTTACACACCATTCAGTATTTCAAATTACTGGTTTATGATGTCAGCGATATGATCAGCAAAGCATGAACAAATCACAATGTGGGGTTAATGACAATTGTCTTTAGCATATAATATATAGGTATGGACACGGCTAATAGCAAGACCCTCTCTCAAAAATAATAACAGAAACCAGTTTTTTGGTAAAAAATCCTCTCAGTACTTGCTAATGACTGGCACATATCAGCCAAATTGTGTCAAACTAGCTCCCTTTTGACGGCTGTCTTTGGCTCGTCTGAAACCCTGTTTTTGTGTTCGATTTATATGTGAGCAGTAGCAAATGTCTGATGCATTGACTGCTGCTCATTATCCAACCTATATAAAGTCGCACGTAGATAAGATAAAGAGTTTGAATATGTTTCGTCCTTTAGCGTTATTTATCGGCTTACGATACACCCGAGCAGAGCGCAGTAATGGCTTTATCTCCTTTATATCACTCATCTCAATGATCGGTTTGACGCTTGGGGTTGCCGTATTGATTACGGTGCTATCAGTCATGAATGGGTTTGATCGCGAGCTAAAAACCCGTATTTTGGGTATGGTGCCGCAGGCCACGGTGGTATCTACTGAGATCATCGGCGATTGGGAACAATTGGCGGATAAAATAAAAGAAGACCCAGAAGTGGCGGCGGTGGCACCCTTTATCCAATTACAGGGCATGCTGACATCTAATGGTCAAGTCGCAGGCATCATGGTGACTGGCGTCGAGCCTGAATACGAAAAGGATGTCTCCATCATCAATGAGCACATGATTGAAGGCAGTATTGATACCTTGCAAAGCGGTGACTTTAGTATCGTATTAGGCGAGGAGATGGTTCAGTCTTTGGGCTTGCAGATAGGGGATAAGGTGACTCTAGTGCTTCCAGAGGCCTCACCGTCACCCGCAGGCGTAATACCGAGATTTAAGCGCTTCACCTTGACAGGCATCTTCACTATTAGCCCAGAAGTCGATAGTCTCATGGCATTTATCCCGATGGGTGATGCCGCCAAACTATTACGTCTGCCTGAGGGTGCGCAGGGCGTACGTATGAAACTGGACGACATCTTTACAGCGCCAGCTGCAGCAGAGAAAGCCGCTGCTATTGCTCCTCAGCAACTGTATCCTAACGACTGGACACAGACGCACGGCAATCTATTTGGGGCGATTCAAATGGAAAAAGCCATGGTCGGTTTGCTGCTGTTTTTGATCATCTTAGTGGCCGCTTTCAATATTGTCTCAAGTCTTGTGATGCTCGTCACTGATAAAAAAGCCGATATTGCGATCTTGAAAACCTTCGGCGCATCACCTCGACTGATTACCCAAGTGTTCATGGTTCAAGGTGTGGTTATCGGTGTGATCGGTACGGTTGCTGGTACGATATTGGGTGTGATATTTGCACTGACTGTCAGTGATATTTTGGGCTTTATCAATCAAGTCTTTAATCTAAATCTGTTTGATGCGTATTTTGTGAATTACTTGCCTTCACAGCTGCGTTTGCTTGATGTGTTATTGATTACAGGGGCGTCGTTTGTACTGAGCTTTTTGGCGACTATTTATCCAGCACGTCGCGCAGCCAAGATTCAGCCAGCTCAAACGCTACGCTACGAATAGCCTAAACGCACAAATATCAAAATAAATAAAATAAAGGAAGCGCTATGTCTGCCATTTTGAAGGCGACCAATATCAACAAGATATATGATGAGGGTGCAGTCAGTACACAAGTATTGACGGGTCTCGATCTAATGGTTCATGCTGGTGAGCGCATCGCTATCGTTGGTACCAGTGGCTCAGGAAAAAGTACCTTACTGCATCTACTTGGTGGTCTCGATACACCAACCAGTGGTGAAGTATGGCTACATGGTCAGCTACTAAATAGCATGAATGAGACTGAACGCGGTGCCATGCGCAACAAGCATTTAGGGTTTATTTACCAGTTTCATCATTTGTTGGCAGAGTTTACCGCTGTTGAAAACGTTGCGATGCCGCTGCTCATGCGTCCAGAAGTCTCAACGACCCAGGCACGCACCCAAGCGATTGAGATTTTGGAGAATGTCGGTCTTGAGCATCGACTGATGCACAGACCAGGCGAGCTGTCAGGCGGTGAGCGTCAACGTGTGGCGATTGCGCGTGCGCTAGTGACCAAGCCCTCGCTTATCTTGGCAGATGAGCCAACTGGTAACTTGGACTACGACAATGCGCAAAGCGTCTTTGGACTGTTGTCAGAGCTACAGAGCACGATGCAAACGGCATTATTGATGGTCACACATGATCGCAATCTAGCGGCGCTTGCTGACCGTCAATTGTTGCTGCGCAATGGTCATTGGGAGCAGTATTAACCCTCCATATGACGAGAATGTCAGATTGACATAAGTATTGTGTCTATTGGCGCTAATAAGCGCTGTTCTGGTGAAATATATTGTTGTATTATCGAGTAGATATTTAATAGCAAGAGATACTGAGGCGGCTACCAATCAGCTGCCGTATCTATTTTATAGGAACACATATGATGAATTTAGATGACGATCCAATCGCTGCTTTTGGTAGTGCTGAAGAAGGTGATGAGCCATTAAAGCCTTATATCGATCCGTCTGTGTTTGAGACTATTGATAGTCAAGAGCAAAAGGATTTAATCTCGCCAGTGTTTGATGCGATTACTCTAGCTGGGGTTGATTTTGATCTCAAGGTTCAAGACAGCGCAACTGGCAAGCGTTATACGCTATGCAAAAACGATGAAGTTATTGAGATTGTCTCTATGGACAAAGACTTTACAGATAAGCTCAAAGCCGCCATAGATAAGAACAAAGCAGAGTAGCGGTATCAAATGAAGGCAACCTTAATACCGCTGGACTGACACTGACATAAGCGGTATTAAGGCTCAAAGGATTTGTCAGTGGGTTTTTTCTGACGTTTTTGCCAACTTGCAACGGTTTTATAGCGCCACACTGCCTTAAAGGCAAGTCCACAAATAATGCTGGTTACAACCGCCAAAAGCGTTAATCCGATACAAAATGCTGTCAGCGATACTGTGCCTTTATAGGTAATAAATGGATTGGCACCATCCGATAGCGCCCATAAGCTAAAGTCTGCAATCATCCTACCGATAAACCGCAAACTGATCACAGGTGCGTCAATAATTTTTGCGCCGATATAATATCCAGCATAAAAGATTGGTAGACTAGTCAGTGGATTGGTAATCCATGTCAGACCGAGCGCCATAGGTACATTGGCTCGAAAAATAAGCGAGCCAATTAAGGCCAATAACATCTGCCCTGGCAATGGAAAAAACGCGCTGAGCACACCAATATAAACCGCCTTGTTGAGACTATGGCGATTAAAATGCCATAAACGTGGGTCTGCTAAATGCGGCGCGAATAATTTTAAGGTGCGACTTTCTAGGACTTTTTCTGGTGTAGGAAGTAAGTCTTTTAGACGTTTTTGGGGCACAGGATCGCCTTTAATCGTTAACCACAGTCCGCTCAATGATGTTGAGGGGCTGGTATAGAGTAATATTATGGATAAAAAGTAATAGTGAGTATACATAGGGCAGTGATGTCAGACAGGCATCACCTTCGTATTTCTCATCAGTATAGGGTAATATAAATATAAATGCTATTGCATCATAACTATGCTCATTCAGTTGCTTCCAATATGTCTACGAATGCAGTTATGTCTATGCCTTTATTGGCATAAATAACCATAGCGAACGACGTTATCTTATTTTGCCCATCAAGCAAGGAGTGCTGGTGTATTGGTTAATTGGCAGCCTCGTCGTTATTGCTATGATGGGGACTTTGACAGTCGCAGACAAGGTGGCGATCCCTACTGAACTGTTTTCGATAGGGCTGGCTAGTACGTCTGGTTTGTTTATCTTACTTATATTATTTTCTATTATTCTACTGACACTTACCCAGTGTCATGTATCCTCAGCAATAAATCATCACACCTCAAGCAGCATATTCAAAAATGCTGAACGCTCATCTCGTATCGTTAAGTACTTTTTATTTACCATATTAGCCATTTTGTTGGTAGCAGGTAGCGCGCTACAGGCGTTAGTGGCACATCATAAAGCTGCAGCCGCAGAAATCACCGATCCTATACGTGTGCAAGCGCTTGTTCGTATTGAAGGGCTAAGCGACAGTGTCTATAGTCCATCCGCAGATAGTGGCTATCGACAAGTAGCCGTGCTAACAAATATAACGCCATTAGTAACTGAATTAACGCCTCAAGATTTGGCAAATAGTACAAGAGACTATATAGCAAAAAATAGCCTAAGTAATAACAACACCAATCGTTCTAACCAAGACAACGACAGTAACGTCACGTACCGAGCATTACTTACTGCTTATCCAAAAGGTGCATCGACTGATGCCACACTCTCAAACCTCAATAATTTGCAGCCTGGTGATACGCTGTTTATGAGCTTAGCACTTGCGCCATTGGTGGCCTCCGATCAGGCAGTCAACAACGCTTCTGGTTTTGATAGCTATCGCTGGTTGCGAGGTCGGCATATTGATGGCAGCGCAAATATCTTGGCTATCAGCCCATTGACCGTAAGTAATAACAAAGCTAGCCTGAATGAGGCGTCACATCAAAATCCGACTTCTGACTCGTATCTTGAGCGCTTGCGCTTGCATATTGATATAGGGCGCTGGCAATTAAGACAGCATTTTTATAGAGACTGGTCAGCACAAACGACAGCAGAACAGCAGGCTAAAGCTGTCACGTTGAGCTTACTCACAGGCGATCGTAGTCTAATTAATCGAGATACCAAAGATTTGTATCAACTGGCAGGTATTTCTCATTTACTGGCTATCTCAGGGACGCACGTATTGTTCTTGGCTATTGTACTAGGTGGTCTCATTGTGCTGCTGCTTAATCAGTTATGTCCAGCACTTTATCGTTATATTCCGCGCTGGCAAGTGCGTTGGTGGACAATGATTGGCGCAGCCTTTATCTACGCGTTATTTACAGGTTTTGATGTACCTGCTGCTCGTACGGCTTGGATGCTACTAGCGATTGGACTTGTGAGAGTGACATTGCTACCTATTAGTACGATTCGAGTACTATTGGCGCTGGCCATACTGATGGCATGGTATGATCCTTATGTGCTCTGGCAGGCAGGATACTGGTTGTCCTTTATTGCAGTAGCGCTATTGCTCAAATATGACGATACGTTACATCAGCACAGTACCGCTGAGTTGGCAGGGCCATATACGAATAATAAAAGCACTCACGTAAGCACGGCGCTATTTAAGCATGCTTTGCGAGCTGTCCGGCGTATCCTTAAGCTACAGTTCTGGCTATTCTTTACTTTATTGCCCATCACATTGATCTTATTTGGCAAGGCCTCATTATGGGGATTGGTGGTCAATTTATTTGCCATTGGGCTTTTTGGTTGGTTGATTGTACCGCTTAATCTACTAGCAGGACTGTGTTATCTGTTATCACCTATGGTAGCCGATAGTATTTGGTCGCTAGTGATTACTATTGTCAGCAGCTTACATGAGCTGATTGGTTGGTTAACATCGTTGCCAGCACTGTCAGAGGCATGGCTCTATACACCAGTGAGTATGGCTATATTGCTTATGGTTGTATTGAGTATTTTGCCTTGGTTGTTGCCTAGAGGTCTGCTCAGTCGTTGGTTGATACTGCCACCATTGACGCTATTGATGATGACGGTGTATGCCAATCAGCAGTCGCTGACCATAGTGCCGACACTGTATGTCCTACCGACGGGTGATACGTATATAACGGCAGCATTGCTGACATATCCTACCGTAAACAAAGAAAGTAGTAACTGGTTATTCTTAGCTGATCACAGACCCGCTTCTACACGAACCACGCCAAATAGCCTGACAGCAGATACACTGTCTGCTTCTTTAGAGCAGCAACTGGGGAGCTTATCGGTTAATCGTTTGGAGAGTGTCATAGTACAGAGCAGTAGCGCCGCACTGACGGATACGCTGACCTCTGATAATCAACGAAAGATTTCTAGCACCAACAACTCTGAGTTATTACCAAAAACAGTCATTCATTTGGGAGAGCGTCTACCGATCAGTCGATATTGGCAAGCAGGGCGCTCTGAGCATTGGCTTACGTTTCAGCAAGCATACAAAACAACAAGCCGTGTCAAGAGTCAAACAAATATCAGTGCCCAAAACTGCAAGCAGGGAAGTGTATGGCAGCTTGCAAACGGAGATATATCAATACAGGCAATGACAGGCTGGAGTCAGATAGGTGACACTAGTGTTTGGGACTGTACAATTGCCATCGATAGCCGCACACCTATACAAGTACGAAGATACAATGCAGCTGATCCACTCAAGTCATCACCTATAAATCCTCATCTGCAATTGGCCAATAGCTATCTGAATGATAGTCGTACAGACACTTCTCGCTCACGACTGATTTTAGATACCGATACACACCAGCGCGTCTGGCAAATGTGGTCGCTACTATGTACGGCCGATCTGGCTGACGAGCGCGCAGTATTTAAAAATACAACCTGGCTAGGTCATAGTACCTCTCAGGTGACAGCCGATGTCATGGTTCGTCAAAGCGTTGATACTGTCATGACCTACGATAATAAACCATTACCAGTGGCATTGTCGTTGAACACGCTTGATAATAGTGTTGATATTGAAGCTGTTCGCCCTCAAGAATAATGCTGATACTACCAGCGTTACAATATAGTGATATTTCACAGTTATACTATTGAACCATGGTCGAAATACAACCATACTTAGCACCCCATGAATACCGATGACTGATTTGACATAGAGACCATTACTTCTAGTGGTATCTGTCAACCTCATCTTTTTATTGTTTTAGCTTGTTCTGACTTAGGAAGTTATATGCCCAACTGGCCACCAGACCCTAACAAACGTCCTGATAATTCGCCACATCAGCCAACACAAATGCAGCAACCAAACGCGCCGAGTGGACAAGAATGGAAGGTGCTAGAAAATACCTTATTAGCTAGTGTGGTCGAGCAGCGCCGCGCTCGTCGCTGGAGCATTTTCTTTAAATTATTAACCTTTGGTTATATTTTATTGATATTTTTGACCCTAGGTCGCGGGTGCAGTAGCGCGCCAACAGGTATGGATGCCGTAGATACCAGCTCGCCGCATTTAGCTGTAGTGGATCTGCAAGGTGTGATCAGTAGCGATGATGTGGCCAACGCCTATGATGTCAATGATGCGCTAAGAAGTGCCTTTGCAAACAGCAACTCCAAAGCCGTTGCATTAGATATTAACTCACCTGGTGGTTCACCTGTACAGTCTGATGAAATTTGGCAGACTATGATGGAATTACGTGAAGAGTATCCGGACAAAAAGCTTTATGCAGTGATCGGTGATATCGGCGCATCAGGTGCTTACTATATTGCTTCTGCAGCAGATGAGATTTATGTCAACCCATCGAGCTTGGTCGGCTCTATCGGTGTCATTATGCCAAGCTACAATGTCGAAGGTCTGATGGACAAAGTTGGTGTAGAAGATCGTACGATTACCGCTGGTGAGTATAAAGACATCTTAAGCTTGTCACGTCCATTGACTGATTATGAAGAAAAGCATGTTGAAGGAGTGCTGGCTAATACGCATAAGCATTTCATCAATGCAGTAAAAGAAGGTCGCGGCGACCGTCTCAAAAACCCTGAACAAAACAAACTGTTTTCAGGGCTGTTTTGGACAGGTGAGCAGTCTATCGAGCTAGGACTAGCAGACGACAACGGTAGCATTACCAGTTTGAGTCGTCGGTTAGAGCTAGATACCGTAATCAGCTATAGTCCAACTGACCCGTTCCAAATGTTTATGGATCGTTTTGCCGTAAAACTAGGGGCAGGTATCGGCTCAAGCGTCAGCCTTGATGGTTTCTTACCGCAAGAAGATGGTGATGCAAAAATGCGTTAAGCGTTTTATGTTTTAGATATAGTGTGTATGATTGTTAAGGCTGGGCATATAATTATGCTCAGCCTTAATTTTGTGCAACCTTAAATAAAACATATGGTTTAAAGTTATAAGAATTACCAGATAAGCGACGTATATATGCCAATTATCAGACTTGCTATAGAGCATGTCTGGTATTTATGTTGGCAATGCAACAATATGACAATGCAATAATATGACAACCACTAAAAATAATAGACAAACCAAACGATTCAACGAGAGCCTGTTATGAGTGATGAAATAAATTCGCAGACCTTTGCGGTGCTACCTGTCTCCAAGATCACCAATAAACCTGTGCTACATTTTGCCCATGCCAATGGGATGCCAAGCGCTGTTTACGAGCCATTCTTTGAGAGATTGTCAGCGTTCTTTACGATTGAATATATCGCCATGTTGGGCGATACCCCCGATTACCCCGTAGACGATCATTGGCGTAGTCTAACGCAGCAGATTATTGACAGTGTAAAAGATGCCTGTGACAAGCATGGCGTCGCGCAAGTAGTAGGTGTGGGGCATTCGCTAGGAGCCATGTGTACCTTGCAGGCAACGTACCGTCGGCCAGAACTATTTGCTCAAGCCGTGCTTATGGATCCGCCTTGGATTTATGGCAAAGTCAGCCTGTTATGGCATTTGGCAAAAACGGCAGATAGATTGCCACTTATGAATAACCGCTTGATGGACAAACTATCACCAGCAGGTGTGTCCAAATATCGCCGCGATGTATGGGATAGCCGAGATGAGGCCTATAAAAAGATGCGCCACAAAGGATTTTTTAAAAACTTTGATGAACGCAGTTTTCAAGGGTATATCGATCATGGCTTACATAAGCGCGCGGATGGTAAAGTCACATTGGCCATTCCTAAAGCCAGTGAAGTAGAAGTGTTTCGCACCAATCCTTCTTGGTATTGGCTAGCCCCAAATCGTGGTCCGAAGGTGCCTGTTACCTTAATTATAGGTCAAGACAGTATCTTCTTAAAACGCCGCTTTCCCCAGCAGATACAGTCGCGCCTAGGCATTCCTTATGAGACACATAAAGGGGGTCATATGTTCCCGCTAGAGCATCCAGAGTCTGTCTCAATGCAGGTTCTCGCCTTGATCGAGCAGCAACTGCCAAAATAAAAGTAAGGTACCATCAACTCGTCAGGCTCTTAGATCTGAGCTGACTGTCTACTTGCTAAGTGATATTGATATGTCCAAGAACTCTGTGTCCAACAAATCTATGCCAAAAAACTCTACGCCAAATGACCTAGCTGAACCGTCTGATAGGCAACGCTTGCCTCATCGTGCGCCATTGTTTTCACGCTTAGGAGCGTTTGTATTAACAGTAGGTATGGTATTTGCGTTTTTTATCAGTCAATTGGTAGGCGTATATATTGCTGGCAAGCTGGTATTACCTGCTACAAAAAATGCATCGATGGGGGATATATTCTTTTTTGGTAGTAATGATGGGACGGTCGTGAGTATCTCGATAGTCATAGGCTGCATACTGTTGGTAGCGACCAGTATTCTCATTATTCGTCTACGAGGCGGTAAGGTGCGTCAGTACCTAACATTGAAGCCGTTTTCATTTGCGGTAGGTATGGGTATGCTGGGCGTGCTATTGATATTTATGATTGCCAGTCAAGCGCTGACCTATATGCTAGATATGACACCGCTGGTTTTTGTCGATCCACTATATCAATCGGTAAGCTCAATATGGCTGTTGGTCTTTGCGATGGTAGTCGTTGCCCCAATTTACGAAGAAGTTATTTTTCGGGGCATCTTATGGTCAGCGATTGCAGAGCAGTTCACAGCGCCGTCATACTCTGTGCATCACGGCGCGATAGTAGCAAGTATCGTGACAAGTTTGATATTTGCTATTATCCATGTGCAGTACGGTATTTATGAGATCAGCACTATTGTGGTACTGGCACTGATATTTTGCTATGCCCGTATTAAGTCAGGGTCACTATTACTGCCAATCGCACTACATATCATTAATAATGGGGCAGCGATGTGGCAGTATCTCTCACAAGTATCGTAGCCAAAATTGACATTGTAATAGTGACAATATGACAGTAGTGACTAAAATCTGTAGTCTGTTAAATTGACTGCATGCCAATCTGTGCTATGCGTCAGGATTTAACAACAATACCTCATCTGCCGCTCTTTTGACATCATCGAGGGTAAGCTGAGGTTTGCCGCTTAGTGCTTGTCGCCATTTACGTGCGCCCATCAACCCTTGAAACAATCCCAAGTAATGTCGCGTCATTGTTGGGAGTGCTTCGCCTTTTTCAATTTGTCCTTCTAGATATGGATATAGCCGTGCCAAGATTTCTGAGCGCTTAGGGATAGTCTCGGGTGTTGTCTCGTCCCACAAGCTATTGGCCTCTGCTAATAGGTACGGGTTATGATAAAACGCTCGTCCTATCATCACGCCATCGATATGCTGCAGGTGCATTTTGATGTCTTCTATCGTGTCGATACCGCCATTGATTTCGATATCTAGCTCAGGAAAGTCTTGCTTTAAGCGGTAGACATCATCATAACGTAGCGGTGGTATCTCGCGATTTTGCTTAGGACTAAGACCTTGTAGCCATGCCGTACGTGCATGAACAATAAAACGTGTACAGCCAGCAGCAGCTACTGTCTGCACAAAATCAACCATAAATTCGTAGCTGTCAAAGTCATCAATACCAATACGGTGTTTGACCGTCACTGGAATATCGACAGCTGCTTGCATGTGCTTGACCAAGTCGGCAACCGTTTTGGGCTCTGCCATCAGACAAGCACCTATCTTATTATGTTGTACGCGATCAGAGGGACAGCCGACATTGATATTGACCTCGTCATAGCCATACTGCTGAGCAAATTCGGCGCATTGTGTCATCTCACTGATATCTGCTCCGCCAAGCTGCAATACCAGTGGATGCTCAAGTGTGTCAAAGCGTAAGTGCCGTGCACGGTTACCGTGTATCAATGCACCGGTGCTAATCATTTCGGTATACAGGTACGTGTGCGGGTTAAATAGTCGCGCAAAGTAACGATAGTCTGTCGTTGTCCAATCAATCATTGGCGCAACAGAGAGGCGTTTGTTGGTCATATCAACCATGGTTATCAAGCCTTAATATCTGTGTCTTAAACAAATGGATAAGGTGCAATGAGATATCTCATTGCACCTTAGTTTTAAACATCGTTCGAATCAGTGACTGATCCATTATTTATAAAATAACATGATCAATCTTTTTGAATTCAGGCAAATTATAGAAATAAAGCCCCATAATAATACCGATAGAGCCCACAAAGGCAATATATAGCGCTGGCGAGAAACTGATGAGTGTCGTGGCGTAACCAAGACCAAAGGGTATCAGCACACCAACGATACCGTAGGTAATATTATAACAAAAAGCGATACCTGTGAGACGTACATTGGTCGGAAATAGCTGAACTAAAATGGCAGGGACCATACCTATAATACCGGCACAGAATCCTAGAAGTGCATACATAATCAATATATAGTCGCCACCTGCCTGTAAGTGATAAAAGAACGCCAGCATCTGAGCGATAAGTAAAACAGAACCAATCACCAAAATTTTACCAAAGTTCTCATGGGTCGAGATCATGCCATAAAAGACACAGCCAAGAACCATAAATACGATGCCCAAGCTATGAGAAAAGCTAAACAAATCACTGTCTAAAGTAAAGTTGATTTCTATTAGTTCTGGCAGTAGTAGGACAATGACTATAGTGATACTAGATATCACTATAGTCAGTACCATACTGACAAAGATAGAATGTTTGCAGCGCTTGAATAATACCGTAAATGGTCTACCTAGATTCTTACCAGTTTTTGGCTTATCTAACGCCAAGAAAAACGGAGTCTCTTTAACCAGTCGCCATACCAACAATGGTAGACAGGTTAGTAAGGCGCCAACAAAAAACGGCAAACGCCAGCCATAATCAGTCAGCTGTACGGTGGTCATAAAGTCAGTCAGCCACAGAAAAAACGCATTAGAGAACAGTACACCTACCAAAAAGCTAGCCGTAACGTAGCTACAAGCCACTGACAAATACTGCCGAGGGACATGCTCCGCCACAAATACCCAAGATAGCGGTGCGTAAAGACCAAATGCCATACCTTGTATGATTCTCAGCAATATGAATAACGCAGGTGCAAGCGCACCCCACTGCGCATAAGTAGGCAGACACGCCATTGCGAGCAAGCTACCTGCCGTAACGATTATGCTCAGGAAAAAGGTCGGCTTTCGACCTTTGAGATCACCATAACGCCCGAACAGAATACCACCAAATGGCCGAGCCAAGTAACCAATGACAAACAGCCCCATTCCTTGCAGCTTAGCAACCGTAGGATCGTTATTAGCGGGGAAAATAGCAGCTGAGACAATGTCTGCAATGTACAAATAAATCAAGAAATCAAAAAAGATTACAGCGCTGATAAAGCTTACGAATATGACTGTATTTTTGTCTTTTTTAGACATCAGGGCGTATTGAGAACGAGTCGGCATAATAGATCACGCATCCACGGAGTAAAGTGGTCATTAAGACGATCATCGTTTAGATAATCGGCCATGATAAAAACCGGCAAATCAAAGTATATAAACAATGATTCGCCGGAACAGTAATTTTGTGTATTGTAATAAGAACTTTGATTACAGGATTTGGCTTTTAACAAAAGCAAAACTGCACATCCTGCAATTTTAGGGACTATTTAGAAAAGAGTTTACATATTACAGTAGCCAGTCAATGGGTAACCAAGACATAATAGTAAGCCAGATATGATCACTCATATCGACCCGTGGCTCTGAGTCATAAACAACTTCTTTGCCATCTTCCATGGTGTGCCACTCCAAGCTACCGTTGTCTAGCAGCTTAACTTCATAAGCTTGGTTTAGTAAATCATCACTCAGTGCCCCGTGCAGCTGTCTTGCCAACTCATCATCATTGATGATTACACCCATTTCAGTATTGATATTGGCAGACCGAGGGTCAACGTTGTAGGAGCCGATAAACACTTGATAGTCGTCTACCGCAAACGTTTTTGCATGTAGGCTGGTTGATGACTGACTGCGTGCACGCCAGAGTTTATTGTCACGTTTTTCTTCAGCTGCCGTCGATTTTAGCTCGTATATTTTTACGCCTGACCGCAGCAGGCTAGGGCGCCATTGACTATAACCAGAATGAACAGCGGTCACGTCGGTCGCATCAAATGAGTTGGTTAATATTTTGATATCAACGCCAGATTCAGCCAGTTTCACCAACGTATCGACGCCATCTTTGGTCGGTACAAAATAAGAAGAGATAATGGTCAGCTGTTTGGTTGGGCTACCAAGTAACGTACGCAGTTGGTGAACCAAATTGGTTTCAGAGGAGACGCTTTTAGACAGTTTGCCCACATCATCACTCAAGAACTGCATGTCCGTCCAACGAAAAGGCACCTGTTTGTTGATCAGATCAGTATCAATGGTAGAGTCTTCGATAGCGGCCTTATAGACAGTCAAACTGCTGCCTTCGTTGTTTTGCTCATCGATACCGAGCTTGTCCAAAGCCTTTAAAAAGTCAGGCGTAACGTCAGTATCAAATTCGGCTAAGGTCTCAATGTCAAACGCCAAAGGAGATGACCAGTAACTGCCAAAGCTATTGTCAATGTCTGCGACCACCTTTCCGATAAGCAAAACATCCAAATCTGCAAACTGACTGCTTTGATCGTTACTTAGGTATTCGTTGCCGATATTACGTCCGCCAATGATGGTGATTTGCTTGTCAAAAGTCATGCTCTTATTGTGCATACGGCGATTGATACGCGGCAAACCAGTGACGTAGTTTAAGGTCGGCATTTTGCGGTGCATCAAAGGGTTGATGATGCGCACTGCGATATTAGGGTGGCTAGCAAAACGTAGCAAGTGCTGATCAAACTTTGCACTGTTATTAAAATCATCTAACAACAAACGCACGATGATACCGCGTTCAGCGGCTTCCCATAAGTCTTTTAAAAGTAACTGCCCAGCTTGGTCATTGTGCCAAATATAGTACTGGGCATCGATATTGCGCGTGGCCATACCTGTCAAGATACTACGCGCTGCAAACGCATTTGCCCCAGTGACAATCGGATGGTAGCCTGATAAGTCAGGGTGGATCTCATTTTGGGCAGTGATGGCAGTCACCAGATCAGTGGGACTTGGCTCTGCTGTGGTTGCTGGTTCAGAGTCTGGGCTATCTGACTGTTGGTATAATGCATTGACTCGGGCAGATAACTCTTGGCTATCAGACAGGTGCGGCTGCTCAGGTAGACTCTGGCAAGCACTTAGACCCAAAGTCAGACCAAGCGTTAGACTGAGCGATAAAGTGTTTGCTTTTATACTGAACGTCGACATAACGAGTTTACCTTAGTGAGTCTAAATAATACTGATAAATAAAATGTATGAATAAGTAATGTGCTGAAATCGTTCAGCTATTTTAGAGATAATAGCATTGATTGGATGCTCTATCATCATATCACCAACGGCAAAACCCAAATCGCCGCTCAGCTTAGCAGCTGTTTGCATATCTGCCTATTATAAATACGTTATTTTTGTTAGATGAAATGGCTGCTTTTACTATAATCTAGCCAATTTATATCGCGATAACAGAATCTGTATACGTGAGCAGTGCAGCATATGATAATAATATTTCGGGGTACTCTGAAACCAGATGTGTAGAATAAGGCGACATGATATGATAACCCTGATGAATTTGCTTGATAATCAGAAAAATAAGCAGTCATTTTATACCAACCAAAGTAAAGCAACGGAACGTCTATGAGTCAGTCGCAAACGAAAGATGAAAGCAGTTTGAACCAAAAAACCTCAACCAAAGGGTTGGATCCAAACTGGCGTAATGATGCCTTAGATTTGGGTCTTGACTATGGCATGCAAACCATTGCTGTACGGGCAGGTCAACACCGTACCGATGAGGGTGAGCATTCAGAGCCTATCTTTACTACCAGCTCTTATGTCTACCAATCAGCTGCTGATGCTGCTGCTCATTTTGATGGTACAAAAACTGGTAATGTCTACTCTCGTCATACCAACCCAAGTGTACGTACTTTTGAGCGTCGGTTGGCTGCATTAGAAAATGGTGAGCGTGCTGTCGCGACGGCCTCTGGTATGGGCGCGATCTTGACCATGTGTTTGGCGTACCTTAAAGCAGGGGATCATCTACTCGCAGCCAATCAATTATTTGGCTCATCTATTGGCCTATTTAACAACTATATGGCCAAGTTCGGTGTGGAAGTCAGCTATGTGGATTGTTTTGACAATGACGCATGGGCAAATGCTGTTCAACCAAACACCAAAGTCATTTATTGCGAAAGTCCCAGCAATCCGCTAGCGCAGATTTGTGACATCGGTTACTTGAGTGAGCTATGCAAAGCCAATGATATCTTACTCGTCGTTGATAACTGCTTTGCCACGCCAGCTCTACAGCGCCCACTAGATTTAGGTGCGGACGTGGTTATTCACTCGGCGACTAAGTATTTAGATGGTCAGGGTCGGGTATTGGGCGGTGCGTTGGTTGGTAGTGATAAGCTGATGCAAGACGCATTTACCGTGGTACGCTCAGGCGGTATCAGCATGAGCCCGTTTAATGCATGGGTATTTACTAAAGGACTTGAGACACTTAAATTACGTATGCAGGCGCATTGTCACAATGCCAATCAAGTCGCAGAGTTTTTGGTCAATCATCCTAATGTCAGCACCGTGCATTTCTCAGGCTTGAGCGATCATAGCGCACACGAACTTGCCACACGTCAGCATCATATGAAAGACGGCTACGGTGCTATCATGGGTTTTGAAGTCAAAGCGTCTGATAGTAATGAGTCAAACAGCCGCGATACAAAAGAAGCAGCGTGGCATGTGATTGACTCGACCCAAATGGTCTCTATCACCAATAATCTGGGTGATGCCAAAACCACGATTACTCATCCTGCAACGACCACGCATTTCCGCCTGACTCCTGAAGCTCGTGCTGAAGCGGGGGTTAAAGATGGTCTGATTCGTCTATCAGTCGGTTTAGAAGATGTCGAAGATATCATCAAAGACTTGGCACGTGGTTTAGACAGTTTGTAAAGATAGCGGTATAATCACTGTTCACGCATGATATGAACTTTACGTGGTTCATGACTACTAATTACGATGCGCACCGTATAACATTCAAATATAAAAGATAAAGAGGCAACTATGAACATTCAAGCATTGATGCAACAAGCACAAACGATGCAAAAGAAAGTAGAAGCAAACGTTGAGTCGGCTAAAAAAGAGCTGGCTAACAAAGAAGTACAAGCCGAAGCGGGCAGTGGCTTGGTTAAAGTAACGATGACGGGTCGTCATGTGGTCAAGCGTTTGACTATTGATCCAAGTTTGCTAGAAGACGAGCCTGATATGATCGAAGATCTTATTGCGGCAGCCATCAATGATGCGGTTCGTCAAGCGGACGAGTTGTATGAAGAAACAATGGCAGGCGCGACCTCAGGTATGGGTTTACCACCAGGTATGCAAGGCATGTTCTAAGCGCTAAATATGTCGTACTGAAGTCAAAAATGGGGTTGTTATCGACATGATACGACCCCATTTTTATAGCTACGATTTATAAATTCAGTTAAATAAAGTCAACTAAAGGAAAGTCACTTTGCTTACAGCCAAATTTGATCAGCTAGTCAAGCAGCTGCGTATTTTGCCAGGTGTCGGTCAAAAAAGCGCCCAGCGAATGGCGTTACATCTGCTCAGCAAAAAACGCCCGCAGGGTATGGCACTTGCCCAAGCACTCGATGAAGCCATGCGCGATATCGTTGAGTGTCAGCGCTGTCATAGCTTTAGTGATGAAGAGGTATGTCCTCTGTGCCAAGACCCTAGGCGCGATGACAGTCTGCTATGTGTGGTTGAGACGGCGGCAGATGTGATGGCCATTGAGCAGACAGCAGGGTACCGTGGTCGTTATTTTGTACTGGGCGGGCATTTATCACCTATCGATGGTATCAGTGCTGATGATCTAAATATTGACCAACTGGTGTGGCGAGTCAAGCAAGAACCCGTAGAAGAGATTATATTAGCCACGGGCACAACCGTTGAAGGTCAGACCACTGCTCATTTTATTAGCGAAGCAGTCAATCGTCATGTGAGCAGAGTCACGCGTTTGGCACAAGGCGTGCCGATGGGCGGCGAGCTTGAGTATCTTGATAGCATGACACTTGGTCAAGCCATGCAGAACCGCTCTTTTTTATAGTATTTGATAAAGACTAAGTCTTAGCCACTTTGTTTCATGAAGTTGTTATAATTGTATTCTCCTTTAATCTTAATAAGACGCATATTAGTGTTTTATTTTCTCTTATTTATGCAGGTATCTGCCCGTGTCCAATAATGTCTCAAACGCTCCAGCCCATTCTGACCCAGATAGCATGACTACTGATGTCTCAGAGCAATCAGCTCGTACTGAAACGATGCCAACAGCGTTAGACGTTGATACACTAGACATTGACGCATTGCTGGATATTGCTGATGCGGTTGATATCACTTGGGTGCGTGAGCAGAATCAATTAGACGACGTTATTGACGCCTTGGCGACTTGCGGACGTGTGGCATTAGATACTGAATTTATCAAGCGTGACACTTATTATCCACGTTTGGCACTGGTACAACTCAATACTGGCGATCATGTGTATCTACTGGATGCCCCGCAATTACAGCTGGCAGAGTTATGGGAAGCACTGCGTAAAGTCGATGTGGCTATTTGGCATGCTTGCGGTGAAGATCTAGGTATTTTTTATCTGCTGTCTGGTTGTCCGCCACTGACCAATATCTTTGATACGCAAATTGCCTTGTCTTACTTAACAGGTCAATTGCAAATGGGCTACCAACAGGCGCTCGCTGATCAACTAGATATGCATATCGATAAAGAGCACAGTCAGTCTGACTGGCTACAGCGTCCGCTTACAGATGAGCAAGAGCAGTATGCAATCGATGACGTGCGCTACTTGCCAGCGTTATATCTGAGTATTGAGCATGCACTAAAATCACAAGGGCTGTACGAGTATGTCTGGGCTGACTGTCAGCTCTATGCCAGTGACTTATATGATACGCAGCATGTCGAAGACGAGGCGATGTATCTCACGATGGCTGACTATCGCTATACCTCACAGCAAATGGCAATCCTTAAAGGCGTGGCGACGTGGCGAGAAGAGCTGGCACGTGCGACTAATCAGCCGCGTACCTTTATCATCAAGAAACAAGCGGTACGTGAGATCGTCACCGAAAAACCAAACAGCATGCGTGAGCTGTCGCACAAAACAACGATGCACCGTAGTATGCTGCGTCTGTATGGTGAAGAGCTGCTAAAAGTAATAAGAGAGGCAAAGAGCCTGCCATTCACAGAACATCCAGACTGCCTAGTGCCGCCATATCGCTCAAAAAATAAAGTGCTGTCCAAAGCTGTGCAACAAGCGATTGATGAGCATGCACGAGAGACTGGTGTACCTGCTAGCGTACTAATGCGCAAAAAATGGCTAGGACAACTGTATGAAGTCGTCGCTCTCGATAAAGATGTCAGCCAATTGCCACAAGGACTGAAGGGCTGGCGTAATGACTGGGTCATACAAACCTTGATACCAGTGATCGAAAAGCACAAAACTGAGTTGCGTCAAGGTATGGGTATCAATGCCTAATAACGTCTAGTAAAGCTAAGAGCTGATATCCAAGATACGTTTAATCGTTAGCGTTTAAAGACGCCGTGCACTAAGAAGTATTTGGTCTGCTCAGCGACTTCTGGGTTTACGAGCATACCAGTATGAGAGACAGGCAGGGTGATATGATCTGCTGCCGCCTCAATCTTAGTTTCCTCTATATAGACGGTTCCGTCATGTGCCAGATGCTCTTTGAGCGGTGGCTTATCTGATTTACGCAGCTTACGGTTGTGATACTGCAAAAACATTTGACCCAAGCCATAAGGACGATTACCAGCGATCACGCCAAGGGTCACATGCTGCGGTAGTGGTGCGACAGTGCCATCTAAGGCATCGATGTAGGAGCGACCAACGATAGCAGGAGTCAGTCGCCAGATATAATCGGCACAAACACTGCCGACATGCGGCGTCCCTAGCGTTACGCAATGTCCAATCTGCCATTTTGGGTACTGAGTGACAAAGTCACGAATAATCAGCCCGCCTAAACTGTGTCCAACTAGATCTATGGGGTGGTCTGAATGATGGTTTTTCTCCAACCAACGATTTAAGCGTGCGCTATTGGTTTTGATACTATCACGCATGCTCCGATAGCTATATTGATAGGTATCAAACCCCGCGGCTTGCAGACGTTTGGCAAGTGGACGCATTACCCAAGCTGTTTGGTGTAAACCATGTATTAGGATGACGCGCGCCTTTCGTTTAGGTGATTTGTGCTGCATAGTATTGCCCAATTAACTGCTTCGAAAAATCTAAGTTAAGTGTCTCATTATTGATACATTTTCCATTTTTATAAATACTACTATCAGTAATAGTACCTGCTAATCGAGCAGATAAAAAGTCAGCAAAATAAAAACCTCCAAGTCAGCTGCTGACTTGGAGGTTTTTTACTACAGAGAATAACTATCGAAAGTGATAATTACATATAGTTTTCGATACTTGGGCAAGAGCACATCAGGTTCTTGTCACCATACGCATCATCAACGCGTGCCACACTTGGCCAGAACTTGTTCGCACGGATGTATGGTAGAGGGAATGCAGCAGTATCACGGCTATATGGATGCGTCCACTCTTCGCTAGTAATCATAGCAGCAGTATGCGGTGCATTGACCAATGGGTTGTCTTCTAGCGTCCAATTGTCTTCACCCGCTTTGGCTTTCATCGCTTCAGCTTTGATAGATTTTAGCGCGCTAATGAAGCGATCCAATTCTTCTTTTGACTCAGACTCTGTCGGTTCAATCATCAGCGTACCAGCGACTGGGAAGCTCATCGTTGGTGAATGGAAACCATAATCCATCAAGCGCTTAGCGATATCGCTTTCAGTGATACCAGTCTCTTCTTTTAACGGACGAATATCAATAATACATTCGTGAGCCACACGGCCGTTTTTACCCGCATATAGGACAGGGTAGTGACCTTTTAGCTCGGCTGCTACGTAATTGGCGTTTAGTAATGCCAGTTCTGTCGCTTTTAGCAGACCATCACGGCCCATCATAGCAATGTACATCCACGAGATAGGCAAGATGCTCGCTGAACCATAAGGGGCTGCCGATACTGCTGAGCAGTCTTTTTGCGCATTGTGTACAGGGCTCAAGGTATGATTGGCCATAAATGGTGCCAAATGCGCCTTCATACCGATAGGACCCATACCTGGACCACCGCCACCATGCGGGATACAGAAGGTTTTGTGCAGGTTCATGTGCAATACATCAGCACCAACGTCTGCAGGCTGCATCATACCAACCTGAGCATTCATGTTAGCGCCATCCATATAGACCTGACCGCCGTGCTTATGAGTCAAATCACAGATATTGCGGATACCTTCTTCAAACACACCATGCGTCGATGGATAAGTGATCATTAGCGCACCTAGACGATCACTGTGCTCTTCACATTTGGCTGTCAGATCATCGATATCAACGTTGCCATTCTCATCGGTTTTGACGACGACGACTTTCATGCCCATCATCATGGCGGTCGCAGGGTTGGTACCGTGTGCTGACATTGGAATCAGGCACACATCGCGATCGGTCTCGCCGAGTGACGCGTGATAACGGCGAATGGCGAGTAGACCAGCATACTCACCAGAGGCGCCAGAGTTTGGCTGCATAGACACGTCATCAAACCCAGTAATGGCTTTGAGCTGATCTTGCAAGCTATCGATCATCGCGATATAGCCGGTGACTTGGTCACGCGGTGCAAAAGGATGCACGTTGGCGAACTCAGGCCAAGTGATTGGTAGCATCTCACTGGTGGCATTCAATTTCATAGTGCAGCTGCCCAGTGAAATCATGCTACGGTTCATCGCTAGATCTTTGTCTTCGAGCGACTTGAGATAACGCAGCATTTCATGCTCGGTATGATGCGAGTTGAATACTGGATGTGACAAGATATTATCTGTACGCAGATGCGCACTATCGAGAGAAACGCGAGCGGTTTCAGGTAGCTCGTGAGACTTACTTACAAAAAGCTGAGTCAAGATTTTAAAATCTTGCTGATCGCTGGTTTCACTAAAAGCAACGCTTAACTTGGTGTCGCTTAGACGCCATAAGTTATAGCCCACGTTGTCTGCGTTTTTGAAGATTTGAGTAGCCAGTTTTTCTGAACCGCAATCAATCACAACGGTATCAAAGAATTGATCATGTACTACATTTAGGCTGCTGTCATTGGCTTCTTTGATAGCATCAGCGAAAGCAGTCGCAAAGGCATGAATACGCGTGGCAATGCGTTTGACGCCGCCTGGACCATGATAGACCGCGTACATACCAGCGAGGTTGGCTAGTAATACTTGCGACGTACAGATGTTTGAGTTGGCTTTTTCGCGGCGGATATGCTGCTCACGGGTTTGTAGTGCCATACGCAGTGCGGTATTGCCCTGCGAGTCTTTTGATACGCCAATGATACGACCAGGCGCTGAGCGTTTGGCTTTATCAGAGAATGCAAAGAAAGCGGCATGTGGACCACCAAAGCCCATTGGAATACCAAAACGCTGCGTGCTACCTAGTGCCACGTCTGCACCCATATCGGCAGGTGACTTAAGTAGCACCAAGCTCATGATGTCACTGACGACACTCACGTAGGTTTTGTTTTCTTTTACGGCACTGATGACATCTGTTAAATCTTTAACGTCGCCTTCTACGCCAACATACTGGAATAATGCGCCAAAGTAGTCACCAGATTTAGCCGTTTCAAAATCACCAACAACCACGTCCCAACCGAAGTATTTCGCGCGCGTATTAATCACATCTAGCGTCTGCGGATAGACACGTTCATCAACGAAATACTGTGTTGATTTACTTTTGCTTACGCGCTTTGACATAGCCATAGCTTCTGCCGCTGCGGTTGCTTCATCAAGCAATGAGGCACCAGCTAGCTCCAGACCAGTCAAATCGATACATACTTGTTGGAAGTTTAGCAATGCTTCTAGACGACCTTGAGCGATTTCAGCTTGATAAGGCGTATAAGCAGTATACCAGCCTGGATTTTCAAGGACATTACGTTGTATAACAGCAGGCATACGCACAGGCGAGTAGCCTTGACCGATATAGCTTTTATTAACAGTGATGTCGTCTGCCATCGTGCGCAGTTTGGCAAGTGCAGCATGCTCACTCATCGCCACTGGCAAATCCAACTCTTTATGCAAACGTACTGGTTCAGGCACTGTGTCATTGATAAAGCTTTGCATATCTTTATAACCAACAGCGCTGAGTAGGTCAGCTTGCTTGGTCTCATTTGAGCCTAAGTGGCGATAGACAAATTCAGCTTCGTTGAACAATCCTTGGAAGGTATCAAACGATGGGTTTTGAGAGATAGTCATGACAATCCTTGGTTAAGGGAGTAATAAACAAAATAGCAATTAAGAAAACATTGTGAGCGGTACGTTATACGTAATGCACAAACTGAGTCTGATCAAAGCGGAACTGAGTATTATACACGCCATTGTCAGCGCGCTCGCCAGCACCAATCATCATAATAATGTGTTGATCGTCGCCCAAGCCTAGTAAGCGTTTCATCGCAGGCTCATCAAAGCCGCCCATGGCACAGCTATCAAACCCATGAGCGCGTAATGCTAGCATGAGGTTTTCGGCAGCAAGTGAGGTGTTATTGGTTGCCCAGTTTTTGGTATCTTCAAACGTATAATAAGGCGACTTGATTGGCCCTTTTACGCGTCTGACCACTTGCGTCGCGCCCCATTTGGCTGCTGAGACTACGTTGGCTGGACCGCGCAAAAAGTCCATCGTGACGACTTTGTTGTAGTAGTCTTTCACTTTCTTTGGGACTGGCTGGTCAGGGTATTCGCGCAGTACTTGCTGAGCGTGGTCGTGCCAAATGTCAGTACGGGCAACGATGGCTATCAAACGTGCTGATGTTTTTGCTGCGTTTTGATTCATGCAGTTTTTGATGGCACGTTTTTTATTTTCAGCATCATCGATAACATAAAACTCCCACGGCTGCAGGTTGCTAGAGTTCGGCGCTAGCATTGCCAAACGCAGACAGTCTGCCAATACGTCGTCAGGGATAGGTGTGTCAGTGAAGCGGCGTACTGAACGGCGTGACTCTACGATATCGCGAAACGCTTGTAGCTGTGGCGTATGAGTAGGCGTGGCAATTAGGTCTTTATTGTCGGTCTCTAAGGTGGCGGCGTCTGAGTTCATATTAGGATCCATGCTGGGGATTGGGTCATCTGTCCGAGTCGGTATTGGGGCACATCTATAATAGAGGTCAAACATGTGAGCAATACGAGCCAATAAGATAACGCTTGAGAGCAATAACATCGAGCGATCATGATTTGTGACGGTCTATATGATCTATGTACAACTATTCTCATATAACAAACGCATAAAACGACCAAGCGCTTTTGATGAGACAGGGTATTGAAGTAGAGAATATAGATACCAGCTGCTGCCAGTATCTATAACGTTTAGTCGGAGCTAATAATTTGTATGAGCTAATATTTTATAAGTTCTAAAGTCTTACAAGTCGCTTTCGTATTCATCAGCAGTCATCAATGCTTCGTAGTCAGCGATATTGTCAGGCTTCATTTTAAAGAACCAACCTTCGCCATATGGGTCAGAGTTGATGATTTCTGGATCATCTTCTAGTGCTTCGTTGATCGCAATAACTTCACCTGAGATAGGCGCATATACGTCAGAAGCTGCTTTTACAGACTCTACTACTGAGATTTCGTCATCAACAGCGATGATGTCGCCCACATCTGGTAGCTCAACGAATACCACATCACCCAATAGGTCTTGAGCATGGTCAGTGATACCAACAGTGATCGTACCGTCGTCTTCTAAGCGTAACCACTCATGGCTCGCAATATATTTTAGCTCTGCTGGGATGTTGCTCATGGTCTCTCTCCTAAATGATAGAGTTTATTTAACAAAAGTAATGGAGGCTGGGCGTGTCGTCATTTTCATAATCGTGTGCAAAATGACAACGCGCTCTAATGATAGAATTTATAAGACCTAAGAGTCAAACTGTTGCTTGCCGTTACGGACAAAAGGCAGCTTCAATACGCGCACATCGACGAATTTACCTTTGCCGCGTAGATCGACTTGTACACTGTCAGCTTCTGATAGGCTGGCAGGCACACGGGCAATCGCGATTGAGTTTTTTAGGCTAGGAGAGAATGTACCGCTGGTGATAATACCAGTTTGCTCGTTATCAGTGCCTTGATTGATAGTCACTGTCATGCCTTCACGCAATACGCCGCGCGTGGTCAATAGCAGACCCACTTGTTTCATAGCGGTGTTGTCTTCTTTTGACTGCTTACGTTTGCTGACCAATGCTTCGCGGCCGACAAAGGCGCGGTCGTCTTTTAGTGCAAGCGTCCAGCCCATGTTGCACTCGTAAGGGCTGATGGTCTCGTCCATATCGTGACCATACAGGTTCATACCGGCTTCCATACGCAGCGTATCACGCGCGCCAAGACCGGCAGGCTTGATACCATTTGCTTTTAATTGCTCAAAGAAAGCAGGGGCATCATCACCATGCATGATGACCTCGACGCCATCTTCACCAGTATAGCCAGTACGAGCCACAAACCAATCAGTGCCTTCAATATCTGTCAAATCAGCGCCAACGAAAGGTTTTAGTCCTGCTAAGGTATCTGCCCAGCTTGGCTTGGTAGCTGCCAGTTTTGCAATAGCATTTGGACCTTGAACAGCAAGCATAGCAAGTTCAGGACGCTCGGTAATTGTGATGTCAAAACCTGCAGCGACTTTATTGAACTGTGCTAAGTCTTTGTCACGAGTGGCAGCGTTAGAAACAATACGGTACTCAGTTTCCTCTGCATTCATGAGATAGACGATCAAATCATCAATGACGCCGCCTTGCTCATTGAGCATACCAGAATACAGCGCTTTACCAGTGGTAGTGAGTTTATTGACATCGTTGGCGAGTAGCTTTTGTAGCCATGCTTTAGTATCAGCACCTTTGATATCAGTCACAACCATATGTGAGACATCAAACATACCAGCATCTGTTCTTACAGCGTCATGCTCTTCGATTTGTGAACCGTAATTGATGGGCAACTCCCAACCAGAGAAGTCGACCAGTTTGCCTTCACTATCAATGTGAGACTGGTAAAAAGGGGTACGCTGAGGCGCTTTAGAGTGAATATCTTGGGTATCAGTCATAACAAATCCTTATGTGTACATCAGTCAAGCTCAGTAGAGCTGGGCATAATGCGCAACGTAAAAGTAGCGAGAAGCAATACTGCAAGGTGCAAATATTACATCAAAGGGTGACACAGAAAGCAAATATAAAGACGTAAGCCAAATAGACGCTGAACGTCAATTTGAGCTAAAGCCCCATCTGTCCTGTGACCTGAGATTTTCAACACGAATCATCATTTATGGGTAATGATATAAACCCTACAATCGATGATAGCGTATTTTCTCCCCTTCGGTGGGTAAGACGTCGTCCGTTCTTACCACTCTCCAGATTTGTTATGCCTTATGTTTAAAGTGTTTTGAAGGGGTAGTGCGCTATGAGCGTGATGCTACCAGACACTATCAAACAACAGTGACATGTGTTTTTCAGTCCTTTTACCTGAGCGATTGGCAGGGTGGATGCGCCTTCGGTGGTTGTATGGCAGTTATGATTTTCATATCGCCATTTGTATAACCAATGCGGTTCAATACAAAATGGATGCCATAAACTCTCTCCTGAAAAACGCTTTTATTATGAAAGGTTCAAAGCGCTTTTACAAGTCATCCGAGCCATTAAAATCGATAAATTTAGCAAAAATCATATTTTGTTTGGGCAGCTTACTGACAGTATGCGAGCGTTAGTATTGTATTTTCTGTCTCTATCAGCAGTTTTTAAACCCTTTCAAACCATATATAATCGCAAAAATTACCATAGCAAAACGCAAAGCAACTACTGGTATTTGCCTGAAATATGCTAACCTACGCCCATAGTTTCTGATAGGTGGTTTTTATGCATTGCGATATTTATAAATTTCCCAAACATGACGATATGTATGTCTACATTGCGCGTCCTGATTATCCTGATGATACTGATGAAATAAAAGACTGGCTTGGTGTGTTACCAAAAGATTTCCGTGCAGGGTTAGGTCGTAGCAAGTTTGTCATGCATTTGGACTTGGCAGCGACGCCAACACTTGCACGTGTTGATAAAGCAGAAGTACTGGCAAAACTACAGTCTCAAGGCTATTTTGTACAGCTGCCGCCGCAAGATGTGATGCGTCGCCAAGCAGAGCTACGCGCTCGTGAGGCACAAGACAGCATTTATGATTAGTGTGCTGGTTGAGGTATGATGGCAAAGTGATCTAGAGTGTGGTCTCTACAGCGATATGGTTAAAGCGTCCGTGACACATTCGTTCACATGCATTTGGGTAGAGAGTCGTGATAAACTGACAGTCCGCGACATCTATATAGAGAATTAAATAATCGGCACCGATAATATGTATCGATTATTTATTGAGTCTTATTTTGGTACGATAGCACGCACCATACACTGCTAGGCACAATGTGTCATCGGTGATAAACGCAGGTAACAACACACGCATGGACTGGTTAAAAAATATCTTACACAGCTTACCATTAGAATCTATCAGTGACATTCTCGGCGAGATTGCTATTTGGTGGGGTCAGATGGTAAAGAACGTACCGCCTGCGGATCTGCCAATGTATGCTTATCTTGGCGGTGCTATTGTGGTGCTGGTATTGTGGCTACTGGTCGCACGCGTACTACCAAAGCCTTTAGGCGGTATGAGTTGGATGATATTGTTTGCCGTGCTATTAGCGCCAGGTACAGCGCTTGGTGATGCCAGTGAGCTTGCACCAGCCAGCATCAGTGTGGTCTACGCTATCATGATGAAAGATTTTGCAGGTGCGATTGCCAATATGTTACCGATATTAGTGGTATTGGTTTTCGGATTATTCATCGGTTTTTTGTGGCAGCTGATACGCGGTGCTTTTGCCTCCAGTCTGGATAAAGCACGTAGCCGCAGCGCAGAAGATACACAGGCGACGATGCAACTGACGACAGGCAGCTATTTGGCGGACAGCGCTACGCTGAGTGAACCGTCTGATGAATCTACACTGTCTGCTAATACTGAAACCAGTCATCGTAAAGACAATATTTATAAAGACGGTATTAGTGAAAAAGCAGATAATGTTAGTCTAACGAAAGACAGTACACTATCCAAAATAGCAGATAATAAAATCTCTGAAAAGCGATAGAATTTGGAAAGCGACAGATCTGGAAAGCGACAGAAAGGTAGCGCCTGCTTATAAAATGGACTCATATGTTCAGAATATAAAGAGTAAATAAAAAAGACACCAAGGCGTGTCTTTTTTTGTGCCAGATTGATGTTGTGGCATATTACTTTCGCGCTAGACTATTTGTGTGCAAGATTGTTTGTAGGTTATATCAACAATGACAGCTTATTAGGCACATTATTAGGCATACATAACAATTGTTAATAACTGCGAACGCATGAGTATTTTGGCAATACGTCAGGCTGTGCTAATCTAATTTACTATATTTATTTGTCATCCACTTTTTATACCCATTCATCTACAACCCCTCATTTATAACAACAATCGAGATCTGACTATGACCGACAAAACCTTTACAGGCACACAAAACTATATCGCAACAGATGACCTGCAACTGGCAGTGAATGCGGCTATGACACTACAAAAGCCGCTACTGATCAAAGGTGAGCCAGGGACTGGTAAGACTCTGCTGGCCGAAGAGGTCGCAGAAAGCTTAGGTATGCCGCTGATTACGTGGCATATCAAGTCGACCACCAAAGCTGAGCAAGGTCTGTATGAGTATGATGCAGTATCGCGCCTGCGTGATTCACAGTTGGGTGATGACAAGGTTTATGAGATTGGTAACTATATCAAGCCAGGTAAGTTATGGGATGCCTTTACCAGTAAAGAGCGTAGCGTACTATTGATCGATGAGATCGATAAAGCAGATATTGAATTCCCAAATGATTTGCTACATGAGCTTGATAAGATGTCTTTTTATGTTTATGAGACGGGCGAGACCATCACCGCAGAGCAGCGTCCAGTAGTGATTATTACATCAAACAATGAAAAAGAGCTACCAGATGCTTTTTTGCGTCGTTGTTTTTTCCATTATATCGACTTCCCAGAAGAGCAAACCATGCGCCAGATCATTGAGGTGCATTTCCCTGATATTCAAGAAAAACTGGTCAACGATGCTTTGGATATATTCTATAAATTACGTAATATTCAGGGCCTCAAAAAGCCACCATCAACGTCTGAATTGGTCGATTGGTTGACCTTGTTACTGGCCGATGATATGGCACAAGAGGAGCTAGAAGAAAACCTACGTGGCGAAAAGTCTATTCCGCCACTATATGGCGCGCTGCTCAAAAACGAAGCGGATGTGAATTTATTGCAGCGTTTTGCCAATATGATGCGCCGTTAAGCGCATATAGGTGAAGATGCTTTTTTTGTTTTACGTCAATTAGTGGTGCAGTGCTTATGTTTATAAAACTATTCTATACTTTGCGGACCTATGGCGTGCCAGTCAGTACGCGTGAACTGCTTGATCTCAATGCCGCTTTAGATAAAGGGCTGATGATGCAGACGCATCCTGAAGACCCAGCACTCACTACTTTTGCGAGTCGTGAAGACATGTACCGGTTGATTCGGCTGTGTATGGTCAAAGACGAGCGTCATTTTGATAAATTTGATCGGGCAATGGCAGATTACTTTGAAGGGGTAGATAGCCTTGATATGGATGCGCTTTTGGCAAAACTGACAGACGTACCCAAAGAATGGCTTGATCTAAAGCTGGATCCAAAAAACCTAACCGAAGAGCAAAGACGTCTGCTTAAGAAGTATGGCTCATTAGAAGAGTTGATGAAGGCGCTAGAAGAGCGGTTAAAAGAGCAAAAAGAGCGTCACCAAGGTGGTAGTAAATGGGTCGGCACAGGTGGCACTTCGCCATTTGGGGCTTACGGCGACCATCCAGAAGGCGTACGTGTCGGCGGTGAATCTCGCAAACGCAGCGCCGCAAAAGTCTGGGAGCAGCGTAAATACCGTAACCTCGATGACAACAATCAGCTTGGTACCCGTCAAATCCAGATGGCACTACGTAACCTGCGTCAGTTTGCACGTACGGGCAGTGCAGATGAGCTCGATATTCATGAGACGATCAAACGTACCGCAAAAAAGGGCGTGCTCGATATTCATATGCAAGCGGAGCGTCGTAACCGCGTCAAAGTACTGATGCTGTTCGATGTGGGCGGTAGTATGGATATCCATGTAGAGGCACTAGAAAAACTGTTTTCTGCAGCAAAGAATGAATTTCAAACGTTAGAGTTTTTTTATTTTCATAACTGCTTGTATGACTATGTGTGGAAGGATAACAACCGTCGACATAGCGCCCCGATGCCGACTTTTGAGTTACTTAATAAATATGGTCGAGAGTATCGAGTCATCTTCGTCGGTGATGCTTCTATGTCCCCCTATGAGCTGATGACAGTAGGCGGCAGCGTCGAGTATATGAATGACGAGGCGGGTATCGTATGGCTCAAGCGCGTACTTGAGCATTTTGATAAAGTAACTTGGCTCAATCCTGAAAATCCAAGCTACTGGCAGTACACCCAAACCATCGTTGAGATCAAAAAGCTGTTTGAAAACAAAATGTACCCGATGACCTTGCATGGTGTTGAGGAGATGACTCAATATATGGCGCGGTAATGCTATTGCTACGCTCGTATGCGCAACATAAAAAGCACTTAAGACGATAGCATCGTCTTAAGTGCTTTTTTAATGAGTGACAAATAGTGATAAAAAATGGCAAGTTCATATTTTATAATAAATACTGCGGTTATTCTTCGTTTTCAACCAGACTGATCATCACGCCCATTTCTTTTTTGTCTTGCTTGTCGATACTAGGCGCATATAACGCTGAGGCAATGCCGCCATCTAAAAAAAGTGCGTTTGGACAACTCAGTTCATCCTTGAATAATTCTGCAAACTGATAAAAGGTCACAGGTGCATTGCTATTGACAAATTGTATGCTACCATCAGTACAAACGCCTGCGCCATTACGCAGTTTGACTGAGCTACTATCAGGGTTGAACTGCGGATGTATCTCATCATTGATGACCAGCATGGGGCCAGACTGCGTCGCATACCAAGGCTGCACATCACCATTGTTTAGCTGTTCATTTAACGCGTTACTTTCGGTGATTTGCACGTTGCCAGCTTTGTCCCACCACATCACCCCATTAGGCAATAGATGAAAATTGCCGCCACCTTCTTTTAGGTTTAGTGACTTGACCTCTTTGCCCTCAATGATAGTGTAGCCAATCGGCGCATAGCGCTCATCATACATACCGGCATTCATCGCAAAATTGAGGGTTTTGTCTTCTGGTAATGCTGTCAACAATCCATCAAAGGTCAATAGCGGCTGAGCACTATTGGCGGACTGCCAAAATAACTGTAACGAATAACGGGCGCTTGTCAACGCGCTAGCATTCACACGGCAGACGCTATAAGTAAAGGGATAGTCTGCTGTCTGACAAGACCAGCTGTCTGTATCGGTATTCAAGGCAACAGTGTCTTCTTGCTGACAAGCACTAAGGCTGAGCGTAAGCACTGCCAATGATAGCGATAGAGTAAAAATAGAGGTCGGCATCGATCACGCGTCTCTTAACAGGGTGGTTGTATGGGATTACTAAGGTTCGCTGGCATGTCGAATTTTTATTAGCATTTATCAATAATCAGCATCATTTAATCATTAATTATCAATCGCCAGTCGGTGGGAAGTTACGAAAGGTATTGTTGACATTGCCGATGAGTTGTCCGCCGTTAGTAGCATCCGAGTGTTCAGAGTCATATTCAGCGTTATATCCAGTACTATGCTCTGTTGGCGCACTTGTCTCTTTACCCTTATCACGTGAGTCCTTGTTATAAGCAATGAGCGCATCGTTATTGGCTAAGAAGCTATCAGGGTTTGCCATGACCCACATCTGATTGAAAATATCGGCACGGGCGCTATGATCGAGCAGGGCGTCTTTGTCCGCAAAGTAGAAAAACTTGGACAATAGCTTGATCTGTCCATCATCGAGACGGCGAGCGATATGATAAGGCTGTAATTGGCTAGGATGCTGTAGACCGACTGCACCGACGATGCTAGCGAGCGATTTTAGCGTATTTTTGTGGAAGCTGGCAACGCGTTCTGCTTTGCTTGGGACATCGAGTGCTTGTTGACGGTATGGGTCTTGAGTTGCCACACCTGTCGGACACGTATTGGTGTGACAAGAGCGCGACTGGATACAGCCAACCGCAAACATAAAGCCGCGTGCTGAGTTACACCAGTCTGCACCCAGCGCAATCATGCGTGCAATATCAAAACCTGAGACAATCTTGCCACTGACGCCAAGCTTGATCTTGTCACGGATACCTGCACCGACTAAAGTATTATGAACGAGCAGAAACCCTTCAACCATTGGCATACCGACATTGTCCATGAACTCGACGGGCGCGGCACCTGTACCGCCCTCAGCCCCATCAATGACAATAAAATCAGGATAATTGTCCGTCTCGATCATGGCTTTGACAATTGCCATAAACTGCCAAGGTTGACCCACACATAGCTTAAAACCAACAGGCTTGCCGCCAGATAAGTCACGTAGCTGCTGCCAAAAGGCGACAAGCTCGCGCGGTGTGCTAAATGCAGTGTGCGAGGAGGGCGAGATGCAATCTTGACCCGTGGGCACTTGACGGGTATCCGCAATCTCTTGCGTGATTTTGCTCGATGGCAACACGCCACCTTTACCAGGCTTAGCGCCTTGTGACAGCTTGATTTCGATCATTTTAACTTGTGGATCAATGGCTTTTTCGGCAAAAGACTGTGGATCAAAATTGCCTTCAGCATCACGACAGCCAAAATACCCAGTGCCCAACTCCCAAATCAAATCACCACCGAACTTACGATGATGAGGACTGATAGCTCCTTCGCCCGTATCATGCGTAAAGCCGCCTATTTTTGCACCCTGATTGAGTGCCATAATGGCGTTCGCTGATAGACTACCAAAACTCATCGCTGAGATATTAAATACCGACATGTCGTGTGGCTGCTGACAACGCTCGCCGCCCACCGTGATGCGAAAGTCTTTGTTTTCTAGTGGGGCACTGATAGCAGATTGCAAAAACCATTCTTTGCCATGAGTATAGAGATTGTCCAAGGTCCCAAACGCATTGGTGTCGCTGACGTTCTTTGCCCGCTGATACACCAAAGCACGCTGTTGGCGTGAAAACGGTACTTGTTCTTTGTCATCCTCAAGTAAATACTGACGAATCTCAGGACGAAAATCTTCCAATACATAGCGAATATGCCCAGCTATTGGGTAGTTTTTTAGCACTGAATGCTTGGATTGAGTCAAATCATAAATGCCTAATGCAACTCCTAAGCCGCCAATCAGAATCAGCCAGCCATGCATCAGTAGCAATCCTGCTAATAGTAGACAGATGGCTGCCCCAAACATACTATAACGCAGCAATAATCCGATAAAATACGGTGAGCTGGTTTTGGCTTCAGGATTTAGGTTGGTGCGAGATTCAGGCATAACGAGGCTCAATAGTTATTCTTTGGATAGATAAGATGCTTACATTTGTCGCGTACATCATACACGTATGAGGTCGCGACGTCGGTATCAATGGGTAACAGCATTGCATATGCTATCTTATCAGGCCAATTTTTATCAGGCTTTCACCCATAACCTATCAGGCTTACACCCATAGCTAATCTAAACCCCGCCACCAATCCGCTCCGCCAAGGCCTGCAATTTTGGCACTATCATGGCAGCATACTCATCGGCTTCCCAGTTGGCACTTGGCACACTGGCATTCAGCGAATACGCGTATTGACCTGTTGCGACATCATATACCCCAACCGCGACTGCCAATATGTCAGTAGAAAATTCCCCATCAGACACGGTATAGCCGTATTTTTCATAATGCTCAGCTGCGCTGGATAGAGCGCTTTGCGCACGGTTGAATTCCTCAACAGATAAATTCTCTTGTAGATTGCTAATAATGACAGTCTGTCTCGCTTGCGAGCTTACCGCATAAAAAGCACGTCCAATGGCAGTGCGTGCGACGGGTACAGCGGAGCCAACTTGTAAATTGACCGATAGGCGAGCAGGACTACGGCAGCAGGCGTGATAGCGCATCTCTCCTTCGACTTCGGTCGCTAGATTTACTGATACTTCATTGTCACTAGCGAACTGCCGCAGCAATGGCTCAGCATATGCCACCATATCATGACGACTCCAGGCAGTCGCACTAAGACGTACCGCACTACTGCCCAATTGATATTGCCCGTATTTATTCGTACGCAATAACCCAAGCGTAATCAAAGTATGGATAAGGCGAGTGATGGTTGCTTTTGGTAGATCTGTCATCTGACACAACTGCTGGTGGGTGAGCTGCTCATCATGTTCAAAAGCAGCCAGTATGACCAATCCACGACCTAGCGCCATTACAAACTGTCGATCGTTATCTTTTTTGCTCTGATTCATGATGCCATGCATGCGTTCTAATAGTGGCGTAGCTGTCGATGAGGGTTTTGTCATTTTATTTCCATTTGTCTTAATGATTATCTCTTTTGATATCTATTTTTTGATAAAGGTTTACAGGGCGGCAAAAGTTTGTTTTAATAGTTTTAATTTATGAAACTAAGTTTCGCACAGCGGAATAACGAAGTCAACCACTTGTTAAACCAAATGATGTATCAATCACTATTTGTCAGTCAGGACGACTGATATCAAGGAGATCCAAATGGCAACATCTACCAGCCCGCGCTTTGATTGGGAAGATCCTTTTTTATTACGTGACCAGCTCACTGAAGAAGAACGCATGGTCACCGACAGCGCCCGCCAATTTTTTCAAAAAGAGCTGATGCCAGGCATCGTTGAAGCCAATCGTAATGAGAATTTTGATCGCAATATCATGCGTCAAATGGGCGAGATGGGTCTGCTAGGTGTCACAATTGAAGGTTATGGCTGTGCTGGTTTATCGAGTGTTGCTTATGGCCTAATTGCTAAGGAAGTAGAATCCGTTGATTCGGGCTACCGTTCAGCGATGAGCGTACAGTCAAGCTTGGTCATGCATCCTATTTGGGCATATGGCACAGAAGAGCAGAGAGAGAAGTATTTGCCAAAGCTTGCTACAGGTGAGTATGTAGGCTGCTTCGGTCTGACTGAGCCGGATTCAGGATCAGATCCGTCATCGATGTCAACGCGTGCGCGCGCCGTCGATGGTGGTTACGAGCTGACGGGCAATAAAATGTGGATTACCAACAGTCCTATTGCTGATGTGTTTGTCGTGTGGGCAAAAGATGATGCAGGCGAGATTCGCGGTTTTGTTTTAGACAAAGGCATGGAAGGATTATCTGCGCCCAAGATCGAAGGCAAATTCTCGCTACGTGCGTCGGTCACTGGTGAGATTGTCATGGACAAAGTATTCGTCCCTGAAGCCAATGCTTTCCCAGACATCCGTGGTCTAAAAGGGCCATTTGGCTGCTTGAACAAGGCCCGTTATGGTATCGCTTGGGGCTCGATGGGCGCAGCAGAGTTCTGCTGGAAAGCGGCGCGTCAATATACGTTAGATCGTAAGCAGTTTGGTCGTCCACTTGCCGCAACGCAGCTGGTGCAATTAAAGCTCGCCAATATGCAGACAGAAATCAGTCTAGGTCTACAAGCCGCGCTACGTGTGGGTCGTCTGATGGATGAGAACAATGTCGCCCCTGAGATGATCTCCATGATCAAGCGTAATAACTGCGGTAAGGCTTTAGATATCGCTCGTATCGCTCGTGATATGCATGGCGGTAATGGTATCTCTGATGAGTTCCACATTATCCGTCACGTGATGAATTTGGAAGCGGTCAACACTTACGAGGGCACACATGATATCCACGCGCTTATCCTAGGCCGTGCACAGACAGGTATCCAAGCATTCTTTTAAACTGATGTTGAGTTAAACATTCAGATTTAAGACATGCCTTAACGTACGTTGCTGCTTGGCTTTTTACGAAGCATATATAAGTAGTAGCGTACGTTTTTTAGTTGTTCTTCATGATTTAACAGCTTAGCAATTACATCATGAAGAACAACTCTATGATCAAAAAATACGCGACATAATAAGGAAGTTTCATGGCAGATATGACTGATATAGCTAATATGCCAGAGGGCGCATTGCAAGGTATAAAAGTGCTTGATTTATCGAGAGTGTTGGCAGGGCCTTCTTGCACGCAAGTACTCGCTGATCTGGGCGCAGACGTTATCAAGGTTGAGCGTCCACATATCGGTGATGAGACGCGGCACTGGGCACCGCCAGTATTCAGCGACGATACCTCCGCTTATTACGCGACCATTAACCGTAATAAGAAATCACTGACAGTGGATATCACAACGCTAACAGGACAAACCATTATTAAGCAGCTCATCGCTGAGAGTGATATTTTGGTCGAAAACTTTAAAGTCGGTGGTCTGAAAAAATACGGCTTAGACTATGACAGTCTCAAGCAAGACCATCCGCGTCTGATTTATGCCTCATTGACAGGGTTTGGACAGACAGGACCAGATGCGGCGCGCCCTGGTTATGATTATATTATTCAAGGGTTGTCAGGGCTGATGAGTATCACGGGTCCTAGCGATGGCGAACCGCACAAAGTTGGCGTCGCAGTTGTTGATCTGTTTGCAGGGTTACAGCTGACAATAGGTATTCAAGCGGCACTATTGGCGCGTCAACATACTGGTACTGGTCAACACGTAGACGTCGCGTTGCTCGACAGTGCGCTGTCTATGCTAGCCAATGTCGGTATGAATCATCTGGCATCAGATAAGATACCGCCAAGACTGGGCAATCAGCATCCTAATATCGTGCCGTATCAGGTGTTTGCCGGTCAGGGTGAGCAGCACTTTATCTTAGCTTGCGGCAATGACCGTCAGTTTGCCAAACTGTGCGATGTGCTCGCAGTTGACTGGCATACTGATAAGCGTTTTTCGACCAACCCACAACGCGTTGCCAATCGCGAACTGCTGTGCGGTGAGTTGACTCAGCAATTCGCCAAGCAACCGCGTACATACTGGCTAGAGATTTTAGATCAGGCGGGTATTCCGTGCGGTGCGATTCATAATGTCGCTGAAGCATTGGCCATGCCGCAAGCACAAGCACGAGAAATGATCGTTAATTTCACCGAGCAAGGTAGCCCAGTCAGAGCACTCGGCAATCCTATTAAGTTGTCCGCATCGCCAGTCACGTATCGTACGCCGCCACCGCAGCTCAGTGAGCATACTGACAGTACACTTACTGATTTGGGTTATGATAGTGAGATGATTGCTAAGCTAAAAGCCGACGGTATTGTTTAATAGCATTTTTTAGATTGTTTTTAGTTTTGCACCGATACTTAACCCTAACGCTATCTTTCAGCGTTAGGATTAAAGCCCAAGCACTGCTCAATTTGCTCTGCCAATTCTATCAGTACCGCACTGACCTCAGCCCGCTTAGACTCATACTCTCCTTGCAAAAAACTCACTGCCATACCAGCAACCGCTGTACCTGACGCATTACGGATATAAGTACCCAAACAATACATCCCATCACGCAGTTGCCCATCATCGAGTGATATTCGACTTTCTTGAATTGCCTCAAGCTCAGCGGATAAGTCCGCAAAATTATTGACCCCGTGCTGGGTCATAGGTACCGGAAACTTTTCTTCATACAATGACTTGATACTGTCCATAGACAATGTAGATAGCATGGCTTTACCTGTCGCTGAAAACACCGCAGGCACGCGCACGCCGGCACGAAACGTAAAGCCAAGCGGGGCGGGTGATTCATGACAAGCCAAAAACACCACTTCTCCCAAATCCAGCTTTGACAACGTGACAGTGTGCTGAAGCAGCACTGGATACTGCACAATCAAATCTTTAAATAGCTGTACAACACCCTGCTGCTGCTCATACTTACCTGCCCAATACATCAGATAAGAGCCAAGATGAAAGCGGCTGTCAGTATCTTTATAGATGACATGCTTGGTCAGCAGACTCTGCAAAATATTATGGGTGGAGCTGCGCGGTAGCCCAAGCTCTTTTGCGATATGAGCCGCAGTAAGTGGCTGTGAGCTATCGGTAATCAAATCCAAAATCTGAAACGTTTTGTCTAATGCAGGCACGGCAGTTGAGCTCATAAGTAACCTATAACAATGAAATAAAAGAAAAATACAAGGTAATTATTAAAATAATGAGATTAAAGGTTGCAAATCGCGTCTTATCGTTCTTATAATGACGTCTCGTATATAGAATACCTGTTCAGTATATTGAACAATAATAAATTTATCAATAAGTATTTACCACTCACGATTATATCCATTCTTATAACCATACCATCTATATGACAAGGAGCGTCAATATGTCAAATACGCTACAGTTATCAAATCCAGACTTACTCAAACAATCTTGTTTCATCAAAGACGGCTGGCATGCTGCTAGCGATAACGCCTCACTCGATGTCAACAATCCTTTCAACGACGAGCTCATCGGTACAGTACCTAGTCTCACGACTGACGATGTCAATGAATCCGTTGCTTGTGCGCATGAAGCACAAGCAGATTGGGCTGCAAGAACCGCTAAAGAGCGTTCAGAGTTGCTACAAAAGTGGGCAGACCTTATCGATGCCAACAAAGAAGATCTTGCGATCATTATGACTGCTGAGCAAGGCAAGCCGCTCACTGAGTCACGTGGTGAGATTGGCTATGCCAATAGCTTTATTCGCTGGTTTAGCGAGGAAGGCAAGCGCGTTTATGGTGATGTCATTCCTGCCAACAGTACTCAATTGCGTCACGTTGTGCTCAAGCAGCCAGTCGGCGTTTGCGCAGCAATCACCCCTTGGAACTTCCCAGCAGCGATGATCACGCGCAAAGTTGCACCCGCAATGGCAGCAGGCTGTACGATTATCGTCAAACCTGCCACCGAAACACCGTTTTCAGCATTAGCGCTCGGCGCATTAGCAGAGCAAGCAGGTATTCCTGCAGGCGTACTACAAATCGTGACAGGTAAATCATCAACCATTGGCGAAATCCTAACGGGCGACGCTCGTATTCATAAGCTGTCATTCACTGGCTCGACAGAAGTCGGTCGTACGCTGATGGCGCAATGTGCACCAACGATTAAAAAGCTGTCACTAGAGCTGGGTGGCAACGCGCCATTTATCGTTTTTGATGATGCCGATCTTGAAAAAGCTGCTGCAGGTCTCATCGCTTCCAAATATCGTAATGCAGGTCAGACCTGTGTTTGCGCCAACCGTGTCTACGTGCAGGACAGTATCAAAGATGAGTTCTTAGATGTCTTTGTCAAAAAAGTCGCTGCGCTAAAAGTGGGCAATGGCTTGGAAGAGGGCGTCGATATTGGCCCGCTAATCAACCAAAAAGCATTGGATAAAGTACAAGCTCTGCTCAAGGATGCTCTAGACAAAGGTGCCAAACTGGTTACTGGCGGTAGTGTCAATGACGCCTCAGAACTGACGTATAACCCAACGGTGATCACTGATATCAGCAGTGATATGGACATTGCGTCTGAAGAAATCTTTGGCCCGATTGCCACAATCTTCACGTTCAAAGACGATGCAGAAGTTATCCGTGCTGCTAACGATACGATTTATGGCTTGGCCGCTTACTTTTATAGTAGTGATTATGCTCGCTCATGGCGCGTTACCGAAGGTCTGGAGTACGGCATCATCGGCCACAACACTGGTTTGATTTCTACAGAAGTTGCCCCATTTGGCGGTGTGAAGCAATCTGGCTTTGGCCGTGAAGGCTCAAAATACGGTATTGAAGACTATATCACGACCAAATACTGGTGCTCTGATATCAGCTAACAAAGTTTTGAATATCTTTGGTGCCGTGAAAAAGGTGCCATTCGATAGTCAACAAGTATGAATTAAGTCACCCCTTACTACAAACCGCCAATCCCTAGATGGCATCTATGTTACGAACACAGAAAAGGACATTCCCATGACTACCAATCAATCATTACTTGAGCGCCGCAAAGCTGTTTTACCAACAGGACTTGGGGTTGCCTTTCCTATCTTTGCAGAACGAGCAAAGAACTCAGAAATTTGGGACATCGAAGGCAAGCGTTATATCGACTTTGTCGGTGGTATCTCAGTATTGAATACCGGTCACAGCCATCCAAAAATCACCCAGCGTGTGCATGAGCAGCTCGACAAATTTACGCACACTGCGGCACAAATGATCAACTATGAGTGCTACGTGGACTTGGCAGAAAAGCTGTGCGAAAAAGCGCCAATCAGCGGTGATACCAAGGCATTCTTTTTGACCACTGGTGCAGAAGCGGTCGAAAACTGCATCAAGATTGCGCGTGCTAAAACCCGTCGTCCAGGCGTAATTTCTTTTGTCGGTGGCTGGCATGGTCGCACGATGATGTGCATGAGCTTGACTGGTAAAGTACTACCATACAAAAAGAACTTCGGCCCAATGCCAGGACCTGTGTTCCATGCGCTGTTCCCTGCAGAAGAGTTGAATGTGACAGAAGCGCAGGCATTACATAGCCTTGATATGATCTTCCAAGCAGATATCGACCCTAGCGAAGTGGCCGCAATGATCGTTGAGCCAGTCCAAGGCGAGGGCGGCTTCCATCAGGTCACGCCATCATTTGCCAAGGCACTACGCGAGATCTGTGATGAGCATGGCATCGTACTTATTTTTGACGAAGTGCAATGTGGTTTTGCCCGTACAGGTACGTTGTTTGCTACTGAACAGCTGGGCGTTGAGCCTGATTTGATGACCGCTGCGAAGAGTTTGGCAGGTGGTTATCCTATCTCTGCGGTCATCGGCCGTGCTGATATCATGGATGCCCCGCAAGTTGGCGGTTTGGGTGGTACGTACTCTGGTAACCCACTCGCCTGTGTGGCTGCGCTTGCTGTCATGGAAGTGATCGAAGAAGAAAACCTATTAGAGCGTAGTGTTGAAATTGGCGATACCATCGCGTCTTTCCTAAAAGGCTTGAATCTAAGCAACATCGGTCATATCCGATATAAAGGCGCTATGCTTGCGTTTGAATTGATCGATAGCGAAGGCAAGCCTGATGCCGCAGCCGCTACCAATCTAAAAGCAAAATCATTTGAAAAAGGTCTACTATTAGCGTCTTGTGGTATGTATGGCAATGCCATTCGCGTCATGGTGCCATTGACAGTTGAAGGTGAAGTGCTACAAGAAGGTCTTGATATCATCAAAGACATCCTAACGGCTTAATAGTTACCGAGTGTCATTTACTGTAGCGATGGATCGCTTTTGACCAAACACGGATTTTGGTCAAAAAGTTATATTTAAGATAACGGCAAGGCCGCCCTCATAGCACTCACTTATGGTGTGTTTCTGAACGGCGTCTTGCCAGTTAAGACGCCGTTTTTGTTTTTTGAATATTAGAAAATATCAAACGATAAGGTCTGAGCAAACCAGTAAATATGGTGGGTTTATCCCACTAAACAGAAATAGTGTAGCTGTAAGAGGCTTACACGGATGACACACAGACAAGGAGTAGGTTATGTCTGAATTAAAGAAATCGTTAGGTGTTTTTGATATCATTGCATTGGCATTTGGTGCGATGGTCGGGTGGGGCTGGGTAGTACTGGCAGGCAGTTGGATCATCTCGGCAGGTATATGGGGTGCCATCAGTGCCTTTTTAATCGGTGGTTTGGTCGTTGTGCTCATCGGTGTGACCTATGCTGAGCTGGCTGCATCCATGCCTATCACTGGGGGCGAGCACACATATACCCATCGTGCCTTAGGAGTAAACATCTCCTTTATTTGTTCATGGAGTATTTTGTTTGGTTACTTCTCTGTTGTGGCTTTTGAGGCGGTAGCATTGCCTACCGTTGTTGAATATATCATCCCAAACTATAGCCAGGGCTATCTCTGGAATATCGCTGGCTGGGATGTCTATGCTACGTGGGTCGCTGTCGGTATGCTCGGCTCAGTGATCGTTACCTGGCTCAATATTCGCGGTCTAGAAGTCAGTGCTTGGTTTCAAAAGCTGGCAGTTGTCGGTATTTTTCTTGTCGGTATATTATTATTCGTTGGGGCGTTATTGTTTAATGCTGAGACCTCTACTACCGTACAAGCGCCTAACTTCATCGGTGGTATAGGCGGCATCATGACGGTAATGGTAATGGTGCCGTTTCTGTTTGTCGGTTTTGACGTCATCCCGCAAGCCGCAGAAGAGATTAATTTATCTCGTCCAAATATCGGCAAGTTCCTGATTGTGTCTATTATCATCGCTGTACTTTGGTACGTTGCTGTCGCATGGAGTGTGGGCAAAACCTTGCCACTACTACAAGCGCAAGACTCAACATTGGCAACCGCTGATGCGATGACCAATGCTTGGAATGGTAAATGGGCAGGTACGCTACTGGTTATCGGCGGTGTACTCGGTATTTTGTCGAGTTGGAATGCGTTTCTTATCGGTGGTAGTCGTCTGTTATATGCAATGGGTAAAACGCATATGCTACCGCAGTTCTTATGCAAACTGCATCCTAAGTACAACACCCCAGTCAATGCCATCTTGTTGATCGGTGGCCTTGCAACACTAGCGCCACTCTTTGGTCGTAAAATGCTCGTGTGGATTGTGGATGCGGGCGGATTCGGTATCGTCATCGCCTATACTTGTGTGGCGCTTTCATTCTTAGTGCTGCGTTACCGCGAGCCTAATATGGTACGTCCGTTTAAAGTACCAGCGGGCAAGCTAGTTGGCGTCATGACTATTCTGCTTAGTCTGGGTATGCTGGCACTCTATCTACCAGGTATGCCGTCAGCACTCGTCGCTATTGAGTGGTGGATTTTCCTTGGCTGGACAGTTCTAGGGGCTGCATTATATGGCTATGCTACGATGAAAAACCCTGGCAAGAGCAAAGAGATCATGGATCACGAATTACATGAGCTAAAAATTGCTAACCAGCAGTGGCTAAAAGAAAACCCATATAAAAACTAATCGTATTTTAATTCGCTAACTAAAAAAGCCTAACGTCAAACGTTAGGCTTTTTTAGTTTATTCAATCAAATAATCATGTCTCTTAAAGCCACCATAATGAGTTTGTGTAAGGTAATTATCACGATCAGCTTATGACTTCTCACTGTCTTTAGAGGCTTCTGGGTTTATGTCTATTTTAGATGGTGCTTCTACTTTATTTGCTTCCACCGCATCTGGCTCTGCTGTATCTGATTTTTTCTTAATCAGTTTGACTTTAGGGCGCTTAGGAATAGGCTCGACATGCTTCACCGCTGCACCAACGGCAGGTTTCTTAAGCGCTTTTTTGATTCGCCGTACGGCGATTGCATCGGCTCTGGCTTGCTCTTCTGCTATCGCCGCCTCATGTAAGCTTTGATAGACTGCAAGCGTTTTTTCGATCATCTCACGCATCGTGAATTGGTTGGTCATTTCAGGACGAGTCACACTCTCTAACTGATTGCGTACAGCTTTGCATAACGAGTTAGCATTGTGTTTTTTGACCAGTCCTTGCGGATAGAGCGGTTGTAGGATTTCACTAAAGGCTGCCTGATCCCAACCAATCACAGGTGTGCCCAAGTGGATCGCTTGTAGGGCGTTGATACCAATTGATTCAGGTTCGTTGGCAAGCGCCATAACGATGTTGGCGGCTGAGAGCCATTCGCGCATATCATTACGCTTGCTGCCCACATAGGTAATACGTTCAGAGAGTCCCAAGCTATTGGTACGCTGGCGAAAGTCTTCATGAATGACATCACCATCTCTATAATCATCATCCATAATAATGACATGAATATTGGGAAACTGCTCTTGCAGGTTGCCCAAAATATCAATCAGCCACTCTTGACCATACTCATTTCCGATAACTGTTGGAAAAACGAGCCACTTCTTGTGCTCAAGCTCAGGATATTCGGCAAACGTATGACGTAGCCAATAGACCGAAGGATTGTGCCGATAAGGATAACGCCGAGTATCAATGCCGCGATGAATACGTACGACCTTTTTTGGGTCTACTTCTTCTCGGCGCAGGCCTTTGTGTAGATATTGGGTGACACTATCAGAGACGGTAATAATGGTATCGACATTGAGTAGCGCTTGGGAGTACTTATTGATAGGGTAGAACCCATACATGGTGGAGACCAGCTTTGGGAAATGCTTAACTCGTGCACGTCGCAGCGCTAAATGTAGTATCCATGCAGGGGTACGCGAATGTATATGAATAACATCAGGTTCATACTTTTCGATCAGGTGCCGTAGTGCTGAGACCTGCAGCAATGACAACCAAGACTTTTTATTCATATGTAGCTGATGATAGATATTACCATCGCGCTTGAGCCGTCTGACCAGATCATTGCTCTCATCTGCACTAGAGACGATGATAGAGGTATGCTCGTTTTTGACCAATGCACGCCCAAGATGAAAAATGCCGCGCTCGGATTCATCATGCTTCAAAGACGACAGTAAGCGCATAATCTTCATAGTAGCGTTGGTCACCGGTTAAGAATATTGAGCTGCTATTGTCAGTTAAAAGCGATTAAAACTCAACCATCAAGATACAAAGATGACTCAGAGGTTTGGTTTCTTAAAATATATCAGCATGCCTGTCTTGGCTATCCCGCTAAAACTTACTAACGACGCTTTTGTAAATGTTCAGCATTGGGCAATACTTGTTTCTCGCTCAAGTACTTCCAATAGCGCTGCGGTAAATACTGTCTATGTAGCTTGGGGTTTTTTCGCTCTTTGATATTGACGTTGGTAAAATAACCCTGCCAAAATTTTTGATAGCGCTGCTCATCAGTGCTATGAATACTGGTAGGATTACGTAGTACAGCATCGTCAAGATCAGTAATGGTCTGTAGCGGTGCAGGGCGAGTAGGCGTGCTATTACTTTTATCATAATAAATGCCATAACCACGCGTCAGGTCATAGATTGCCCAGTGTTGATCTTGATAACGTTGGCGAAAATGCTCTCCGATCAGTGGCAATACATTAAAGTCAGGTTCGACCCGCGCAAAATAGATATCATCAGTCGTGTGCTCAAAGCGTACAAATGCCTCCATACGATGCTTTTCGCGCCCGACCGACTTGACCGTTTGTGCTAACTCCAGAACGTCTAAATGACCTAAATCTTGCATGATCTGACGGCTAGGGTAATCGATGGCATACTTGACCACACGAAACAACGTCGTACCGATATCATCCTTCTCCGACAAGAACCCCCATAAAAGATTGCGCATACCAGAGCGTCCTAGCAACGTATTTAGCTTTACCAACACGCGCTCAGCGTTATCTGCATCCATCGCAACGCTAGTCGCTTGCGCTATTAATGAAGGCACATAACAGTCTTGAGCGGTGAGCTTTAATGAAATGTCGTTTTGCAATCGGTTGGCATAGACATAAAATACCGCACTGAGCCACCCCTCAAAACTTGGTTCATATAGCACGATACTAGGCGTTAACTGACCGATAGCGTAAGCGTCGTTTTGTATAAGTGCTGACATGGTTGGTCCTAAGTTTTTATGGTAAATAACCATCATAAATACCGTAGCGGAAAGGCTATTTTTTTAGCAAACACTATCTAAAACAAAGCCAACTGTCCGCTACGTTGATCTTTAAACTTGGTCTGTGTTTGTGCCAGTACATATTGACGAAAATTATCGCGCGTCAAGTGAGCCAAATGCTCGTTTTTGCCAGTGGTGGCGATAAAGTATTTGGCACGGTTGACCGCAGCGCCCATCTTTTTTAGATGATGTAGGGTCAATTGGTTGAACCGACGCGCCTTCACAATTTTCTTGGCAGTTTTGGTACCGATACCTGGTATACGTACAATCATCTCATAGGTCGCTGTCTGAATATTGACTGGGAAGTGCTCGCGATGACGTATCGCCCAAGCCAGTTTTGGATCACAATCTAAATCCAAGAATGGTGACTCTGGCTCTACAATCTCATGCGCGCCAAACCCATAAAAACGCATTAACCAATCCGCTTGATATAGGCGGTTCTCACGTACCATAGGTACAGGCGTCCCAATCGCTGGCAAGCGGTTGTCAGAGAGCATAGGTACATAGCCTGAATAGTAGACACGCTTTAGATCGTAGGCTTTATAAAAGTGACTTGATAGCTGTATCACTTGCAAGTCAGTCTCGTTACTAGCCCCGACAATCATCTGGCTGGTCTGACCTGCAGGCGTAAATTTAGGTGCTTTTTTGTGGGTTTTACGACTCTCACGAATGGTAATGATTTCTTCTTTTACTGTCTCCATCGGTGCTTTGAGCTGGTCATGTGATTTTTCTGGCGCAAGCAAAGCCAATCCTGATTTGGTTGGAATCTCAATATTGACGCTCAGGCGGTCAGCATATAGCCCTGCCTCTAGTAGCAGTTCCTTTGACGCGCCTGGTATGGTTTTTAGATGAATATAACCGTTGAAACGCTCGCGGGTACGTAGGAGTTTGGCGACTTCTACCAGTCGCTCCATCGTATAGTCGCCATTTTTGAAGATGCCAGAGCTCAGGAACAACCCTTCGATATAGTTGCGACGATAAAACTGCATGGTCAAGTCCACGACCTCTTCGACACTAAAAGCCGCACGCGGGGTGTCGTTGCTTTTACGTGAGGTGCAATACGCACAGTCATAAATGCAGTGGTTGGTAAACAGAATCTTTAGCAAGCTGACGCAGCGACCGTCTTCGGTATAGCTGTGGCAAATACCAGTGGCTGAGGCATCGCCTAAACCGCCGCCTTGATTTTTGCGCGTACCAGCCGAGGATGAGCAAGACACATCGTATTTTGCCGCATCGGCCAGAATATTGAGTTTGCCCTGTAATCTTTCATAATTGATGTTTGCCATAAGTCGCTTATTACCAATTAATTAATGAACGACTATTTTACCAAAATATGTATTAAGTCATTGTATTAATAGGAAAATTAATAAAATAACACGACAGATAGTGTCGTATACGACAATGGGATTAGGAGGGAGGTGATGGGTGTAATTATCAATACTGATTGATGTAAATTATGGAAAGAGGGTTAAGAGTCAGTTATACCATGGTCATAGTAGAAGAGTCATATGTTAAAACAGGTCTTGAACATTCAAGACCTGTTTTAGAGCGATACGTATAAAAAACATACGCTATAGTCGAGGCAGATGCTTACTGAACCTTTGCACGTATGACGACGGTTTGATTGCCATTGGCATTAAGATTTGCCAAGTTCCATTTCAGACCAGAGTAATTTTCTTGTATGGTGACCGTATTGCCAACTTGCTGGATGGTTTGATAGGTGTCGCCGCCAGTGGTGGCAAATGTCGGTAGCGGACTATTTAACGATACCAACTGCACGCCGCTAGGGAGTGAGATCATAGCATTAATATCATTAACGGGCTGCGCTGTGGTATTGGTATAGGTGGTGTGATATTCAATGACATCACCTGGAGCAATATGATTGGCAGGCACAGCAACTTCACGGCCAGTACCATTTTTCATGATTTTCATCACTTTGGTGTTCGCGTTTACGACACCAGGGGTACTAAAGGTAGGGGTCAACCGCAGGGTATCTAAGGTAGTCGTAGTTACTTGACTCGTTGTAGGTTGATTGGTGATGACGGTTGTCGCTGGCGCGTTTATAACAGGCAGCTGAGTGGCTCTGGTAACAGGTAACACTTGCGTTACGGTATTGATAGGTGTGGCGATGACATCTACTTTAGTAACACTGTTGGTCATTCGATTGGTGACGGGTACGCTTGTCACCGTCGTGCTACCTTGAGTGATGACTGCGCTGTTGGCACCTTGGCGGACGACATAGCGTGGCACGTTCGTGACCTGCGTCACCGCATAAGGCATGCCATCTTGCATCGTGATGCCGTTTGGTGTTGCCGTGATAGTGGCTGTTTGACCATTGGAGTATTGCTCAACCACGGTAGTGCTACTGCCTGCAGATGAGCTGATAGCGATTTCAGGCGCAGCATGTGCTGAAGAGGCGGCAAGTATCGTACCTGCGAATATGGCAGATACAGTGGTGGTTAGCGCTGTTGGTATATAAGTTCTCATGGTCATGATAGACTCCTTAGCAGTATCAATAAACAAAATAGCAGTAAGTAAAGCAGCAATAAATAATGCCCAGATAAGCGAAACCCCCGCCAATTGACACCACAAAGTATGCCAAATAACGAGGGTATCAGTACTGACGATAGCCGGTGTCTATGATCAGACCATCATTATCTTGAGTAATGAGCAACGCAGTATGAACTTATTCGAAAGCTCATAGATGTGACGTAGCGTCGACTGTGTTCAATATCAACGATGCTCAATATCACAATAATTGCGCACTCATAAACTCAAATAATTATGCGCCAAAACAAATCATGTATAAAAGCTGCATTGTGTAACCAAAGCGGTATAAATGCTATCAATGCGTAATGTCATTTTTCGTTATGACATGGGTTGCATTGAGGACACGCACTAGATCGACAGTCGCATCTATGATGATGAAAAATGTCTACAATTGAATCGAGCGGCTACTTACAAAGTAAATGTTTATTGTCTGGCAATATAAAGCCTTAACTAATAATGTACTGCTTAAATTGCCTGCCATTCAGAGCGTATGATTAATCGTAGATAACTTTCATGACTTCGTATTCAACCACACCTTTTGGTGTTTCGATGCGTACTTCATCGCCTTCAAACTTACCAATCAGACCGCGCGCGATTGGTGAGTTGACTGAGATTTTACCTGCTTTAAAATCAGCCTCATCATCACCAACGATTTTGTACTGCTTTTCTTCTTCAGTGTCCATGTTTTCGATCACGACACTCACGCCAAAGACGATACGACCTTCTTTTGGTAGTGTCGAAGGATCGATGACTTGAGCGCCACCAAGTTTGGCTTCGATATCACGAATACGTGCTTCACAAAACCCTTGTTGCTCGCGAGCAGCATGGTATTCAGCGTTCTCTTTTAGATCGCCATGTTCACGCGCTTCAGCAATTGACGCTGTGATGCGTGGACGGTCAACACTTTTTAACTGTTTTAATTCGGCTTCTAAAGCCGCATGTCCTTGCGGAGTCATTGGGTAACGTTGCATGTTTTTTCCTTAAACCAATAACACCACACCATCTCATAATGAGATGGTGTCAGTGCTGTTGCAATGGATATAAAATATAAAAGAATGATAATTAAGACGTCGTAATAAGTAAGCTGACTATCATTTATGAGTGTATCTCACCTTAATTCAAGCATAGCCACACTTAAGCTTACGTAATAAAAAGCATAGTCGCAATATTGCCACTATGCTTTTGGGTCTATCATGATAAAGGTGTCGCTCTCTGGCATCACTCGGTTGTATTTAGCGATGCCTTTGTGAGCGATTAGGCAAGCCTAATGGTTATGCTTAATCTACTGAAATTATTCTACCAAGTCAATAGAACTAGCCAATAGACTTTGCTTGCTCGTGCAAATCTTGTAACTTATAGACATCAAACGGTAAGTCAATCGCGTAAGATTTACAAACAGCATCTGCCGCACCTAGTGTCGTGACATAGAAGACTTTGCCCTGTAGCGCACTACGGCGGATAGAGAACGAGTCCTCTTGTGCCTGCTTGCCTTCAGTCGTATTGATAATAAGGTCAATTTTGCCGTTTTTCAAGGCGTCAACGATATGCGGGCGACCTTCAGTGACCTTGTTGATTTGCTGACATTCGATACCGGCGTCGCTCAGTACCTTTTTCGTGCCAGTCGTTGTGACGATTTTGAAGCCAAAGTCTACCAGCTGACGAGCGATTGGAGCGATTTGCGCTTTATCACTATCACGAACTGAGATAAAGACGGTCTTGGTCTCGCCTTCAGTGGGTAGACCTGGCAGACGCTCGTTACTACCGATGATGGCCTTGTAAAATGCTTCGCCAAAGGTCTTGCCCACGCCCATGACTTCGCCCGTTGATTTCATCTCAGGACTCAAGATTGGATCAACACCAGGGAACTTAGCAAATGGGAATACTGCTTCTTTGACCGCATAAAATGCTGGAACAATCTCAGTCGTAAAACCTTGGTCTTTAAGTGACGTACCTGCCATACAGCGAGCCGCAACCTGCGCTAATGAGGTGCCGATACACTTAGAGACAAACGGTACGGTTCGGGCAGCGCGTGGGTTCACTTCTAGGATATAGACCGTTTCGCCTTTGACAGCAAACTGAACGTTCATCAGACCCACAACGCCAAGCTCTTTTGCCATTGCAACTGTTTGCGCGCGCATCACATCACACAGCTCGTCAGACAGTGAGTACGGCGGTAGTGAACATGCTGAGTCACCTGAGTGGACACCCGCCTGTTCGATATGCTGCATGATACCGCCGATGACGACATCAGTACCGTCACATACACAGTCGACATCGACTTCGATGGCGTCATCCAAGAAGCGATCTAGTAGCACAGGCGCTTCATTCGAGGCTTGTACCGCGGTACGCAGGTAATGTCTTAGCTCGTCTTCGTTATAGACAATTTCCATCGCGCGGCCACCTAATACATACGACGGGCGTACAACCAATGGATAACCCACGTCTTTTGCTTTAACCAAGCCGTCTTCCAAGCTCGTTGCTAAGGCGTTTGAAGGTTGTATTAGGTTTAGCTGCTGAATCATGTGCTGGAAACGTTCACGATCTTCAGCGCGGTCGATCGCATCAGGACTCGTACCGATTATTTTTACGCCCGCAGATTCTAACGCGCGCGCCAGTTTCAATGGCGTTTGACCACCGAACTGCACAATCACACCGTCTGGGTTTTCGATACGGACGATTTCTAGCACGTCTTCTAACGTGATTGGCTCAAAGTATAGACGGTCAGAAGTGTCATAATCGGTTGAAACCGTTTCAGGGTTACAGTTGACCATGATGGTTTCAAAACCATCTTCACGCATGGCAAGCGCTGCGTGTACACAGCAGTAATCAAACTCAATACCTTGGCCGATACGGTTAGGGCCGCCACCGATAACCATGATTTTCTTTTTGTCGGTTGGGTTGGCTTCACATTCGCTATCGTAGGTTGAGTACATATAAGCGGTGCTGGTAGCAAATTCTGCAGCACAGGTATCGACACGCTTATAGACGGGATAAACGTTCAAATCCCAGCGTTTCTTACGTAATTGCTTTTGTGATACGCCTAGCAATTTAGCCAAACGCAAATCTGATAAACCTTTACGTTTAAAGCTACGTAGGTTTTTCTCGGTTAACCCGCCAAAACCCAATGATTTTACGATGTCTTCAGTTTTCACGATGTCTTCGATTTGTACCAAGAACCATGGGTCAATTTTGGTGTAATTAAACACCTCGTCAACACTCATACCAACGCGGAACGCATCAGCGATATAGTAGATACGATCAGGGGTTGGAATGGTTAAGCGATTGATAATCTCGCTACGAGCTTTCTCAGCACTTACTTTGGATAAATCAACTTGCTCATCAAAACCGTCCGCACCTGTTTCCATACCGCGTAGGGCTTTTTGCATAGACTCTTGAAAATTACGACCAATCGCCATGACTTCGCCGACCGATTTCATCTGCGTCGATAGGATATTGTCCGCTTGTGGGAATTTTTCAAAGTTAAAACGCGGTATCTTAGTGACGACATAATCAAGCGCAGGCTCAAAGCTCGCTGGGGTTTTACCACCAGTGATGTCATTTTGTAATTCATCTAGCGTGTAGCCGATCGCTAGTTTTGCTGCGATTTTGGCAATCGGGAAACCAGTGGCTTTTGAAGCGAGAGCAGATGAGCGCGATACGCGTGGGTTCATCTCGATGACCACCATACGGCCCGTATCGGGATTGATACCGAACTGTACGTTTGAGCCGCCTGTTTCTACACCGATCTCACGCAGTACCGCGAGTGATGCGTTACGCATGATTTGATATTCTTTATCCGTCAATGTCTGCGCTGGGGCAACGGTGATTGAGTCGCCAGTATGTACGCCCATTGGGTCAAAGTTTTCGATGGCACAGATGATGATACAGTTGTCGTTTTTGTCACGAACCACTTCCATCTCGTATTCTTTCCAACCGATGAGTGACTCATCAATCAATAATTGATGGTTTGGTGATAAGTCAAAACCGCGCTCACAAATCTCGATGAATTCATCGCGGTTGTAAGCAATACCGCCACCTGAACCGCCCATAGTGAATGATGGACGAATGATACACGGATAGCCCATTTTTTCTTGGGTAGCAAAGGCTTCTTCCATGGTCTCAGCCGTTTCAGCGCGTGGGCACTCAAGACCGATGCGCTTCATCGCTTTGTCAAATAAGTCGCGATCTTCTGCCATCTCGATTGAGTCTTTGGTCGCGCCAATCAGCTCGCAGTCATACTTAGTCAGTACACCATGCTTATCTAGGTCTAATGCACAGTTGAGCGCGGTCTGTCCGCCCATGGTTGGCAAGATTGCATCAGGACGCTCTTTGGCAATGATTTGCTCAACCGTCTGCCATGTGATCGGCTCGATATAGGTGGCATCCGCCATGACAGGATCGGTCATGATAGTCGCAGGGTTCGAGTTGACCAAGATGACACGGTAGCCTTCTTCCTTTAGTGCTTTACACGCCTGTGCGCCTGAGTAGTCAAACTCACATGCTTGGCCGATGACGATGGGGCCTGCGCCAATGATAAGAATGCTTTTTATGTCGGTACGTTTTGGCATAATATTTTTAAGTCCTATTTTGGCGGTTTAGATTTATAAAGTATTGAGTAATATGTCTGATCTTTAGGGTGCTATGTTTTAATCCAAAATCGTAATATCTTCAAAAATAATTTATTTGATAATATTTAGCGCGCAAGTCTACATCTCTTTTCAGAGTCACCTACAGCGCCACCCAGCAATAAAAACTTCATTGGAGCGGAGTCGAAAATAAGATTATCTTCTTTGACCGGCTGACCTACTATAATTAGTAAGTCTTTATAGCGTTCATCTACAATCATATCTTGAAATATTAAAGCATCTTTCTTCGTGAGAAGATCTAGTGCAGGAGAAGCTGATAGATGTTCCTCATCAAACTCAATTGCATTTGGAGCGTTATAAAAAATATCAGCGATAGAAATTAGCAAATCTAGTTTGTCTAAATATAAATCAATATATTCGGAGTTTTTAGCTACTAAATCTTCTATCATATAATTAGAGAGGTCATAAAAAGCCTCTCTATCAATATTACTGAAAACGCACTGCTTTTCTTCTTTTGAATTAATATCATCAGATAGTAAAGAATTAACAAAGTTAGGATCGTTTATAGCCCTGATAGAAAAATCAGCAAGTCTAATTTTCTCTGCTAACAGCTCTTTTTTATTTTCAAAGCTCAATTCTGGCTTGCCTGTTACCTCAGTATTAGGCAGAGTCAGTTTCTGCTGAGTTTGTAGGTTAGAATGGTCAACAGTTGGTTTGGTAGTAGTACATGCCACCAAACCAATCGTTAATAGTCCAATCACAAAACCACTTTTGATAGAATTTATCACTATTTAGCCGCTTCCATCATCTCAGCAAACTTATCAAACAATGGCGCGCAGTCATGTGGGCCTGGGCTGGCTTCTGGGTGACCTTGGAAGCTAAATACAGGTTTGTTGGTCAGCTCGATACCTTGGTTGGTGCCGTCAAATAGTGAGCGATGAGTCGATTTGACATTGTCAGGTAGCGTGTCTTCATCAACCGCAAAACCATGGTTTTGACTGGTGATCATCACTGTGCCAGTCGCCAAGTCTTGTACGGGATGGTTGGCACCATGATGGCCCGTTTTCATCTTGATAGTATTTGCACCGCTGGCAAGACCAATCAGCTGATGACCTAAGCAAATACCAAACGTTGGTACATCAGTCTCTTCGATAATGTGACGCACGCTATCGATTGCATAATCACATGCAGCAGGATCACCAGGGCCGTTTGATAAGAAAATACCATCTGGGTTCATGGCTAGCACGTCTGCGATAGGCGTCTGTGCTGGTACAACCGTTACGTGGCAGCCACGGTCGACGAGCATACGTAGGATATTGGTTTTGCTACCGAAGTCATAAGCAACGACATTGAATTTGGCATCAACATGGGTGCCGAGTTGTTTAAAGAAGCCGCCCGTACCGCTGTCATGGCTACCAGGGATATCACGATTGAGTAGGGTATCTGATAGATCCCATGTGCCTGCTGTCCATTCAAAGCTGTCTGTCGTGCAGCACTCTTTTGCTAGATCCATACCTTTTAGACCAGCAAAGCCTTGAGCCAACTCAATTGCTTTTTGCTCATCATCAGTGCTGATAGTCTCGCCATCTGATGCGGTCATGATACAGCCACTTTGCGCACCCTTATCACGTAACAGGCGTGTCAACTGACGCGTGTCAATCTCAGCGATAGCAACGGTCTCATTACGCTGTAGATAGTCGCTTACAGATTCTGAGTTTCGAAAGTTAGAAGTGACCATTGTGGCGTCACGGATGATTAGGCCTTCTGCCCATACTTTGTGACCATTGCCGGACTCGGTGTCCTCAGCGTTGGTACCCGTGTTGCCGATATGCGGATAAGTTAGGGTCACCAGCTGGCGTGCATAACTTGGGTCAGTTAGGATTTCTTGGTATCCTGTCATGGCGGTATTAAATACGACCTCACCAACACGATGACCTAGGCTGCCTATACTGACACCACGAAAAATTGTACCGTCTGCTAGTGCCAAAATTGCTTGTGTTTCTGCTGATGAATTCAAGGATTGCCTCCGCTATTATTGGTGAGTGCCATCATGTTTCGCTAGTCAATATATTGCTCCGTATCCTTTTATTTACGGCATCTGACGACTGTCACATAAAGATAATAAAAGGGCGATACACAAAAATTTTCCACAAAAAAGCGAGAAGACATTATTGATGAAAACTACAAAACCCACTAGATAGTGAATAGGTAACTTGCATCATGTCCGCTCGCTTAGGCACAGATTTTGCGTATTATATATAAAATAGACGAGTATGGCTAGCCGATTCTTTGGATTAATAGTCATTACATAAAGGAAAGTTGAGTTTTTATGAGGAATACAGACTGAGTAAAATAGCCTAAGCATAAAAAAGTAACTTTGCACCATCTTCAATAACATTGATATTCATCAGCCATTAATAGCGCTGGATTTTAGCAGTTGGCTTTGCCACAATGAACAGCGCAGCGATATACTCAATTTTTATGATCGTTTGTTATAACAATAATGAAGATAACAAGGAGTCGTTATGATTTATCAGTATTTGGACAAAACCCCTGAGTTTGCCGCACCATTCAATGGTTGGGTAGCAGATTCAGCGCAAGTGATGGGTGATGTGTATCTGGGTCATCAAGCCAATGTTTGGTTTGGTGCTGTGATACGCGGTGACAATGATCGCATTCATATCGGTGATTATAGTAATGTTCAAGAAAACAGTGTGATTCATACCGATGCAGGCATAAAGGTCACAGTTGGCAATTATGTTACCATCGGCCATCTGGCGATGCTACATGGCTGTGAGATTGGTGATAACAGTCTTATTGGTATTGGTGCCGTGGTGCTCAATAATGTCAAGATTGGTAAAAACTGCCTCATAGGGGCAAAGGCCTTGGTTACTGAAGGGCAGGTCATTCCAGATAACTCTCTGGTGATGGGCGCGCCTGCAAAAGTTGTCAAAACACTAACCGATGAGCAAGCTGCTATGCTAAAAATGTCAGCGCTACATTATGCTGAGCGTTGCCAGAAGTTCAAAACAGGACTGACAGAAGTGGCAATGCCTGACTAAAGACAGACAGAACCAGTCTATATAGACGAAGCAAACTCTAAAAAAGATCATGGAGTGGCAGCTGGGTTTGCTTGATGCTGTCATTCTTAGTCAATGACCACCCTCATTTCTTGTACTTTTTATTAGATCACTTTTATCAAATCACTCATATTTTTTCGCAATTAACGATAAGGTCTCACTATGCAGGTAGATCCAGCACAAAAACAACAAAAGCAACTGGCGTTATTTGATTTAGATCATACGTTACTCGATGTCGATAGCGATTATCTCTGGGGCGAATATATCGTCAAGCATGACCTGGTCGATGAGGCTCAGTATCGAACTGCCAATCAGAAATTTTATAATGATTATATAGAGGGCACGCTAGACGCAACAGAATACAATGAGTTTGTCGCGCAATTTTTGAGCAGTCTACCGCTTGATCGACTTGATGAGTTAAGAGAAGATTATATCAAGAGCGAAATCGAGCCAAATATTCGTCCAAAAGCGATGGAAGTATTGTGTCAGCATATCGAGCAAGGGCACCATGTGGTGATTATTTCTGCGACCAATGACTTTGTGGTATCCGCCATTGCCAAGCGTTTTGGTATTGAAGCTGCCAATGTATTGGCAACGCCGCTTGAGATTAAAGATGATCGCTATACAGGTAAGCTCACTGACAAACCAAACTTTCAAGCAGGCAAAATATACCATCTAGATAAATGGCTGAATAATAAACAAGCTGCTGGCATCACCTTTGAAAAAACATACGCCTATTCAGATTCCAAAAACGATATTCCACTGCTCGAATGGGCTGATGTGGCTGTTTGTGTATCGCCTGATGATGCGTTACATGCTCACGCCTTGGCACATCGCTGGGCAGTAGAGGATTGGTCTTTGTAGAGGGTTTGGTTTAGATATAACAGAAATACTAACAATAATGATAATTAGCCAATTATTTATACTTAATCTCACTTAAAATAGCGCCGTATTCGTTATTTATTTTTTAGAAGAAACAGGAAAATTTATGGAAATTAATCCGTATCAAGAACAGATCAAAGACTTATCCGAGCGTGGGCAGGACTTGCGGAGGTATCTTTGACTTCGATGGTAAGCAAGAACGCTTAGAAGAAGTCAATCTAGAGCTAGAAAACCCCGAGCTTTGGAATGATCCAGAGCGCGCGACCAAAATTAATAAAGAAAAGAGTCACCTTGATGGTGTCATCGATGTGGTGGTCTCTCTTGAAACCACACTAGAGGATGCCACTGCTATGCTAGAGCTGGCTGTCGAAGCAGAAGATGAGTCACTGCTAGCTGACGTGCAGAGCGAGCTAGATAGCGCTGAGAAACGCGTGGCTGATCTAGAGTTCCGCCGAATGTTCAGCGGTGAGATGGATCCAAATAACTGCTACTTGGATATCCAATCGGGCAGTGGCGGCACTGAAGCACAAGATTGGGCAGAAATGCTACTGCGTATGTATACACGCTGGGCGGAAGCGCATGGCTTCAAAGTGGATGTGATTGAAGTGTCATCAGGTAGTGTGGCTGGTATCAAGTCGGCGACGATTGAGATCAAAGGCGATTATGCCTTTGGTTGGTTGCGCACCGAAATTGGCGTCCATCGTTTGGTACGTAAGTCACCATTTGATAGTAATAATGGTCGTCATACCTCGTTTGCTGCGGTGTTCGTCTCGCCTGAGATTGACGACAATGTCGAGATTGATATCAATCCAGCTGATTTGCGTATCGATACCTATCGTTCATCTGGCGCAGGTGGTCAGCACGTAAACACCACAGATTCTGCGGTACGTATTACCCATGAGCCGTCGGGCGTGGTAGTAACCTGTCAGAATGGGCGTAGTCAACATGGCAATAAAGCCACCGCAATGAAAATGCTACGTGCTAAGCTCTATGAGCTTGAGATGCAAAAACGTATGGAGTCACAGCAAGCGGTCGAAGATGGTAAGTCTGACGTCGGCTGGGGCAGTCAAATTCGCTCATACGTGCTCGATGACTCTCGTATCAAAGACTTGCGCACTGGTGTTGAAACCTTCAATACTGGTGCTGTGCTAGATGGTGATCTTGATCAATTTATCGAAGCCAGTCTAAAAGCAGGACTATAAAGCAGAATCGAGATATTCATAACTGTTTAATATATCTACCCACATTTAATTAAGGAAAATTATGCCAAGCGTTAATAACTATTTTGATGATAAAGTGACTTCTATCGCCTTTCAAACAGCGACCAAGCCTGCGACAGTCGGTGTTATGGAAAGTGGTGAGTATGAGTTTGGCACCAGCGAATTTGAAACCATGAGCGTGGTAAGCGGTGCATTAACTGTCAAGTTACCAGAGAGTGATGAGTGGCAAACGTTTAATGCTGGTGAGCAATTCACGGTTGAAGCCAATCAAAAGTTCCAAGTAAAAGTAGATGTCGAAACCGCTTACTTATGTGTATATGGTAAATAGTAAGCTCTAAGTTATAGCGATATCAAAAAAAACGCCAAGTATTTTATGCATGGCGTTTTTTTTGTGTCATATTTTAAATGAGGTTTAAGCTACCATTCTAAAAACCCTATTTTACACAGCATTACACTTTGTCTGTGCCAAATAAACAGCAAAAAAAACACTCATTAATTATGCTAAGACCATGAATTCTCGAAGGTATACAGTGTTATGACAAAGGCAACAGAAAAGGCAAGCCAGCAGGCGATTACAAAAGATGCGCGACACGATTACGAGCATCTAGCACGCCGTGCTAATTTGCGCTATGTGAGTGACGATGAACCAGGCTACGAGCGTAGACGCTGGGGTCGCGGTTTTACTTATCGTGATGCCACAGGCAAGACTGTCAAAGACAAAGCGCTGCGTCAACGTTTTGATGCGTTGGTGATACCGCCCATGTGGTCGGAGGTGTGGATATGCCAAGATGAAAAAGGACATCTGCAATCAACAGGACGAGACGAAAAGTCACGTAAGCAATACTTATATCATCCCTCATGGAATAATATTCGTGACCAAGCCAAATTCGATGCGATGATAGGATTTGCAGAAGTGCTACCTAACCTACGCGCACAAGTTGAGATAGATCTAGAGGCCGAGTCGCTGTCACGCACCAATGTACTGGCAGCCATCGTCAAACTACTTGAGACGACACTGATTCGTATCGGTAATAGCCGCTATGCCAAGCAAAATAAAAGCTATGGTCTGAGTACGCTACGTAGCAAGCATGTGAGCGAAACGGATACTGGACTGGCGTTTGATTTTGTAGGAAAGAGCGCAAAAGAGCATCACATTGAGCTACAAGATGAGCGATTGATTGATATCGTACAAGCCTGCTCAGAGTTGCCGGGTTATCAGATATTCAAATACTTAGATGATGACGGACATAAACAAGTCGTTGATAGTAGCGACATCAACGAATATCTGCGCATGCATACATGCGGTACAGATTGTGAGAGTAAGCTATACAGTGCAAAGGATTTTCGCACGTGGATGGCAAGTGTGCTTGCAGCAAGCTACCTATATGACGAGCTGCAAACGTCCGCAGGCGCGAGCATATTGGCAAGTGCTCCAGAAAGTGCTGAGCGTCAGCAGTTAGTCGTTGATATGGTAAAAAGTGTGGCAGCAGAGCTGGGCAACACGCCGACCGTATGCCGCGCCTCTTATATTCATCCTATTGTTATTCAGCGTTTTTTAGCAGGGCAGTTCTTTGAGCGCTATAAGCAAGCGCGTCGCGCCCGAACGAAAAAGTACCAAAGCTGCGAAGAAAAAGCATTGTTAGGTTTGCTGAGTGCTGCCGTTTAAGTATTGCCATTTATAGATAAGTATTTAGATACGGGTGCTCAAGCCTTAATATTGCAGTATCAATGTCTTTCTGAAGGCTTCGAGCTAAAGGGTTCAAAAATAGCTACAACCTATAATTATTGAGGTATTTAGCACTAGACCATAGCTCATTAATAATAATGAGTTATGGTTAAATTTTATCTATATAAAATAAAAATGATACGTTATGTATTGAAATAAGAGTAAAAATGCGTTACTAATAGAGCATGATAAATACGAACGTATAAAACGGTCTATAGGATGTGACCATTTTGCAATCATACATACTATTTTAACAGTTACCTGCTATTGCTAAAGGATTAGCTTATGAACACCACCACTCAAACTCCGACGAATATTGATACAGACACCAATTTCACACCAAAAAACTATACCGATTACTATAACAATTTTGATATGAATGCACTGCTGTCAGAAATATTTGGCGAGCATGTGGACGATCGTTTAAATGCTTATATGGCTTGTTGTGGTCGTCACATACGTGATGGCCGCGCTGACAATGCCGCGCTAGTACACGAAGATACCGCGGGCAACATAACGCGCATGAGTTTTGGTGAGCTTGATAAAGCAAGTGCCCAAATCGCTAACTTGCTACAGTCGTATGGAGTAAAAGCGGGCGACAAGGTAGCGACGATGCTACCGCGCACGCCCGAGCTGCTAACCGTTGTGTTGGCAACATGGCGCATCGGAGCCGTATATCAGCCGCTATTTACCGCATTTGGCTATGATTCAATCAAATACCGCATGGATAAGGCTGACACCAAAGTTGTTTTTACCAATCTAGAGAACCGCAGCAAGTTTGAAGACTTAGCCGCGCAAACCAAGATGGTATTGGTCGGCAGTGCGGAAGACGCTCAAACATGGGGTGACGACCACTACAGCCAGTCTATGGCAGCACAACCGCAGATGATAGAGGCAGTCACGCTCGATACTGATGCGCCATTTTTGCAAATGTTTACCTCAGGTACAGTCGGTAAATCAAAAGGCGTCAGCGTTCCGTTAGCGGCATTACCTGCTTTTTACCTATATATGCGTTATGCCATTGATCTACGCGACGATGACCAGTATTGGAACATGGCAGATCCTGGCTGGGCATATGGCTTGTACTACGCGATCACAGGACCTCTTCTATTGGGTATCACCACTTATTTTAATGAAGCAGGATTTGATGCGACCAATACCCGTGATTTTATGGTGCGTCACAAGATTACCAACTTGGCCTCTTCACCCACCGCATTTCGCATGATGAAATCCAGCGGCGTTTTCGACAATGTTGATGAAAGTGCTCATAATGATGCCAATGCTAAGCTGTCTTTGCGCTGTGCCAACTCAGCAGGGGAGACGCTGAATACCGAAGTCGTCAACTGGGTCGAAACCTATCTAAACTGCCAAGTAAAAGATCAATATGGGCAAACAGAAACAGGTATGACTTGCTGTGCGCATCATGCGTTAACGCACGAGTCTCCAGTGGGGTCAATGGGAATGGCACTACCAGGTCATACGTTAGTGGTATTAGATGACGATATGACTGTACTGCCAGATGGTGAGCAAGGACAGCTAGCAGTTGTGGTCAGTCAGTCGCCTGCGTTCTATTTCCGTGGTTATAGCTGGAATGAAAAACAAGCCTTTGTAGAGGATTACTATCTAACAGGCGATGTGGTCGAGCGTCATAGTGACGGTAGCTACTGGTTCTCAGGCCGTGATGATGACATTATTATTACCGCAGGTTATCGCGTAGGGCCTACGGATGTCGAAAACACCGTATTAGAGCATGACGCCGTTGCAGAATCTGCGGCCGTGGGCGTGCCGGATGAAGTGCGTGGTCATACCATCAAGTCTTATGTGGTGCTAAAAGACGGTGTGGAAGGCAGCGATGAGATTGCCAAAGAAATCCAAGAGTTGGTACGCAAACGCTTATCTACTCATGCGTATCCGCGTGAGGTTGAGTTTGTGACAGAACTGCCCAAAACGCCAAGTGGTAAGATTCAACGCTTTTTGCTACGTAGTCTGTCTGCTGCATAAATAAGTTGATAAAGCATCCATAAATTTAATAGAAAAATATCTAATAAGAAGCAAAATCTAAAGGAATAATCATGCAAGTTAAACAAAACAGCTTTTTGGTCACAGGCGGTGCATCAGGTTTGGGCGAGTCAGTGGCTCGGGTGATTGTCGATCAAGGTGGTAACGTCGTCATCGCTGACCTGAATGAGTCAGCAGGGCAAGCATTGGTCACTGAGCTAGGTGATAGTGCACGTTTTGTGCGTTGTGATATCACCAACGGTGATGAAGTGCAATTAGCGGTTGAGATGGCAGAGTCAGCTTTTGGCGGCTTACAAGGCTCAATCAACTGTGCGGGCATCGTAGTCGTACAAAAGCTGCTGGATCGTGACAACAATCCAGCAGATCTTGAGGCATTTAGCCGCGGGGTCAATATCAACTTGGTCGGTTCATTCAATGTTGCCCGTTTGGTCGCAGCGAGTATCGCCAAGCGTTTGGCTAATGACAGCACTGCAGATGCCAATGCAGAAAAGAACCATGTAGGAAAAAATGCGGATCAAGGTATTATTATCAATACGGCCTCTATCGCCGCCTTTGATGGTCAAGTGGGCCAAGCCAGTTACTCATCGTCCAAGGCAGGGGTGGTTGGATTAACGTTGCCACTTGCTCGCGAGCTGGCTCGTCATGGGATTCGCGTGATGACTATCGCACCGGGTGTCTTCGCTACGCCGATGATGGAATCTATTCCAGAAAAAGCCCGCGAACAGTTGGAGGCGGGCGTACCTTATCCTAAACGTTTGGGCGCTCCCAATGAGTTTGCCAAATTGGTGACTCATATTATTGATAATGCCTATCTAAATGGTGAAGTCATTCGCTTAGATGGTGCCATTCGTATGGTCTAGCTCTCGTTGCTTTCATTATTTTCACACAAAATTGATCTACATAATATGGCATGACTCTTTGATACAGTATTATTAATTACTCTTGAGAGTTGATAATAAGGATCAAGTTTCATGTCATTTTTTTGCAAAAAATCTTACCAATTAAGCGAATCATATTCGCAATGGTTGCTGACATTCATCAGTATTAGCCTCATTTTCTTTTCGAGCACCAGCGCCATTGCTTATGCCAAAAGTACCTCAAAACCCAAAAACCCCATTCCTTCTTCTATAGTGATTGATCGAGTCTTCGTCGATAAATCAGACCGTATCTTAAAACTGATGAGCGATGGTAAAGTTATTAGGTCGTATCGTATTGCCCTTGGGGGCAGTCCAACAGGTCATAAGCAACAGGAAGGTGACCAGCGTACGCCAGTTGGGGTCTATACATTAGATTATAAAAATGAGAACTCTATTGCGCATCGCTCTATTCATATTAGCTATCCAAATGCTGCGGACAAAGCACATGCAAATTCGCTAGGCGTTAGCCCAGGCGGCGATATCATGATTCATGGACAAATGAATGGCTTTGGACATTTGAGCTGGTTGAACCAAAGCCGCGATTGGACTGATGGTTGTATCGCGGTTACCAATGACGAGATGGATACCATTATGGCAGCCGTTAAGGTTGGTACGGTGATTGAAATTGTTGAGTAAACGGTTTAAGTTTATGATAATTATAAGATGTAAGTATAAATTGATGCTTTATAAAGGATAGTTTTTCCCTATTTTAAATATCATTGTTTTTAGTAAGGTTTTATGGCGTAACTGTCTTGAAATAATTGTATATATACCTTATATAAATGACAGATAACAGAGGGCGCTAGCGTCTAAAACGACCTCTGATAATACGAATTATAAAAGGATATACATATGAGATTTGAGAAATTCACTCAAAAACTGCAGTCCGCCATTCAAGAAGCACAGAGCCTAGCGTTAGGTCGCGATCATACCGGTATCGATCCTGTGCATTTGCTTGGCGTACTACTGCAAGATGAGTCTAATTTATCTATCTGTCAGCAAGCGGGTGCTTCTATTCCAGCGCTAAAAAATGGCGTTGCCAAGGCATTAGACAATCAGGCGACTATTTCGGAACCGACAGGTGACGTCAATCTAAACCCAAACTCGGTTAAAATCTTGAACTTGGCAGATCGTCAGGCTCAAAAAGAAGGCGATGATTTTATCGCGACTGAATGGGTGATGTTGGCACTCGCTGAGCAAGGCGAAACCAAAAAGATATTTGAAAGTGCCGGCGTAACGGCTAGCAAACTAAAAGCGGTCATTGAGCAGCTACGCGGTGATGATACGGTCAATAACCAAAACGCAGAAGATCAGCGCGATGCACTCAATAAATATACGATCAATCTGACTGAACAAGCAGAGCTGGGTAAACTTGATCCAGTAATCGGTCGTGACGAAGAGATTCGCCGTACTATTCAGGTACTGTCGCGCCGTACCAAAAACAACCCTGTACTCATCGGTGAACCAGGTGTTGGTAAAACCGCCATCGTAGAAGGATTGGCACAAAAAATCATTAATGGTGACGTGCCAGAGGGTCTGCGCCGCAAAGAAGTGCTGTCGTTAGATCTAGGGGCGCTCATTGCTGGGGCGAAATTCCGCGGCGAATTCGAAGAGCGCCTCAAAAGCGTATTGAGTGACTTAGCGAAGCAAGAAGGTAACGTCATCTTGTTCATCGATGAGCTACATACGATGGTCGGTGCGGGCAAATCAGAAGGCGCGATGGATGCAGGTAATATGCTAAAGCCAGCACTGGCACGCGGTGAGCTGCATTGTGTTGGAGCTACGACGCTGGACGAGTACCGTAAGTACATCGAAAAAGATGCTGCTCTTGAGCGTCGTTTTCAAAAGGTTTTGGTTGATGAGCCAACGGTCGAAGATACCATCGCGATATTACGCGGTCTAAAAGAGCGTTACGAGCTGCATCACGGCGTCGATATTCAAGACAGTGCCATCATCGCAGCAGCACGTATGAGTCATCGCTATATCACCGATCGCAAGTTGCCAGATAAGGCGATTGACTTGATTGATGAAGCAGCCAGTCGTCTGCGTATGGAGATGGACAGCAAGCCTGAGTCACTAGGTAAGCTTGATAGCCGCCTCATCCAGCTAAAGATGCAGCGCGAAGTACTCAAAAATGAAGAAGATGCTGGCGCGCAAGCCGAGCGTAAAGTGCTCGATGCACAAATAGCTGAATTGGAAAAAGAGTATGCTGATCTTAATGAGGTTTGGCAAGCAGAGAAGGCGTTGGTCAAAGGCAGTCAGCAGCTCAAAGACGAGCTGGACAAAGCCCGTATCGCCTATGACAAAGCTAGCCGTGAAGGCGACTACGAGACCATGAGTAAGCTGCAATACGAAACTATTCCGCAGCTTGAGCGTCGTATCCATGAGTCTGACTTGGCTGAGCAAAAAGAGCAGACAGGTGAAGGTAGCGGTGTCAAATTACTACGGAATAAGGTAACAGACAACGAAATCGCAGAAGTCGTGGCAGCGGCAACGGGTATTCCAGTCAGCAAAATGATGCAAGGCGAGCGTGATAAGATGATAGCCATGGAAGAAAAGCTCCATGAGCGTGTCATCGGTCAGAACGAAGCGGTCGAAGCCGTTGCAAACGCGGTACGTCGTAGCCGTGCGGGCTTGTCTGACCCCAATCGTCCTTCTGGTTCGTTCTTGTTCTTGGGACCTACGGGTGTTGGTAAAACTGAGCTCACCAAATCACTGGCAAACTTCCTATTTGACTCTGAAGAGGCGATAGTACGTATCGACATGAGTGAATATATGGAAAAACACAGTGTCAGCCGTCTAGTTGGTGCGCCTCCAGGCTATGTCGGTTACGAAGAGGGCGGTACATTGACGGAAGCGGTACGCCGTAAGCCATATAGCGTTATACTCTTTGATGAAGTGGAGAAAGCCCATCCTGATGTGTTTAATATCTTACTGCAAGTATTGGACGATGGTCGCTTGACTGACTCACAAGGACGGGTGATAGACTTCAAAAACACCGTGATTATCATGACCAGTAACTTAGGGTCACATAAGATTCAAGAGATGGTAGGTGAGAGCTACGATGATATCAAGGCAGAAGTGATGGATTCGGTTGGGCAGCATTTCCGTCCAGAGTTCGTCAACCGTATTGATGAAATTGTGGTCTTCCATCCGCTTGGTATGTCACAGATGGCAGGTATTGCCGATATTCAATTAGATCGCTTGCGTCAGCGTATCCAAGAGCGTGAGATGGATATTGAGCTGTCAGCAGATGCCATGAATAAGCTCGTGGCAGTCGGTTACGATCCTGTTTATGGTGCGCGTCCACTCAAACGTGCCATTCAACAAGAGATCGAGAACCCATTGTCATTGAAACTATTAGCAGGTGATTTTGTCGCGGGTGACATCATCAAAGTCGATGTGGGTGCCGATGACAAATTAACTTTTGATAAGCTAAGAATGAGCTAACCACTTTATCGTTAATGTCTGTTTGACCTTACTATATACGCTAAATCAACCCCTTATCTACAATCGTAGGTAAGGGGTTTTTCGTTTAGACAATTATTTTGCGCTACGATTCTTTTACGTTTTAAATCTCTCTTAACTATCAGGACTGTGCTATAAATAAATGACTAGCAATATAAGTGCAAACCGAATAAAGAGGAAAAACAATGACAACTCATATCGAGCGTATTAATAAACCTTTAGTATTGCCACTAGTAATCGCAGCTTTACTGTTCAGCACTGCAGCTTGCTCTAACTCTTCAACAGTAAACACCAGCAACAAGGTGACAGAGTATAAAGAAGTGCAAGTGCCCAAAGCGGATATGCAGGTAAGCGATGCTCAGGTCAGTCTAGAAAAGCCTGAGTTTACAACAAAGTCAGTGGCTAGCTTTGATGAGCCTTGGGCCATGACCGCACTACCCAGTACCACCAACAAATCGCCACAGCTACTGGTCACCCAAAAAACAGGCGAGTTATTCATTGTGGATACCGCAACAGGTAGCAAAACACAGGTCGGAGGCGTACCTGAAGTTGCTTATGGTGGGCAAGGTGGGTTAGGAGACATTATACTAGCACCAGATTTTGCGACTTCTAATGCGGTGTATTTGAGCTACGCGGAAGCGGGGATGGGAAGCGAGAGCAATACATTTGGCGCAAAAGTTATCAAGGCGACGCTCGCGGGACTAGGTACTAACGCACCCATGCTGCAATCCATCACGCCCATTTGGGAGCAGTTTCCAAAAGTGACAGGACAAGGGCATTATAGTCATCGATTGCTATTTTCACCAGATGGACGCTATCTATATATCAGCTCAGGCGAACGCCAAGACAAAGAACCAGCACAAGATATGAGTATGAATTTGGGTAAAATCATTAGGCTTCATGCTGATGGTTCTGTGCCAAAGGACAATCCATTTGTCAGTGACAGCAATAATATTGCCTCTCAGTTCTGGACAATGGGCAATCGCAATGTGCTCGGCATCAGGTTCGATGAAAATGGCAGGCTTTGGGCTAACGAGATGGGACCAAAGGGTGGTGATGAATTTAATCTGATTGAAAAAGGGAAGAATTACGGCTGGCCTATTGTCTCAAATGGTCGCAATTATTCAGGGACACCAATCCCAGACCATGATACTCGTCCTGAGTTCGAGATGCCTAAAATCACATGGACGCCTGTTATCTCACCATCTTCACTAAGTCTATATACCGCTGGTAGCCATAATGACTTCCCAGCATTGCAAGGTAATTTCTTAATCAGTGGTTTGTCGTCAAAAGCGCTCATCGTAGTGAGTGTCGATGAAGATAATAGTGCTACTGAGCGTTATCGTTATGATATGGGCGAGCGTATTCGTAGTGTGATGGCAGTCGATGGGCAAGTGTGGGCGCTGGAGGATGGTGATGGCGGGCAATTACTCAGGTTAATGCCTAAATAGTCACTGAATCAGATAACTTATTATCATGATTTTATGTAGTTATTCTAAAATAAGCATAAAATCATTTAGGATAAACGAGAGGCTTTATCAAGTTTTATTTTGTAATTGATTGATAGTTAAAGCCTATTTTGTTAAGGTAATATTCCTTGAATTTTGAGACTTGCACATGGAAGAAGTAAAAGTAGGTAGATTAGGGCCTTTTCCACGGGTGAGCAAACCTGTGTTTATTACATCGTCACTGTTGATTGTTGGATTTATTATTTTCGGTGCGCTTTTCACCGAAACAGCAGGGGCTGTCTTTAGTTTTTTGCAGAACTTTATTACTGATAAGTTCGGTTGGCTATTTATTATATTGGTCAACGTCGCGCTTATACTTTGTATTTACTTGGCGATGAGTCGTTATGGTGACATTAGGCTTGGTAACCAAACGGAACGACCACAGTACAATCTGTTTTCTTGGATTGGCATGTTGTTCTCCGCAGGTATTGGTATTGGCCTAGTATATTGGGGTACAGCGGAGCCGCTATATCACTTTATGGCACCGCCATTGGGTGAGGCTGAGACAGTAGAAGCAGCTAAGCAAGCGATGAATATCTCGTTCATGCATTGGGGACTACATGCTTGGGCGATCTATACGATCGTAGCGCTATCGTTGGCATATTTCCATTTCCGCCGCGGTCTGCCGTTATCGATTCGCTCTACTTTGTATCCTTTACTGGGCAAAAGAATTTATGGTCGATGGGGTCATACTGTTGATATCTTGGCCGTGTTCGGTACGATGTTTGGGGTAGTTACCTCACTCGGACTTGGCGTCATGCAGATCAACTCTGGACTAGAAAAGCTATTTGGTACGCCAAATAGTCTGACAGTACAGTTTGGTCTGATCGCTTTCATCACAGCGCTAGCAGCGGCTTCCGTTATGATGGGACTGGACAAAGGTATCAAGCGCCTTAGTGACATCAACATCGGTTTTACAGTTGTATTGCTCGCGTTTATGGTCATTTTAGGACCAACGCTCTTTATCTTCGATAGCTTCATCGAAAACATCGGTAATTATCTGACTGCGATTGTACCACTAGGTACATGGGGTGAGTCTTACAGTGAAACCGATTGGCAGAGCGGCTGGACAGTATTCTACTGGGCATGGTGGGTTAGCTGGGCACCATTTGTTGGTATCTTTATCGCCCGTATTTCTCGTGGTCGTACCATTCGTGAATTTACGCTTGGGGTATTGTTAATCCCAATGCTTATCTTGTTCTTCTGGTTTACGACTTTTGGCGGCGTTGCTATTCACATGGAACTTGCTTCTGCTGTGACAGGTATTAGCCCAGGGTTGGTTGAAGCGGTACAAGCAGACAGTGGTAGTGCCATCTTTAAATTGGTTGAATACTATCCGTTGGCAAAACCTATCACGCTATTGATTGTGGTTATGATCATGCTATGGTTTGTGACGTCATCGGATTCGGCCAGTTTTGTTATCGATATGCTGACGGCTGGTGGTGATACCAATCCACCAAAAATCCAGCGCTTGTTTTGGGCAACGACAGAAGGCATTATTGCTGCTATATTGTTAGCAGCTGGTGGACTTTCTGCCCTACAGGCGGCGGCTATTGTCGCAGGCTTACCGTTTGCTCTAGTGATATTTGTCATTATGTATGCGTTACTGCGCGGACTTAGCCGAGATCGTTTGATTTTGTACCGTGCGCAGCAGCGATTTATCACAGATGAGTCAGCAGATCATAACTCTGCTAACGAGTTCGTCGATGAGCATTTACTAAAAGGTCCACCTAAGATCGTAAAAGGTGACTAAGCACTAAAGTTGTTATTCAGTTTGTTCAAAGAAGCCCCAATTTGATAAATTGGGGCTTCTTTATTGGACTCTATAAATGAGGACTATTTAGAATAAATGAACTGTGGTTAAAACAGCTACCAAAGTGTCGGTACCATACCTATACATTAGCGACTGTTTTTTGAGTGTTATATTTGATAATTGGCTCATACCTTGGTATGGTTACGCACTTTTTTTTGGGGAATACCTATGGATCATGTAAAAGTTGGCCGAGTAGGCCCTTTTCCGCGGGTAAGCAAACCTGTATTTTTGACGTCAGCAATATTGATACTTGCTTTTATTATCTTTGGCGCGTTATTCAACGAGCAAGCAGAAATAGTATTTAATCAAGCAAAAGCATTTGTTTCTTTGCGCTTTGGCTGGTTCTTTATTGTCGTGGTCAATTTAACATTGGCCATGAGTATTTATATGATATTTAGCCGTTATGGCGATATCAGGCTTGGTCATCAAAATGAGAGACCTGCGTACAATCTTGTTTCTTGGGTTGGTATGTTGTTTTCGGCAGGTATTGGTATTGGCCTGCTCTATTGGGGTACCGCTGAGCCACTGTATCACTTTATGGCGCCACCATTAGGAGAACCAGAAACTGTTGCTGCAGCAAAACAAGCGATGAACATCTCGTTCCTTCATTACTGTTTTCATGTATGGGGGCTTTATGGCATGGTCGCGCTATCACTGGCATATTTCCATTACCGGGTAGGCTTACCACTGGCGATACGCTCAACCTTGTATCCAATGTTGGGTAAAAAGATCTACGGTGGTTGGGGTCATACGGTAGATACACTAGCAGTATTCGGTACGATGTTTGGGGTGGTCACGACGTTAGGTCTTGGTGTCCTACAGATCAATTCAGGTCTTGAGACCTTATTTGGTATTCCTAATAGTATTACGGTGCAGATTATCTTGATAGGTATTATCACGATGCTAGCAGGGTTGTCTCTGTTTGTAGGACTTGATAAAGGTATCAAACGCCTAAGTGATATTAATATATTATTCACTATCATATTACTGAGTTTTGTGATTATTTTTGGACCAACTCAATTTATTTTTAATAGTCTGATAGAGAATATTGGTAATTATTTGCATCAAATTGTACCGTTAGGTCTTTGGACAGAGTCTTATAAGGGCGAAGAAAACTGGCAGTCCTCTTGGACGATATTTTATTGGGCATGGTGGATCAGCTGGTCACCATTCGTTGGGGTATTTATTGCACGTATCTCTCGAGGACGCACCATTCGTGAGTTCATATTGGGAGTGTTGTTCATCCCTGTCACGATTTTATTTTTATGGTTTACCGCATTTGGTGGTGCTGCAGTAAATATGGAACTTATGGCAGCAGCAGATCCCAGTATTGCTAGTCCAGGACTTATCGAGGCGGTACAAGCAGATACAGGTAGTGCTATCTTTAAGTTGATGGAGTCTTATCCGCTAACGGGCGCGGTCAATTTGCTTATCGTAATAATGATTGTATTATGGTTTGTTACATCATCAGATTCAGCCAGTTTCGTTATCGATATGTTGACCTCAGGTGGCGATACCAACCCGCCAAAAATCCAGCGTTTATTTTGGGCAGGCTCTGAGGGCGTTATCGCTGCAGTATTATTAGCAGCAGGGGGTTTGAGTGCACTACAAGCTGCCTCTATTGTCTCAGGTTTCCCATTCGCTATTGTAATCGTCGTGATGATGTATTCTTTATTACGTGGCCTGAGCCGAGATCGTTTGATACTGTATCGCAATCAGCAGTGGTTCACTACCGAAGAGTCAGCAGAGCACAACTCTGCCAATGAGTTCCGTGACGAAGAGTTGTTAAAAGGACCACCAGCCATCGAAAAAGAAGTTTAATTCTTAGATCGAATGTTTTAATGTTAATGGTGCCATTAGTCTTCGCCGTCATAAAAATACCCAGCTTATGACAGTTGGGTATTTTTATGTGTGCTTGAGTAGATGCTGCTACTAATAATGCCCTAATGGTTAATGACACTCGCCTTCTGTATAACCGATGGTTTCAGGTAGGTTGCATGCCGAACAAGCATTACCCGCAGTACGGTAGCTTATCACTGAGCCTGTTTGAGTCTTCACGCAGATAGGCTCATATTGCATGGTGCACATGGTGTTGTTAGAGGTAGAAGCTGGACACTGGGTAAGCGTATTCTCAATATTATTCGTGCCTGACTGAATAGGAGTAACGCTATCAGGAGTATAGCTACAACCTGTTAGTATTAGTACCGATGTAAGAGCGAGGGACAAAATAAGCCATGATGATTTAAACGGGTTAACGAATGCTAAGAGTAGTAATTGAGGTAGGTTGTGTTGCATGAGGCTAATTCCTTGTTTATGTCGTCCAATAGCGTCCTGTTATCGCCTATGAATTATATAGTGCGACTGCTAAATCGTATAATAGCCAATCTATAGCTGTCTACTCAATAATCTTTCACAAAAAACCCAAGCCTAATGAGCTTGGGTTTTTATTTGATAAAGACGGTTACTGCTGCCATGCTTAGATATAAGTTCCTAAGAGGATAAGATCTACTTATTCAGCTGGCTTATCATCTTGGTTTAACTGCACATACTTATCGAAGTTTTGCGCATAATCTGTCAAGTTGTCGCTTAGCATCTGGCGATACTGTTTAACATAAAACTCAACAATATCGTCTTTTTCTTTGGCAAAATCATCGCCTTTAACAAAGCCGATAGAAGCAACTGATGCGCTATAGCGAGCAGCTGCATACAATAGAGAAGCGCCTACTTGTCCTGAATGAGCATCAGGGCCTAATTGACTGTTTGCAATGCCAATAATGGCGTCAGCACGCTGATAAAACGCCTGCATTTCAGGAGTGATTTCGACAGTGCCGTCTTGAGTGTTACCATCTTGAATATTGTCTTGAGACATAAGCTGCTCCTAGTAATAAGTGTCGGTAATTTTTAGTATATAAAATGGGTTATAAAGACTCTAAAGCAGTAACGCTTATAATCCAGCGTCAGCTTTTAAGATGTCAGCTTTGTCTGTTTTTTCCCACGTAAAGGCAGTCTCTGAGCCTTGACGACCAAAATGTCCAAAGGTAGACGTTTGCTGATACATAGGTTGTAGTAAGTTCAACATACGAGTGATGCCATATGGGCGCAAGTCAAAATGGGTACGAATCAGGCGGATGATCTCATCGTTGCTGATTTTATTCGTCCCAAAAGTATTGACTGAGATAGAGGTTGGCTCAGCCACACCAATGGCGTAACTGACTTGTATCTCACAGCGATCAGCAAGACCAGCGGCGACGATGTTTTTCGCCACATAACGTACCGCATAAGCGGCGCTGCGATCTACTTTTGAAGGATCTTTACCACTGAATGCACCGCCACCATGACGTGCCATACCGCCGTATGTATCAACAATGATTTTACGACCCGTTAGACCCGCATCACCCACAGGACCACCAATCACAAATTTGCCTGTTGGGTTGATATGATAGCGTGTACCAGCATGTAACAGATCGGCTGGTAGTACTTGCTTGATAATAGATTCCATCACCGCTTCTTGTAGATCTGATTGCGAGATACTTGGGTCATGCTGTGTCGATAGAACGACTGCATCGATAGCGACAGGACGATTGCCATCGTATTTTAGAGTGACCTGTGCTTTAGCATCGGGGCGCAACCAAGGCAGATCGCCTGCACGGCGCAGCTCAGACTGACGCTCCATCAGACGGTGAGCGTATTCGATAGGGGCGGGCATCAATACGTCAGTTTCATTACTGGCATAACCGAACATTAAGCCCTGATCGCCTGCACCTTGCTCTTCAGGATCGCTACGATCGACACCTTGAGCGATCTCAGGAGACTGCTTGCCCAGCATGTTGATGACGGCACAAGTCTCGCCATCAAACCCTAAATCTGAATGATGATAGCCAATACCATTAACCGTATCACGAACCAGACGCTCTAAATCGATGTTTGCTGTTGTGGTGATTTCGCCAGCAAGGATGACCGCTCCTGTTTTTACTAAAGTTTCGCAAGCTACGCGGGCATGTAGGTCTTCACGTAAGATAGCATCGAGGATAGCGTCTGATATTTGGTCAGCCATTTTATCAGGATGACCTTCGCTCACAGATTCTGAGGTAAATAAGTTGTATTCACGCATAATGGGGTCGCTTAATTGCAGGGACTGTAGTCGACAAACTCAGTCATTATTAAATGTATAGAAAAATGAAAGACGAAAACGAATCAAAAAATTAGCATATTTTACCGTGTATCGAGGTAAAACTCTAGCAATGTATGGTGTTGTGAGGTAACTGGTGATGGATTAAGGGCGGTAAAAGTCATCAATGTCGCTATTTTCTTGCCAACGAAATTCAGTATGTTGCGCCACTTGGTAGGCTTTATCGATGCCATGTCTATCAGCGATAAAACCAAGTGCCATATCCATGCCTGCGCTAACCCCTGATGAGGTATAAAACTTACCATCAATGACCCAGCGTACTTGCTTGATCCAATTCACTTGATCCGACTGACAAGTCACCCATTGCCATGCCATTTTATTAGAGGTTGCTCGCTTGCCATTTAACACACCGCTTTTTGCCAACAAGGCGCTACCAGTACAGACGCTCAGTACCCAATCAGCCTCATCAGTGAGAGTTGTTAGCGTTTGCAAAAAGGATGAATCGTAGACTAGCTGGCGTGTACCAAACCCGCCTGGTACCAAAACAATATCCGTCTGACAGGCTAATTCGCTGACAGCGACTGTTTGCATAGGTACGTCATGCTTACTGCGGATGATGCCACCAGCCATTGAGGTAAATTGGATACGATAATGCTCAGGCAAGCTCCCAAACATCTCAACGGGTCCGAATAAATCCAAGGTCTCAAAATCATCGAACACTAGCGCGGTAATCGTACGCATGTGGCACCCTTATTTAAAAGTATCTCTTATAAAGTACAGCTATCGTATTATGGCAGCTTGTCACACCATATCATGACATGTCATCACACCATCAATACTTTATCGGTCCATAAAAGTAAAACACAGTGATCAAACGGCAAACAATCAATGGTCATTATAGTTCTAAAAATTTAGCTTTGTCTTTGAACATGCACTCCTCATAGACAGGGCAAGCACCGCATTTGGGTGTGCGTGCTTGACAGGTATAACGCCCGTGTAAAATAAGATAATGATGGGCGTCAACTATGAAGTCATCGGGTATACGTTCAACCAGCTTATTTTCGACGATTAGCACGTTTTTACCAGTAGCAAGACCGGTACGATTACCCATCCGAAAAATATGCGTATCAACCGCCATAGTAGGTTGACCAAAAGCGGTGTTCAACACCACATTGGCGGTTTTACGTCCAACGCCGGCTAGTGATTCTAAATCTTTGCGATTATCAGGGACGGTGCTATTGAATTTCTCAATCAAATCGCGGCAGGTTTTGATGACGTTTTTGGCCTTGGCATTATATAAACCAATATTTTTGATATAAGATTTGAGACCCTCTTCACCTAGCGCGAGTATCGCCTCAGGTGTATTTGCCACAGGATATAGTTGCTGAGTGGCAATATTAACGCTCACATCGGTAGCCTGTGCGGATAAAATGACCGCAATCAGCAGCTCAAAGTTACTTTTATAATGCAGTTCAGTGACGGGCTCATCGATGGCCGCTTCTAACTTTTCGAAGAATGGACGCACATCGCGGTTGGGCATTCGCCGTGAAGGTGGGGTATCAGCTGTCTTATGTTTGACCGTTTTACTCATGGTGTTATGGCTATTATCTAATGAAGTGAGTATGCAAAATTATATGACAGTAAGACCAGTTATATTACTCATTAAGGTATCAATCACGTAATCACAAGGCTATTTGCAATGAGTCTAGCTCTGCTTGTAGCGCCTCAAGCTCTACTTGCTTTTTATCATTAGCACGGACGCTAAGCTGTTTCTCTAACTTTTTGATTTTGGTACGTAGTTTGGCAGCTGCAATGGTATTTTTTGCTTGTGCTTCGCTAATGTTTAGAGACTGGCTCGCTGCATTATTCAGTTTGGCTTCGACCATACTCACCACAGGTCTGCTATTGCTGGTATCAGCCAATTGCTCTGTCACACGTTTGAGATGCGTGTGGTAGCGCTGCCTCAAATCTTCTTGTTCGGCCAGTCTTTCAGGTTCAGATATTTCGCGATCAATCGTGACCAAATCGATGCAGTCGACAGGGCAGGGTGCGATACACAGCTCGCAGCCCGTGCATAAATCGGTAAAAATCGTATGCATATGTTTGCCCGTACCGACAATAGCATCGACTGGGCACGCTGGGATGCACTTGGTGCAGCCGATACAGTCGTCCTCACGAATCACCGCACGAACCTCTGTTGGACGACCAGATGTCATATCTACTGGCCACTGTGATGGTGCAGCGCTAAGGGTATTGCTCTGAGTGTCTATCCCAATCGTCTGAGCGATCGCGTCAGTCACCGGCTGACCACCAGGCACGCATTTGTTGTACGGCTCACCCTCTAATACGATAGCAGCTGCATACGGCAGGCAACCGTCTGGATGCTCACAAAGTCCGCATTGTGTTTGCGGTAGACAAGCATCCACGCGTGCAATTCTTGTCTGTATATCAGCGGGCAGGGTATCGATATGTAGTGATTTAAACAAAATCGGTAAGTCTGTCAAACGTGTCTGCTCAGCATTTTTAGTGACACGTGATGCTGCTTGTGGATAGTCGTCGGTCTGAGACATGGTATTACTGGCCTTAATGTCAGTCATTGTCAGTAGTGTCATTGATAGGGATCAATAGTTAGATAAGTAGTGACTTGTCGGATGTGCTATAGACATATCACAGGTCTAACTAGCAGTATCATACGTTTAATAGCTAACCAGTCTATCTATACGGTTTATCTACACAATCTATAATAATCGCTCTTGTCTTGCGCCGCAAAAGATTAACATATTTGCAGTCGTAAAACATCATGATCAAATACCAAGATAGCAACATTAAAAAAATAGCATTACTAAAAAAACAGCACTGCCTTAAAGCCACAGCATCCTCAAAAAGTATAAGCCCAAACCTAACGATGACAATTTGATGCCATCGGCTCAAACCTAATAATGCTAATAGGTATTACAAAACGAGTGTTTGCGTAGCACTTATTTGCCAAAACGTTTGAGGATAAAATCAATTAATAAATGCATACGATGAGGCATGTTATCACGGTCACGATAGAGCATCTGGCAGCCTCTTGGCTGATTATTCCATTCAGGCAGTACCCATTGCAAACTGCCTGAGTTGATCAAAGGATTTGCATCATAATCAGGAATAAAGCCTAGACCGATACCATCAGCAATAGCTCCAGTTAATAGGCTGATATTATCAACCCTTAGACGTACATCGTTCATGGGCTGGTAGGTGTGTACTTCTCCAGTCATACGATGTTGTAGATGCCAAGTCGACATAGGCGTGCACAGTACCGTAGGATACTTCGCCAAATCGCTAGGCACTTGAATATCAGACACATCGATATTGCTAGCGGCACAAATCATAAAACGAATATGGGTCAACTGTCGTCCAATCCAGTGGTCGGCACTATGCTCACCAATACGAAAAGCAATATCAATTGCCTGCGCATCAATATCAATGGTTTGATTGGACAAACGTAAATCTAAGTTGATATCTGGATATTGCTTCAAAAAGGCGTTGAAATGCGGCGCTAAAATATCACTACCAAAGTTGACAGGGGCGCTGATTCTGATGGTACCTTTAGCTTGATCTTTATCTTGTAGCAAGCAAGATGCGATATTTTCTAGCTCGTCAAAGAGATGAGCACTGCTTTTATAATATTGTTGCCCTGCATGGGTTAGCTGGACACGATGTGCATCACGATTGAGCAACCTCAGTCCCAGATCGGTCTCTAATTTGGCAATGCGGCGGCTCAAGGTGGATAGTGGCATATCAAGCATCACTGAGGCTTGGCGAAAGCTGCCATAGCGTACAACCGCACAAAAGCTGCGCATATCGTCAAGGGAGTAGTTAAATTTCATATTCGGAATCTATGCTCTCGTTATTGCTTGTTTATACCGTATTTAAAATATATACACTGGTGCTTATCTTTTCGCAAGTTTTTTGGAAGTCATATGAGCCGTTCAGCGAATACCACCGCCGTATTGTGTTTGCTACTGTGCACGTTCTTTTGGGGCGCAAGTTTTCCCGTTGGCAAACACGCTTTGAATGAGGTCAATGCCTTGACTTTGGTCGTATGGCGTTTTGGTATTGCCTCGGTATGTCTGTACCTCTATGCAAAATACAAGCACATGCCACTGCCAACGCTCACACCAAAACAATGGGCATGGGCGATTGGTGTCTCTATCATCGGTGTTGGCGGCTTAAACTTGGGGCTATTCACAGGCCTGGCGCAGACCAATGCCAACAACGGCGCCTTGATTATGGCGCTGAGCCCGTTGGTTACTTCTTTGATTGGTTCTGTGGCACAGCGTCAGTTCCCTACGAGAGGCGCATTGTTTAGTTTGGTGGTCTGTCTCTCTGGGGTATTACTAGTACTGACCGATGGCGCATTTGCCAAACTATTAGGGTTTGAGTTCAATCATGGTGATCAAATTATCTTTTTGGGCATGTTGTGCTGGAGTCTATATACCTATCTAACCCAAGGTATCAGTCGCTGGATGCCAATGATTCCTTATACTTTGGTTGGTATGTTATCAGGGCTTGGGGTGATCTCACTTATGGTATTGTTTAGCGCAGATGTCCATCCTATGCAAGAGAGCCTAGCGATCAGTCGCAGTGTCTTTGGTGACCTGATGTTCATTGGTATCTTTGGTACGGTTGGTGGTTATCTACTATGGATTTCTGGTGTTAAGCAAGTAGGCGCTACCAATGCCTCTTTATTTTTCAATTTTGTACCCGTATTTGCCGCGCTCACCGCGTTTGCTTATGGTCAGCAAGTGACTGCTTTGCAATTGTTAGGCATGGCGATTGTGATTGCAGGATTGTTGATACCTAGACTGGTAGAATGGCAGTATCAGCGTGTAGGCTTGCGCAATGCATGAGCCACTACAAAACTCTCAATATAATGTAGCATCACGCTGATACCAGCGCATTCTAATCTAATAGTAAGACGCCTTGCTCGGTAGCAATTTGATCGATCAAATCTCGAGCGATGCTACCTTTTGGCGGGATTCTGGGTAGATTAGATAGATCAAAAAAGTCAGCATGTGATAACTCTTCTTCTTGAATGATGATATCACCATCGGCATAAGACGCGCGAAACCCTAGCATTAAGTTGGAGGGAAACGGCCATGGTTGACTGCTCACATAGCGGATGTCTGAAACGCTAATATGCACCTCTTCTGCCACTTCGCGGACGACTGCATGCTCTAGACTCTCTCCAACTTCTACGAATCCTGCGATCAAACCATACATGGGTGGCAGTTTTTGCTGTCCATGGCGATGGTGATGAGCCAATAGGATTTGTAGCTCGCCGGTCACTGGGTTTGGGCGAGTAATGGCAGTAATGACGCACGGCTGTACGCGAGGATACTGGCGCAGCCTACATACAGGGCAAACCATAGCACGTTCGCCTTGGTTGGCATGCACCGTAGGGCTAGCACAGCGACTACAAAATCGTGTATCTGCTTGCCAGCCCAATAATTGTATGGCTTGGCTAATCTGATCTGACAAAGCAACTGGCAAATGAGTCATCAGCTGGCGATAAGGAACAAATACACTATCACTGCTTTCAGCGATGATAGGCAGCGTTACGCCGTGCGCGACTGCATAATCATAAGTCATGGCAGTGGTTGCTTGGGCAGTAAAGGTTTGAGCGTCTTCGTTATCAGCAGTACTGTTGGACAGCCAATGATGCGGCGACAGGCTTTCGTGTAGCGTGACATGACCAACATGATAACCAGGCTCATCTGAGTTATTGCGACTTGAGGGCAGTTCAATTTGCCACGGCCACCAGCCATCTGGCATTTGACGACATAGAACAGTGTCGCCACTCAGTACGAAAGCATGTGCCATAAAGTTTTCCAAACAGTTTGAGATAAACCTGCATCGGCTTAGATACAGACTTATTTAAAGTAAATGATCTTATCGATGATAGTTAAGATAAATGTCATGGCGGTAACGTTATAACCATGACATTCAGACCACTTTATCACGCAGCAAGTAAGTGGCTCAGGCTTTGCTGACCAATATCAAGGGCTTGCTTGCTAACAGGACGGTTATTCTCAAAGCCATCTAAATGATGATCGACGGCCATAATGACATCAGCGATGCAGGCCAATGTGCTGTCTTCAATGCGTCGTTCGCTTTCTATACGTTGCTCGATATAGTTAGCCAATTGACTCAGCATACTAGCAGGAGTAGGCAGCTGTAAGAAGCGTACTGCACCTGCGACTTGACGCATCATGCCAGGGACGTTTTGAATATTTAACATATCACGCTCAGGCTCTGCCAAGTAGTCATTGATGGCTTGCTCGACACTTGCGATAGCAGTACGACTCTCTTGTATCAACGTATCGTTGGCTGTATTGAGCTGATGCAATGAGATGTGAGGGTTGTTTAGCGGTAGATAAATCGCCCCTGGTGTATGCATCTCTGCCATGGCAATGGCTGCGTTCTCTGCATGCATTAATGCCAATAATAAATGGTCAAAATCATCTGGTGACGGCGCTTGCCAATGACTGACAGCGTCTGCTGCGGTGCTAAGACTGTTGGCAGCATTTGAGAGTCCAAGCAGACGTAGCGCTGAGCTAAGCTCAGTCAAAGCTTCGATTATCTGTGCGGTATGCATATCGATTGGATTGATCGAGTCACCACGTGCATAGCTGTCCACATTTTCTTTGATCGAACCAATCTGCGTTTGAATAATAGTATTTAAGGTATCGGTAAGCGCGCGATTGGGACCAAACAAGAAACGCTTCATTTCATCAAGCTGAGTACCTTCTAAATGGTTACTTGCATACTGCTCACGCAAGTGCTGTGCCGCTGCGCTATCACGCTGGCAGGCAAAGCTAACCAAATCAGCAAAGCGTGTGTCCATCACTGGTAAATAGCTGTGAAATTGCTGCTCTAAATATATCAACGTATGTTTTTGGCTCAAACTTAATGGCATAACCGCTGCAAGATCAGTAACAGCAGTCGTCGCTGCTTGCCAAAATAAACTATTGGTCTGTGACGCTATCAATGCACAGGCAGCGCTCATCGCATCGAGTCTTTGCTGCTCGTTGGCATCGATATCGCCATCTTGATTCAGTAGCGCTACTCCAAGACCACTGCGATACGCATCAGTGAGTAGTTCTGTATCCAAATTAAGTGAGCTGAGCGGTTCGAAATTTTGTTCCGGATTGGCGATAATGACGCTACTGCTGCCAAAGGCAGCAAAGTCTTCGACCACCATAGGCGGTTTCTGCCCGTGAGCATTAAGCTTGTTGACCACGGGTAATAATAAAGTCGGCTCTACCGATTCAGTTAGTAGGACAAACTCGATATAGCGATCCAACGTCATGATGGCTTCTGATAGATCCATGATTAGATCGACATCATTATTATCGCCACTATCATAAAGACGCTGTAGACCATCAACGATGGCATCGTTCAACAGCTCTGCACCGACCAAAGAGATCAGTTTAAAAATACGGGACAGCTGTTTTAGGACACCAATAGAGTCTAATAATAAAGGGGCTTGACTGTTATCGTCGTTGAACTCACTTAAGTGAATCTCAGTATCCTTAAGTGTGGCGACAACCTCATCATGCAACAAATGAAGGGAGGGTAGATTAAAATCAGTAACACTAAGCGTAGGGGCGGTTAATTTCATTTGCGCAGACTGGTCCATAAGTATTTTTCCATAATGTACTGATGAGAATAACAATGGTATAAATTCGAATTATAAAATAGTTGTTAGTGATGTTTTAACGTTTTATTTAATAATAATCAAGACTATATTGTACAATTGTCGATGTGGAGTCAGTCGACGGCAACAGAATATTAGACAATTTTGTTTACAGTATGCATCGTGCTTCGGCACTTGACTGCCTATATTTGTTTGCGCTGAGTTAACGACCATCAGCTGCCAAACGTCAACTAGACATCAGTTAGAGATTGGCGTTGAGTGCAGGGTAGTCTTCTGCCAAAGCGCTATACCAGCTTTGATTGGCGGTCTCGTCTGTAGATGATGCTAGCAATAAATTTGCCAAATCAGCAAAATTTGCATGAGCGGTCTGTCCACCATCTGCTTGAGTGTCCTCTTCAATGGCGAGGGTGACCTGTCCACCTGTCATTGCCAAATACACTTCGGCTAAAATCTCTGAATCCAGTAAGGCGCCGTGAAAGGTACGGTCTTGCTTGCCAACGTTTAGGCGACGCACTAGGGCATCTAGGGTGTTTTTTTGCCCTGGGTATTGCTGCTTTGCTATGACCAAAGAGTCAGTGACTTGTACCCGATTGGCAAAGTCATTCAAACCAACTTTCGCAAACTCCATATTTAAGAAGTTCATATCAAACGTGGCGTTATGAGCGATAATCTCAGCGCCATCCATGAAATCATATAAGGCCTGTGCCACTTGATCAAAAGTAGGCTTATCGGTCAAGAATGCCTCAGAGATACCATGAATACGAATGACTTCTTCATCCATGCCCCGCTGCGGGTTGATGTAGACGTGTAGTTTCTCACCAGTGAATTTACGTCCAACCATCTCTACAATACCCACCTCAATGACTCGGTCACCTTTTAGGGCATCAAGTCCTGTGGTCTCCGTATCCATAATGAGCTGGCGATCTGCCTCATGACGATGTATTGGTTCTGGTAGCAGCGGTTTGAAATGAGGGTTGGCACGGCTCGTATCCCCATCAAACTTAGGAGTATCAGGATCTATACTCATCGTTTCGCTATTTATGGTGGTATCAGTCATAGATGTTTTGACCTCTGGTATATCATTGGTAATCATCGGGGTATTGGTGTTGATATTGCTGTGATGATGCGTAGCCAGCGCGCGATCATCTTTATTTGTGGTAGTGCTGGTAGTAGCTTGATGGGAGTCATGAACCTGCGAATCATCCTCTAATATTTCTTCTTCATACTCATCGTCTGCCATATCTAAACCCAATGGGTCGAACTTCAGCCAATCATCATTAGATGAGTTCTGGGTCTTATCAGACGTCACGTGGTCTTTTTTTTTAGTGCTGTCTGACTCAGTTATTGCTGTATGACCGCTATTTGATGTGACTCCTAAATTTGCCAGCTCATCTGCTTTTTCGTTACCTGCATGTCCAGCATGACCCTTGACCCAGTGCCAACTCACATCGCGCATCTGGCACAGTTTATCTAGTTGCTGCCATAGGTCTTTGTTCGCGACGGGCTTTTTGCTGGCTGTTTTCCAGCCTTTTTTCTTCCAACCTTCAATCCATTCGGTGATGCCTTTTTGGACATAACTGGAGTCTGTCCAAATCTCAAGCATCTGCTCATGTGGACTATGCGTCAGGGCCTGTATCGCACCCATTAGCTCCATGCGGTTGTTGGTGGTTTCGGTATCGCCGCCATATAGGTCTTGTGTATTGCCATCACTGAATATAAGATGCGCGCCCCAACCGCCAGCGCCAGGATTGCCTTTGCAGGCACCATCAGTATAGGCGACAGTGGTATTTGCTTTGGCGGCTAGTGGATTGGTTGCATTGTCTGTGATGGATGGCATAGGGTTACTACCGTTGTCTGACATAAAAGAATATTGACCTGATAAAGGATGGGCATAGCATTGTGCTAAAGCATCTTGTTCATGCTATATGTACCAAGTGCTGACGTTGTGAGTATAGCAAATCTATAATAAATAGGGGCAATCACCACGCACAAAATCGCAAAACCCTTCTGTCTACTCACAACATAATAGTAACCTGATTGTTTTCTGTTAAAATAACATTAGCGTACTGCCAGCAACATCACACACAAGCGCCGTAGCAAAAAGTAGCGAAACTAAGTTGTAGATAACTAGTTATAGATGACCAGCTATATATGACTGGTTCTAGATGGCTCCTTGATATTGCTTTGACAACGTCGCTTTGATGATTATGCAATAATGATTCGCTCAAAGACAGCTTCTAACACATAACTGCAGGGTAACCCTATTATGTCCTTACGCTCAAACATTTCTTATAAAAGACTGACGTATCTGATGCTCAGTGTGACTGCCAGTAGCGCGCTCTTTTTGAGTGCTTGTAATGATAGCAGTACTCAAGCAGATAGTGAGGTTGCGACAGACCTGTCTGTCTTTGAGGGTTGCTATACCGTGAGCCAAGACGAGCCTGCCCAGATAAAGGTTAGCCAACAAGAAGGCGCTTGGGTGATGCAGATGAAAGAGCCGGCCACAGCCAAACGTGTTTGGGATAATCCTGAGACATTAGAGGTGATTGACAATACCGATATACCGCAGTTCTTCTCTATTGATCCTGACAACGTTGATGCGGTTATCGGTCGTCCTGATCGAGTGCTGGTACTGGCCCATGTCAAGCCCTCCTATGCAAATATCGACCCGCTGTTGGACAGTGAGTACTTGTCTTATATTTACCGAGGTGCCAACACTATCTACCGAGTAGAGTGTGATGATATCAATACGGATATTTTAGGTAATCCCCATGCTGATATTATTATCGATAATGTCAATGAGAGTATCTAAAATGGTTTCCATCAGCATTATTGATAAAATACAGTATTTTTAGATCGTATCTTAAAACTGTATTTCGCTATAAACAGTCATACCATTAGAGTTAAGTAATATGAATTTTTTCAGTTATGTCATGTTAGGCGGGTTTTCTTATGCAGCGGGCTGGGCGATAAGAACCTATGTATTAGAAAAACAGCCGACACCTGAACAGCCCTACAATCTAAAGCACCCTGCTATTTTGGCATATTTGGGTGGGTTTTTTATCATTATGCTCATTGTTTCGTGGTTGATTGGTCGTTATGCACTTGGTCATGCTTCGATTGATTTACCTTTTATTATTATCAATAGTTTGGTGGCAACCTTTGTCTATTCGTTCGGACTCAATCCAGAAAAAGCGAGATACGATGTCCCTGATTAAAGCATGCCAGTAGATGGGCTGACAGCAAAAAGCCACGACCGAATCTTAAATGAACGGTCGTGGCTTTGGTTTATCAGCTTGTTCGATAATACAGTTTTATTGGCATTTAATGTGTCATAAAACTTGATCGATTGATTACTTGGATTAGTTAATTAATGGCTATGATGCTTTTTTTAGGTCGGCGCTGTTTTCATCACTGTCTTTCTTGTCGCCATCTTTCTTATCACTGTTAGTTTCTTTATCAGTAATAGCCTTGTCGTCACTATTTTTATCGGCATCTTTTTTGGCTTCTGACTTAGCTTTGGCATCTGATTGTTCTTGTTTCCATTCTTTGTATTTTTGCAGATCTTTTTTGGCTTGTTTTAAGCAAAATCTAAGTACCAGTGCATCATCGATATGACCGATGAATGGAATAGAATCAGGAATCAAATCAATTGGGTTTAGCGTATATATCGCACCAACAACGCCAGCTGAAATGGTTTTAAAAGGAATCTTACGGTAGTCACCTTTGTAATAGTCTTTGACAAGACTCATAAATAGCATTAGATCATCACTAAAAGGTTCAAGGTATCCGCTGTCTTCTAGCTTTTCTTTTAGTTTGCTTTCTTTACTAAGTAAATATTCCAAATTAGAGTCAAGCGCTTTATCTTTGTTCGTTTTTTTATTAAACATAAATTTTGCCTTTTTTTATTTTCGATGAATTCGTATTTACAGTAACAAATTCAATCAACCTATATTGTGTGTCTCGGTAGCGAAAAAGTAAATATAGGTAAAGGTTGGGCAACTTGTCTGCTGGTGAGATACGTTACAATATGAGCGCACGACTATAGTAACGGGTATGGACATAAGTATGTCTTGCGATAAATATATATCAGTACAAAATCGCTCAGCATAGATAAACAACAAAAATAAAAGTATATAGGCAGTAGTAACGTATGGGTTCAAACACTCTATTAGCTAGAAATGAGCGCTCAAAACTAGTGACTAGTATCAGCGCCAGACTAAACCGCCGGCAGTTTTTGCGTCACGTGGGTATCGGTGCGGGCACAGTTGCATTAGCGACTCAAGGCATCTCTCAAGTACTTGCCGCGAGTACTGCCGATGTTAATAATATATCGCAGCTGACCAAAGACGATTTACCAATGGCACTATCGGGTGAGCACTCATCATTACCCTCACAGTCGTCATCAACCCAAACGCGCTGTATTACCCCAACTATTGAGACACGGATTTTTGCCAGCTCCAATGTGGGCGGCAGTGACGATCGTAACCAATTGGCATTGGATCGTATGGCTTGTGCGGGGTTTAAAGTGAACAATCCTGCCATTACCAATCGTCAGTATTTGCGCTTTTCGGGTACGGACTCCCAGCGGGCAAGTGACTTTCAGAATATCGCCACTGGTGCGATAGCGGCACCAAAACTCCTACTTGGTGTCCGCGGTGGTTACGGTGCGATGCGACTATTGCCCATGGTTGACTGGGTGACACTTGGTCGTATCACAAAAGAGCGCGGCACGATACTCGCAGGGTTTAGCGATGTGACAGCTCTTCAGTGTGCATTACTGGCAAAAGGGTCAATGAGCTCGCTGGCGGCCCCCATGCTCTATAGTGAGTTTGGCAAATCAGCGCCCGACCATGTCAGTTGTCGGCAGTTTGCCGAAGCGCTAATCAATCCTCGCTTAACCATCAGCATACAAGACGCATCTTTGACCAGTCAAAATTTGCCTAGCATCTTAGCAAGTGGTGAGCCAAAACCAATAACAGGTACTATCTGGGGTGGTAATTTGAGCGTGGTATCTGCATTGGCAGGTAGTGAGTATCTGCCTCGCATTGATGGTGGTATTGTGTTCTTAGAAGACGTGGGGGAACAGGCATATCGTATTGAGCGTATGTTGTATGACTTGTACCTAGCAGGTGCCTTTAAACACCAACAAGCGATTGTACTTGGGGCGTTGTCTGGTGCAGGCGAGGACAGTTATGACAAGCGCTATGATGTTGCTACAGTCATTCGCCAATTGCATGAACTAACAGGATTGCCGGTTTATAGTGGTATGCGTTTTGGTCATATCGGTCAAAAGCACAGCTTCCCACTTGGTGCCACGTGCCAGCTCAACCCTGATACAGATGGTGGCTATCAGCTGGTATTTAGCGACTATCCAACTATCAAGGCTGACGCTATTCATGTAGAGGGCTTGTGGCAGCCTACTTAGCCCTTGAGCCCTTGAGCCCTTGAGCGCTAAGCACTAAGTGCTAAGTGCTAAGTGCTAAGTATTGGGCATTAGTCTCTAACTACTAACTTTAAACCAATAATCATTAGCATTACTAAATCGCCAACCGTGAAAACTTATCTTGATACTCCTTAGGAGTGAGCTCTGTTGCACGTTTGAATAGCCGGGTAAATGACGAGATGTCCTCATAACCAACTTGATAGGCCAGTGATTTTATCGAGACGTCGCCCAACTCTAGTAAGCGTTTGGCCTGCTCGATTCTGACAGCTTGAATATACTCAATCGGTCGCATCGCGACGCAAGACTGAAAGCGTCTGTTCAACGTCCGCGGTGTGATGTTTATCATGGCAGCTAGGCTACTGATCTGTAACGGTTGGCGGAAGTTTTCTTCTATGTAGTCTTGGACTTGTTTAATCAAATGATCCGAATGTGGTTTATGCAAAGTCACATTGGTATAGCTGTTTTGACTGCCTCTTTTACTATCGATAATTTGGGTCTTTGCTACTTGCGTAGACATCTCACGGCCACAGTAACGCTCTATTAATAAAAGTCCTAGGTCATAAAAAGCACTACCACCTGCCGCACAGAATATATTGCCTGATTGTGTACTCGACTGACTTCTTGACTGCGTGACAAACTGGTTTTCTTGCAAATCGACCAGTGGGAAATCTGTCTTAAACTTGTTGGCGTAGCCCCAGTGAGTAGTGGCTACTTTGTGATCCAATAATCCTGCCTTTGCCAAAAAAAACGCCCCGCTACAATTACTCGCAATATCAGCATTGGTATTTGCAAGCCGCACTAGGTGTGGTAGCAGCTCGCTGTTTTGCGTCAATACTTTGTCAATAGAATCTCCAATAGTAGGGACGAGCAATAAATCGCACTCTGTCACATCTTGAATATCGCAGTGAGCTTGCATGATCAAACGGTTACTACATCTGATATCCCCGCCGCCTAGACTTGCTATCTGCACGTTAAACCGAGGCTCTACAGACTCATTTGAGAACCGTTGCCAGCTGACGCCTGTAAACGAAAATAAATCCAATGCGCCAGAGAGGACACTACCAAGTACGCCATCGAAGCCGAGGATAATCATTTTAAAAGGTTTGAAGTAAGGCATCAGTCACTAATTCTCCATTGATATATGTACCAAAACAGCCGTTTGGTTGGTGTTTTTGTCCAACTGTGTACGCCATATCTGTCTTATTTGACCATAATTATGTCATAAATGACAATACGGAGGCAGGTTAAATTAGATTAATATCAATTGATAACCACATTTAATTCGTTAGCGAGAATACTATGGCAGCAGATACCCTCCTCAATGATTTTGAGTTACCGTTCCAGTTGTATGACGTACTAGGTACTGAGACACTCACCGAGCACTCAAAGTTTTCAGAACATAGCCGCGAGACGTTTGACGCAGTATTAGAGACCGCAAACAAAATCGCAACCGATTTGTTTTTGCCGCACAATCATATTGCAGACAAGGACGAGCCTCAGTTCGATGGCAAAAAAGTCAGCATGATCAGCGATGTCAAAGTTGCTTTTGACGCCTTTCGCGAATCTGGCTTTATCGCCGGTCGTTACAGTTTCGAAGATGGCGGCATGCAATTGCCTGAAACCGTCATGACTGCCGTGGCAGGCTACTTTATGGCAGCCAACCCGTCGACAACGGCTTATCCATTTTTGACCACCGCAGCAATCAACGTCATCTCGCATTTTGCTAGCGACGAGATCAAAGCTGCCTTCATGCCGCGTATGTTAACAGGTGAGTTCACTGGAACCATGGCGCTGACCGAGCCACATGCTGGCTCATCACTTGCTGATATCAAGACTACTGCAGTCAAACAAGACGACGGCTCGTACCGTGTCAAAGGTAGCAAAATTTATATCTCGGGTGGCGATCATGAATTGTCTGACAATATCGTGCATTTGGTATTGGCCAAAATCCCGGGTGGACCAGGCGGAGTAAAAGGCATTTCTTTATTTGCGGTACCAAAATATCGCTTGAACGATGACTTGTCTGTTGGCGAGCGTAACGATGTGCATCTGACAGGACTTATTCATAAGCTTGGGTATAGAGGTGCGACCTCTACCGCATTGAGCTTTGGTGATGAAGGCGAGTGCTATGGTTATCTGATTGGTGATGAGCACTTTGGCTTGCGCTATATGTTCAAGATGATGAATGAGGCACGTATCGCGGTAGGTTTTGGTGCGTCGATGATTGGCTATCGCGGCTATCAGTACTCACTAGATTATGCCAAAGACCGTACCCAAGGCCGAATCGCACCGAATAATAAACCTGAAGATGATGCCACTGCAATTATCCAGCATGGTGATGTAAAACGCATGCTACTGGCACAAAAAGCCTATTCTGAAGGTGGTATCTCATTATGCCTATACGGCTCAAACCTAATCGATCGTATCAATACTTGTGAAGATGATACGCTAAAGAACGAGCTAACCGAATTGTTAGATCTTCTCACGCCAGTACTAAAAGCATGGCCATCTGAATATGGCCCAAAAGCCAATGACTTAGGTATTCAAGTACTAGGCGGAGCAGGCTATACGCGTGAATATCATGCTGAGCAGTTTTGGCGTGACAATCGTCTAAATCCGATTCATGAAGGCACAAATGGTGTACAGGCATTAGATTTGTCATTTCGTAAGTTGTGGCAAAAAGGTGGCTTAGGTATTCAAATCCTAAAGCGTGAAATCACCCAAGACCTAGAGAGCATTACCACACCTGAGAGTGCAGCGCTTGCGGGTAAACTGACACCTTATATGGGTCATCTGCACGAAGTACTGGTACATCTAAGCAAAGTGTTGCAGACAGAAGAGGCATTAACGCTTACAGGTAATGCCCAAGCACTAATGAATATCTTTGCCTCAATCGTGCTGAGCTGGATTTGGATTCGCCAAGCCAGTAAAGCCGAGCAGCTACTAAGCACTACCCAAGATACTGAGCAGCAGAACTTTTATAAGGGCAAAATACAAGCAGCTAAGTATTTTATCGATTGGGAATTGCCATTAATCAAGCGCGATATCGAGATTTTAACCAACACCAACGCTGTTTGTACTGATATGCAAGCGGATTGGTTCTAAGAACAACTCTAAGGAAAGAGACATGACAGCGATAAACAAACAATGGCGCCTAAAAGCAAGACCTGTTGGCGCACCAAGCGCCGAGACTTGGGATTATACCGAAACAGAAGTACCGACTATCAGTGATGGTCAATTACTGATTAGAGTTGACTATATCTCTATCGATCCTGCTATGCGCGGCTGGCTAAATGATGCAAAATCCTATATCGAGCCAGTACAGATTGGCGATGTGATGCGCAGTGGTACGGTCGGTGAAGTGATCGAGAGTAAACATGAAAAGTTTGCAGTCGGTGATTATGTGGCAGGACATAATGGCGTGCAGTCATATGCGGTCAGTGATGGCACAGGATTGCACAAAGTCGATCCAAACTTAGCACCGTTGTCCTATTACCTAGGCGTACTTGGTATGCCAGGTATGACAGGGTATTTCGGTTTGCTAAAAACAGGCCAGCCAAAAGCAGGCGAGACGGTAGTGGTATCAGGTGCTGCTGGTGCCGTTGGTAGCTTGGTCGGTCAGATTGCCAAGATTAAAGGCTGCCGCGTCGTTGGTATCGCAGGTGGTGCTGAGAAATGCAAATTCTTAGTCGACGAGCTTGGGTTTGATGCGACGATTGATTACAAAAACGAAGACGTAAAAAAGGCATTAAAGAAAACTTGTCCGGACGGCGTTGACGTCTATTTTGACAACGTTGGCGGTGATATCTTAAATGATGTGCTGACCAAAATTAACCTACATGCTCGTATCGTTATTTGCGGTGCCATTAGCCAATATAACAACACTACAGAAGTAAAAGGTCCATCGAACTATCTGTCATTATTGGTCAATCGTGCTCGTATGGAAGGCATTGTGGTTTTCGATAACATCAAAGAATATCCAGTCGCTATGAAAGAAATTGCTGGCTGGATTCAGTCAGGTGATATGAAAGTAAAAGACCATATTGTTGAGGGTATCGAGACGTTCCCTGATACGCTTATGATGCTCTTTAACGGTGAAAACTTCGGCAAACTAGTACTTAAGGTAGAGGGATAGATCATGACACCAAATACAAATGGAATTGCATCAAACGTAGCTAGTAATGTAGCTGGCAAACGAGTTTTGATCACGGGTGGTGCCTCAGGCATTGGTGCCGCAAGTGCATTGTTGTTAGCCAGTCGCGGCGCAAAAGTGGTCATCGGAGATATGGCAGAAGAGATGGGCGCTGCTGTTGCGCAGCAAGGTCAGGATGCTGGTAACAGTATTGTCTTCAAAAAAGTAGACGTGACCAGCGGTGATGAAGTGCGCGCGTTATTTGATTTTGCCATGGAAACGCTTGGTGGTCTAGACGTGGTGGTAAACAATGCCGGCATCGATCATAAACCATCACCGATGCATGAGCTGAGTGATGAAGAGTTTGATCGCAATATCGCCGTGAATTTAAAAGGCGTCTGGCACTGTATGCGTGCCGCAGTTAAGTGTATGTTACCGAGTGGCGGTGGTCATGTGATTAACGTAGCGTCTATTGCAGGTCTACGCTCAGCGCCTATGATTTCAGCCTATAGTGCTGCCAAACACGGAGTTATGGGTCTCACCAAATCAGCAGCCCATGAGTATGCTCGCGCCAATATTCGTTTTAATGCGGTCTGCCCAAGCTTCATCGATACGCCAATGGTACGCAATACTATGGCGTCTATGGATGAGCGTACGCAGCAAGCAACCATCAAAGCCAGTCCGCTGCGTCGCTTAGGAAACGTTGATGAGATTTCTAATGCGATTGCATGGCTTGCCAGTGATGAGAGCACCTTTATGAACGGTCATGCATTCACCTTAGATGGTGGTATGCTAGCGTAATCGGTGAGCACGTGTATTTTGCTCATTAGTGCTTGATAATCGCTGTTGTGTATGACAGCGATTGTCTGCGTTCAGCGGTCTAGGCTTGAATATATAGGCTTTAATATATAGTCTCAAACATACAAGCTGAGTAACCGAATTACTTTAGCCACTAATATGTATAGCCGTGAGTCTCACACGTATAAAATATCTAAAAATATAAGGAGTAATGATGAAAGATTTATTTGATTTAACGGGCAAGATTGCCCTAGTAACGGGTGCTAGCCGAGGCATTGGTGAATCTATTGCCCGTCTATTGGCATCAAGAGGCGCACATGTCATCGTCTCTAGCCGCAAAATCGACGCTTGCCAAGCAGTCGCTGACAGCATTGTCGCTGATGGTTATAAAGCAAGCGCTTTTGCTTGTCATGTGGGAGATATGGAGCAAATTGACGCAACGTTTGCACATATCAAAAGCGAATTTGGTCAAATCGATATTTTGGTCAACAACGCCGCAGCCAACCCATACTATGGTCATATTTTAGATACGGATTTGGCTGCCTTTGACAAAACAGTTGAAGTAAATATCCGTGGTTACTTCTTTATGTCTACTGCCGCTGGCAAAATGATGAAAGAGCAGGGCGGCGGTGTGATTTTAAACACAGCATCCGTCAACGGCTTAGTAGCAGGGGACAAGCAAGGGATCTATTCAATTACTAAAGCTGCAGTCATTAGCATGACCAAAGCATTTGCCAAAGAATGTGGTCCACTAAATATCCGTGTCAATGCGTTATTGCCAGGCTTGACCGATACCAAATTTGCCTCGGCCTTGACGACTAACGATAAAGTCTTGAAAATGGCATTACACTCGATTCCGCTAGGACGTGTGGCTGACCCTGATGAGATGGCAGGTACCGTACTGTATCTGGTATCGGATGCCTCAAGCTATACAACTGGAGCAACTATTGTTGTCGATGGTGGTATGCTGGCTTAATTAGATAATCTATATAGTCATTCCACTATAAAAGTATTACAGCGTTAACCTCGCTTGAAGTATTACATATACATCTGCACTCGGTTGCCTTGTACTACTTTTAAATTGAAGCGACTATAAGACATAGGTTAGATAAGAAAGTAATTGTGTAAAACTGCATTAGACTCAAAGTCCGCATGAGATTGATTTTCATGCGGTTTCTTTGTTTTTATTTTTCGATTAATTTTCTAAGTAGTCTTGGTTTTGTGCTGTCAAATGAATCAATAATTTCAAATGATCATCAGTTATATAGTGGCATAATAGACACGTTAAAAATCGCTTGGATAATATAATGGAGTTATACATGGATTCAGTGATCAAAAATAAAATAAATACAATATCTCAAAATAAAAAATGGCTATTTGTACCAGCGACTCGAATGGATAGAATAGACAAGGCCTTTGCTAGTGGTGCAGATGCGGTCATCGTAGATTTAGAAGATGCGGTAGCTCCAGAGGATAAAGCATTCGCACGTGAATCATTACAGCAATATCATAATAGTGCAGGTTATCAGCCGATTTGGGTACGTATCAACAAGGCAGGCAGTGAAGCGTTCTTCAAAGATGTTGTACTGTGTCAGAAAATGCCACACTTAGCAGGTGTGGTATTAGCCAAAGCTGAGAAAGCAGAAGACATTAATAGTGTACATCAGGTCACAAGCTTACCTGTCATCGCATTGATTGAGAGTGCTGTTGGGTTATACCAAATCGATAGCATGGCAAAGGCAGTTGGGCTAGAGGCATTTAGCTATGGGTTTTTGGACCTATGCAACGATTTGCAGGTGCAAGTAGGGACAGCTGCTGCGGATATTATCGCCAATCAGATTCGTTATCAACTCATTCTAACGTCAACAGTACACCAGTTATCGCCGCCTATCGACACTATTTATGCAGACTTTGACGATGAAATAGGACTGAGCGCGCGAGTGCAGCTATGGTCACAGATGGGCCTATCAGGAATGCTGTGTATTCATCCTAAACAAGTGGCTGTCGTCCGGCAGGCATTACAGCCAACAGCTGAGGCACTATCCTTTGCTCAGCGTGTGGTGGATGAGTACGAGCGCAGCGGGCAAGCAGTGTTCAAAATAGAGGGAGAGATGGTGGATGCACCAGTGATTGCGCGCAGTCGTCAATTATTGAACCAGCTACTGGCAAAGTAGCAGGCAAATCTATAATACGATATCATGGACGACATCTATCCATACTCTACAAAAGCATATTATGATATTTATCAACAACCGTATCAGCCTCAATGACAACGAGGTTGAAATCAGTGCGATACGCGCCCAAGGTGCAGGCGGGCAGAATGTCAACAAAGTATCCTCTGCCATTCATCTGCGTTTTGATATTCATTCCTCAAGTCTGAGCGACGAATACAAGCGGCGATTGCTAGATAGTAAAGATAGCCGTATCACCAAAGAAGGTGTGCTCATCATAAAGGCGCAGCAGTTTCGTACGCAAGAGCGTAATAAGATTGACGCATTTGAGCGACTGCAGGGCTTTATCACAAAAGCCACTTACGTCAATAAAACCAGAAAACCGACCAAGCCTAGTAGAAATGCCAAACGCAAACGCGTAGACCAAAAAACCCAGCGTGGTAAAACAAAAGCCTTACGCGGTAAAGTGGATTTTTAGAAGGTTTGCTATATTAGATTTTGTTGTTAAGACATATTTTCAGTAGAAGATAATTGCATTAGAAGATATTACGCGGTAAAAGCCATTATAGGTATCTTAAAATAAAAATCGGTATAGGAGATTAGTTATCACCTATACCGCAATCCATTATTACAGATTCGCTAGTTGTTTAGAATGCACCGCTAAGACCAACAAATAAGCTGGTTGAGTCGTCATCATCACCTTGTGAGTGTGTGACGCCAGCATTGGCGTTCAACAAGCCAAAGCTTCTAGACAGGCCAAGTGTCATAGCAACGTTATCATCATCAGTTTCGATCGTAGGCGTCTCAAAGCTGATGTTCGGTAGCGTATTCAAACGTGCAGTCACCGCATCGCGATTGTCACTCAGCTGCTTTTGATAATGAATATCACCAAATACGTTGAGGTTTTCCATCAAAGTATGATTGGCTTTTAGCCCAAGCTTGCCATATGTCGTAGAGTATTTTTGTTCATCGAACTGCATGGCGATGCCAGACATCTCTTTTTCTTTGAGTCCGTCAATTTTTACGCGGCTCGCTGTCGCACCGATATAAGGGGTGATGGCAATGCGACTGACTTGCATAGGGTAGCCTGCCTGTACATTGGCATAGAAGCGCTTACCATCAGCATTTGACTCAAACTGTTGCCGGTTGCCACCAAGTGTGACATTACGTGTGACATCGACATCCATGTTGCCAAACCCTGCAGCACCATTGAGCTGCAAACCGCCAAGGTTGTTGCTATGGTAGACACCAAAACCAACCTCTCCAAGATCAATGTCACTCAAACCAGTACCGACGTCTGAGTTTTCAAAGTCTTTTTGGGTGATATGGCCATATAAACCTGTCACCGCGTTGGCTGAGCCCGGATGAGAAAAATCTACACCAAGCAATACCTGAGTATTATTGTCACCGTCAAACCCTGCAATCTCTTGATTGGCAACTTCACCGACTGCCCATAGGGTACGGGCAGGTTTTTGCACGCTATTTTGGACTTGATTGATGTGTGACTGCAAGCGCTCATTGGTTGCCAGTCCAGTGGTCGTCGCAATATGAGGTAAAACGCCTATCAGGCTTGGTGCCGTGACAACCGCATTTGCATAATCGGCAATCAATTGATGCGTGCGCCCTGTGGGGTGGATACCATCAGCGAAGAAGTAGTTTTCGTTGGCGTTTGCCTCTACAAGATCATCAGGTCCACAAGTTAGAGAGCTGTTGTTGTCACCGCAGGCTTCATCAGTAACATTGGTAAAGCCATACTGAGCAGGTGATGCAATGATTTCTCGTGACAAGCTAAACATATCTAGGGGTATGATATTAGCCCCGGTACCCGCCACGCCACTCAGCATAAATTGATTATATAGACTGGTAGCCCCAGTGCTTTGCGCCTGAGCAATAGGCCCTTGATCAATAGCTCTAGGCGTTAGACCAACATCAGGGATGTTAGGTACTAGAATGTAGTTCGCGCCATTATCTTTTAGAGTATTAATCGTGTCGATTTGGCTAGCTACTGCACCTAGTATCGTAGCTTGAGCATTATCAGAATCTTCAGCCGCCGCTAGCAAATCATTTGCACCTGCCCACACGACATAGAGTCCATTAGGATCGACGTTGTTATCAGCTAAGTAATTATTGACTTGTGTATTAGCAGAATCAATGGGTACACCACCAGGGAAAACTTCCTCTTCGCCTGCTCTTGCACCGCCAATAGCATAGTTATTACCAGTCTGAGGACTACCAAAAACCACAGGGGTAGCAGTTGTACCTAGTTGCTCAGCAAATGAGACTGCCCACACATTATCAGGGTTAGTGGTGAACTGAGCAGGACCTGGCACGATTTGGCTAAAATAGCCGCCATCGGTTAGGCTATCACCAAAAAAAGTCACGCTATTATAATCATTAGCGTGAGCAAATCCTGCCGTACATAGCGTAATGGCTAACATGCTTTTGGTGAGCGTTTTGAGCGTAGTCTGACTGACTGCCGGGAGAAGGGTATGACGAGACATAGCGACTTCCTTGTCGTAAATGTAATAGTTTGTCAGCCGAGTGTAACCGCTTTTGGGCAAGCTATCAATCCTTTTGATAGCAAAAATAAAAGAACATAGCGGTCAAAATATCAGTTGCAAAGCTTTAAAAAATCTGTAGCAATTAATTACGGTCCTCTATTATAGAGAAGCGGTAAGTATATGATGCATATGGAGATTGCAACTTTTTAGGTCAGCTGCTTTAGCTGACTAACCTCTCTATTTAACTCAAAACATGTCCAACCATATAAAACACATCTAACCATACATAGTATAGAGAGTGTCGCCTATAGCAGCCTCAAGTTGATTTTTGTGGACGCAATAATAGAGCAAGTCCAAGTGCCACAAAAGCTGCGATGCCAGATAGTAGATAGCTGATACTAAAATCCCCAGTGATCTCTGCAAGATAACCTGCCAGCACAGGTCCAAGCGCTTGCCCACCTGAGAAAGCAAACGTTAGTGCCGCGAGCGCACTTGCTGCGGCTGCCGCTCCAAAATAATCGCCTGCAGAAGCAGCCATAATGACAGGAACACTCCATACCACTATGCCAAACAAGACAATTGATAAATACAGCCCTAACCGCCAATCAGTGAGTCCGACCAAAAGATAGGCGATAGCCAAAAAGAAAAAGGCTAATGCAAGACCAAGGCGTCTGCCAATGTGGTCAGAGATCCAGCCAAATAACATGCCTGAAAACATGCTAAGCAATCCAATCCACGCCCAAACGCCACCAGCAGTTGCTTCGCTCAGTTGATAAGAGCCGACCATGCTAGTGACGATAAAGGTGACGTAAACCATATAAGTGGCACCATAAATAGCAAATATAATACCCAAATGTGCGAGTAGTTTGATGTTGCTGCGTTCTAGATTTTTTTTGTTTTTGACAGGTGAGGTAGGGATACGCCCAAAAGGGTCTTGCCTCACATCATCTGGATGATTGCGAATCAAAGTAAAAGTCAGTAAAGCCACTACCACGTTGATAACAGCAAAAATGAGCCAGCCTGTCTGCCAAGATAGTAGGTCTAAAAGGGGCACAAGTTTGGGTACCACAAAACCTGATAGTATAATGCCAAATCCCGGACCTGCCATGACGAGTCCTAAGGCAAGTCCGCGATGCGATGGAAAAAACCAATGTGACATGACGCTCATCATTGGTAAAACCACACCGCCGCTACCGATACCTGTCAGCACATAGAGTGCACATAATGCCGGAAACCCTGTCGTAAAAGCCATACCAAGCATAGAAACTGCAATAAGGAGCAGACTGGCTGTTGCAGTATTGCGAGTGCCAAGTCGCGGTAGCACTAATGGACTCAGAAGTACGGCGACGAGATAGCCTATTAGGTTGGTAAATCCCAATAGGCCACTTTGGGTGTAATTCAGCCCCAAAGAAGATGACATAGAGGGCAATAGCATACCGAAGGCAAATCGCCCCAATCCTAGTCCGCAGAACATTGCCACAGACCCAGTCATAGCGACGATCCAAGCATAATGCACATTGCCTAGCCTAAGCGGTGCGGTGCTGTTCTGGTTCTCTCGTTGAGTTGATCCGTTAGGCATCACCAACCTCCAACAAGCTGAAAATTGGCAATATTCAATGCCGTTAAAGGCAGATCGTAGACAACAGCGTCCCTGTTTTTAGTGTCATTCATTTTACACGCATCCTTGTGTGCTCAATCCTTGTCGATCTTTTATTAAGTATGCTTATCGATTAAGCATACTTTTGTCCAATAGAAATCAGTATAACGATACGTGAACGTTCGTTCAATGAATGTTTAAGTAAATTATTGCAATGATCTAAGAGACAATGACAAAAAAATACCAGCCCGTTTATATGGCTGGCATGTTTACTGCTATTTTTTAATGACTATCTTTTGATAGTGTTTTTGATTAACCCAGTCGCCGACTCAGCTCAGGAAAACGCTTTATCATAAATAGCATGAGCAGTAGCGCAAGACTGGCAATTGCAGCACCCGCATAGCCGACGCTAGACAGCGAGATGTGGGTGACAGCATAACCGCCAAATAGCGCACCCGTACCGATTCCCAGATTAATGATGCCTGAGAACATCGACATGAGCATGTCTTGCGCGTTGACATCCACCATAATGACTTTGGCCTGCATCGAGATGATCAGTAGCATCAGCGCCGTACCCCACAAGATGGCGTTAATACTAAGCGCCCATACTGAGGTCACGACAAACAGTAGCGTCAGCATCGCGACCAGTATCAGTATCGTCGATATCAGCATCAACTGAGTATTGAATCTATCACCCCAACGACTAAATATAATACTGCCCAAAATACCTGCCGCGCCAAACAACAGCAACACAAAAGTCGCTGCGTTTTCGCTGATGTTACCAACCTGACGCATAAACGGCTCTATATAAGAATACGCCGTATAGTGGGCGGTAAAGACCAATAAGATAAGCAAATATAAGCAGACCAAGAGTGGGTTTTTGAGTAGTTCTGGAATTTTTCTAAAAGACCCCTCAAACATACTGGGCAGCGTGGGCAAAAGCCTCGCCTGTAGCATAAATACAACCAGCGCAATGACACCAATACCGCCAAAGGTGGCGCGCCAACCGAACCATTGACCGACCAAGCGACCTAGCGGCACACCCAATACCATTGCCAATGAAGTGCCAGTCGCCAGTACACTGAGTGCCAACGCTTTTTTGCCTTCAGGAGCCACGCGTATGGCAATAGCTGCTGTGATGGACCAAAATATCGCATGCGATAGTGCAATACCGACGCGGCTAATGAGCAGCACGTCAAAACTCCATGCAAATACAGACAGCACATGACTGGCGATGAATACCGCAAAAATTCCCAACAGCAGTCGTTTGCGCTCAAATCGGCTGGTCAGTAGCATCAGGGGTAATGACATCGCTGCGACAATCCAAGCATAGAGTGTCAGCATCCATCCCGTCTCCGCCGTAGTGATAGAGAAGTCTTGAGCGATATCACTGAGCAGTGCCACAGGAACGAATTCTGTAGTGTTCATAATGAAGGCACTAACGCCCATCAAAAATACTTGAAAATACTGAGTTCGGCGAGCGTTTGCGCTGGCCTCAAGGTTATGTGTCATAAGATCCAATATAAAGCAGGTGCTAATACTACGGGTGATAACTCAAGGTGGGGTAGACATTTGGTAATACAAGGGTCGCGGTGCAAGATAGCAAGTCAAAGAGGATCGTCATAGATATTTTCTGATAAGAGATGTTACGTAGACTTTACTAAAAGAGTGCATGGTATACAGTGCTATTGAGCAATGATATTAGAGCGCTTTAATTCTATCATTTGGGGAGATAAGGCGAGATATCATAACGAAGATTAAAAAATACTTATAGCCCAAAACAGCAGCTGCTGATATTTGCAAAATAAGTAAACATATCAGTATTTATTTTCTGTCATCTGATGTGCTATCATCGTTGAACGATCTATCGTGGGTTTAACAGTTTTGACTGACCGATCATGAGGCCAACCTTGTGACAGCATTCAAACCTTGCAACTTCCAGCACGATATAAAACAACTCTGGTAAAGCGCATGAGCCTGTACTCCGACACCCTCATTTGTGCCTGATTTTTTGCCTAATTGGCATATCTCAACCTTTTTTGTCGGAGTTACAGGAGTCTAAGGTGTTCAATATCATGAGCCACATTGCTAATCCATCCAAATATACCCGTCGTTATCATCCACGCCATTCTCTAGCGCAGTATATAATTAATCAAATAGAGTCGCTTGAGCTGCGCCCGCAAGATATCGTCAAGCAAATGGGCTATCCTCTCAAACACACCATACCTGCCTATGACCGCCTGCGCCATGTGCTATCGAACAAGCACCTCGGACTCGATGGCAGCTATATGGATAAATACTTTACGGCAGATGAATTTTTGATAGCACTTTTCGCTATGCTTGAGATACCGTATCAGCCATTCGCAGAAGACATCGCTCAGATTAAGGATGATGTAGCGAACCATTCCAATACACTACCCAAATATAGCTTGCGTGCCGATGTGGGTTTTACCTTTGTCAGTAGCACAAACTGGATGTCTCGCGATGCAGCGTCGCGTTTTGCGCAAGTATATCTGCCCAATGGTTTTGCCAAATTAGACGATGCTGCACGTAAGTCAGCGATTGAAGAGTGTATCTGTGAGCACTATCAGCAGTATGAGAGCCATTTGCCATATGATGGGGTTATAAAAAGTTATCAGCTGACTATCGAGAAACCCAATCACAGGATCGAACATATAGAGTACGGATTGCCAAAATCTAGTAGCATCTGAAATACTGTGAATATACGAGCAGCTTAACTGATTAGTTATATTGACTGAATAATCAGATTGATTTTAAAAGACAAATAGTTTCAAAAAACAAAAAAATTTAAAAGACAGAAAAAAGCCTCACTTTGTCGTGGGGCTTTTTGGTTTTTTGAATTACGGTTAGTGTGTTGAATACCTTCTTATGCTAAACATTGAGGCATAAGAATCGTTGTACAAGTACCATATTAAACCTTAGGTTTAGAGATAGCACGCCACAAAATAGTGAATAGTGCATCAAACTCTGCATTTATGGGTGTCTCTGTTTGGCGAATGGTATGCATGAGTCCAAGACGACTGATAAAGCCCATAAACACATCAAAGAGTATATGCAAAGGAACGGTATCATTGAGTACCCCACGATTTTGTCCATCTTCTAGTACTGCCAAAAACGCCCCAATCAGCTCTTTGTTTTCGTAGATTGCGATATTACGTATTCGTGATGCCGACACAGATGAGAGCACCATCACTGCATCTGGGTGCGAGTCGACAAAGTCAAAACACACCCACAGCGTCTTTCGCAGACGATCTTGGACGCTATCAATACCCTGCAAATGATCCATAATACGAGCAGCCAATCTGCCCAGCACAATATCCATAATGGTATAAAATAGCGTTTGTTTGTCGCCGAAGTACTTGTAAAGCGTTTGCAATGAGACATTTGCAGATTTTGCAATCTGTGCCATCGTTACCTCATTTGCGTCAAATCCTGCAAAATCTTGACGAACCGCCTTCTCAATTTTCTCCAAAGTTGCAGTCCGCATATCGGATAGAGAGGCTAGAGTTCGAGTTGGGTTGGCATCATCTAACTGATTGGCGACGGTCATACTTATCATTCCTTGTTTGTTACTGCTTGTTTATCACTACCTATTCAGCATCGATAATTTAACACTACGTTAAGTCATGGTCTATCTCATGCATATCACTCGCTAGATATCTGATGATATAGCCGGGTTGATAAAAGCATATTTCATTTATATTTAATGAGTAACGATAATTACCATTTTTACTCATTTGATTGCGAATTTATTTTTCATCACCTAGTATAAGACTCAGTTATCAGCAAATACAATGAATTTATAGCCTATAGCTAATGGTAATATAAATTACCGTAATTTGTATCTTTACTAAAATAACGTAGATATCGTTGTTGTTCACTTAACCTTGTCAAGGATAGACATTATGAGTATCGAAAAATTCACTCCGAACTGGATGACCGAAGAGCATCAGATGGTGCACGACAGTGCCCTAAAAATGTTCCAATCTTGGGATTCCAAAGACGAGCAGTGGCGCAAAAACGGCATGATTGATCGCGATGCGTGGGAAGAGGCGGGCGAAATGGGGTTTCTGTGTGCGGCGATACCAAGCGAGTATGGCGGCGGCGGTGGTGATTTTGGTCATGAGGCGGCGCTTATCTACGCACAGACTGAGGCCAATCAGTCAGGATTTGGCGGCATGGTGCACTCAGGTATCGTCGCGCCCTATATTTTAGACCACGGTACTGAAGAACAAAAACAAGCGTGGCTACCCAAGATGGCAACAGGCGAATACATTGGCGCTATCGCTATGACCGAACCTGGTACAGGGTCTGATTTACAAAACATCAAAACCTATGCGATAAGAGATGGTGATGACTACATCATTAATGGTTCAAAGACCTTTATTACCAACGGTCAGCATGCCAATCTGATTTTATTAGCTTGCAAAACAGACCGTGAAAAAGGCGCACAAGGCGTTTCTCTTATTATCGTAGAAACCGATAAAGTAGAAGGGTTTGAGCGTGGACGCAATCTCGACAAGATTGGTCTGACGTCGCAAGATACCTCAGAGCTGTTCTTTAGTAATGTACGTGTGCCGCAAACCAACCTCTTGGGTACGGTAGAAGGTATGGGTTTTATCCAGATGATGCAGGAGCTACCACGTGAGCGTCTTATCATTGCGTTATCAGGTATTGGTTCGATGAAGCTGGCGATCAATTTGACCCTAGATTATGTAAAAGGTCGCGAAGCTTTTGGCAAGCCCATCTGGAAGTTTCAAAATACCCGCTTCAAGATGGCAGAGTGCTATGCCGATTATCTTGCTGCTAGCAGCATGTGTGACGCGGCAGTAGATGCAATGCTTGAGAATAAATTGTCTGTACCGCATGCGTCACTGATCAAATACTGGGTCACCGAAAAACAATGTGAAGTGCTGGATGAATGTGTACAGCTGTTTGGTGGCTATGGCTATATGACAGAATATCCTATCGCACGTCTATACGCTGATGCCCGCGTACAAAAAATCTATGGCGGTACCAATGAGATTATGAAAGAGCTGGCGTCACGCTTCATGTAGACGTGTCGCTTATTGATTGAAATGATGGTTTATTTAAAAATAAAAAAGGATTTTTTATGACTGAGACTGCATATATTTACGATGCTATCCGTACGCCACGTGGCAAAGGAAAAAAGGATGGATCCTTATATCAGGCATCACCGATTTGGCTAACGCGTACCCTATTAAAAGAGATGCAACAGCGTCACAACTTGGATACCAGTTTGGTTGATGATGTGGTGCTTGGCTGCGTGACGCCAGTCGGCGAACAGGGCTCTGATATTGCGCGTATCGCCGTGATTGATGCTGGCTGGGCACAAAGTGTGGCTGGGTTAACTTTGTCTCGCTTTTGTGCCTCTGGTCTGGAATCTATCAATCTGGCGGCTGCCAAAGTCATGTCAGGTATGGAGGATATGGTGGTGGCGGGCGGCGTTGAGTCCATGAGCCGTGTGCCGATGGGCTCTGATGGCGGCGCTTGGTACATGGATCCACGCGTCAATGAAGCGACGCATTTTGTACCGCAAGGCGTGGGTGCGGATACTATCGCGACGCTCAAAGGCTTTAGTCGTAGTGATGTCGACGCCTTTGCCACCGAGTCGCATCGCCGCGCTGCAAATGCTTGGGAGAAGGGCTATTACGACAAATCTGTCGTCCCTGTCACCGACCTCAACGGTATGATGCTGCTGGATAAAGATGAAACCATCCGCCCTAATACCAATGTCGAGACTTTAGCAGGTCTTAAACCTTCTTTTGTTATGCCAGGTAAAATGGGCTTTGATAGCGTGATATTGGACCGATATACCACGATTGAAACCGTCAACCATGTACATCATGCAGGTAACTCTTCAGGCATCGTTGATGGGGCCGCGATTTGTTTGGTCGGTAGTGCTGCTGCTGGTCAAAAAGCAGGTCTAAAACCACGCGCCAAAATCAAGATGGCATCAGTTATTGGCTCAGAACCTGCCATCATGCTGACAGGTCCAACGCCAGCTTGCCAAAAAGCCCTCGATAAAGCGGGCATGCAAGCCTCTGATATAGACCTGTGGGAAATCAACGAAGCATTCGCTGCTGTCCCGATGAATACTGCTGATGATTTTGGAATCTCGCTTGATATTGTCAATGTTAATGGTGGTGCAATATCCATGGGTCATCCGCTTGGGGCAACGGGTGCGATGCTAATGACGACCGTCCTCGATGAGTTAGAGCGCCGTGACCTCAAGACCGCCATGATCACGCTATGTGTGGGCGGTGGTATGGGCATTGCCACCATCATCGAGCGCGTTTAACTTCTTTCTCAAATAAAATGAAAAACAAGTAGGCAAAAAACAATAGATAAAGAATCATTTAAGGGATAAAAATGATGACAAACAACCAGGCAGCTAACCAGACAACAGATAGCGTGACAGTCATTAAAGCATTAGAAAACTTCTCCGCCCAGCGTGATGACGATGGCATCGTTACCGTTACAATTGACCAAAGCAAACGCAAAATGAATGTCATCGGTGACGGTTTTACGGAGTCGTTTGCCACAGTGGTCGATAGCGTTATCAATGATGACTCAGCCAAAGGCTTGATTCTCACATCGGCTAAAGAGACCTTTGTGGTTGGCGCAGATATCGATCAATTGAACCAGATAAAGACAGCCGAGCAAGCATTTGCACTGACTGAAGATCTCAAAGGGAGTTTGCGTAAGCTTGAAACATCAGGCAAACCTGTGGTCGCTGCTATGACAGGAACCGCATTAGGCGGTGGTTTAGAGTTGGCGCTTGCCTGTCATTATCGCATTGCCATTGATACGCCGAAGGCTAAGCTTGGTCTACCCGAGGTGAAATTGGGCTTGCTGCCGGGCGGCGGCGGTACGCAGCGCTTGCCGCGATTGGTCGGTATTCAAGTGGCACTAGAGCTGATGACGCAAGGCAAAGAGTTGCGCGTCGCTGCGGCGAAAGACATCGGTCTGATTGATGCGACAGCTATCGATCATGCAGATATGCTGGTGCAGGCTAAGGACTGGATTCAAAACAATCCAAGCGTGCAGCAGCCATGGGATAAGAAAGGCTTTAAAATCCCTGGTGGTGATAGCAAACACCCCAAAGTGGTGCCTATATTCTCCATCGCCCCAGCCATGGCCAATCAAAAATCTCACGGCAACTATCCAGCGATTACTCATATTATGTCTTGTGTGTTTGAGGGCTGTTTGGTAGATATCGATACGGGACTTGAAATCGAGTCGCGTTATTTTGCCGCTTGTGTGCTGTCGACTGAATCAAAAAACATGATCAACACCCTATGGACGCAGCTGAATAATATCAAGAAAGGTCAGTCTCGCCCTCAAGGGTTTGAGCGGACACCGACCAAAAAAGTCGGTATCTTAGGGGCTGGTATGATGGGCGCAGGCATCGCTTATGTCACTGCCAAAGCAGGTATAGACGTCGTACTATTGGACACAGATATTGCTAATGCTGAAAAAGGCAAAGCGTATGCTGCTAACATTTTGGATAAAGCCATCAGCCGAAAGCGCGCTACCGAAGAGAAAAAGCAAACCCTCTTAACACGTATCACACCAACCGTCTCTTACGATGATTTGGCTGATTGTGATCTCGTCATCGAGGCAGTATTTGAAAACCGAGAAATCAAAGCCAAGTGTACCCAGCAGAGTGAGACAGTGATTCCAAGCACGGCTATTTATGCGTCCAATACCTCAACGTTACCTATTACAGGACTGGCAAAAGCCAGCACTCGCCCAAACCAATTTATCGGTCTGCACTTTTTCTCTCCAGTAGATAAGATGCCGCTCGTTGAGATCATCGTAGGCGCGGAAACCGACGATGCAACGCTCGCCAAAGCGTTCGATTATGTTTTGCAAATCGGCAAAACGCCTATCGTCGTCAATGACAGCCATGGATTTTATACTTCCAGAGTATTTGGTACCTATGTATCAGAGGGCATCGCGATGCTGGGCGAGGGTATCCACCCGCGTAGTATCGAAGTCGCTGGATTAAGAACGGGCATGCCTATGCCGCCCCTGGCATTGCAAGATGAAGTGTCACTGAGTCTAGCGTTACATGTCAGCGAGCAGCAGCAGGTGGATATGGCAGCCGAAGGCAAACCTGTCACTGTGCGCCCTTCTTACGAGATACTAAAGACACTGGTCAATGAGCATGGGCGCGAAGGCAAAAAAAATGGCAAAGGGTTCTATGATTATCCAGAAAACGGTAATAAGCATTTATGGCCTGAGCTTATCGACTTGTATCCACCACAGTCAGAGCAACCCTCACAGCAGGACCTAGTTGATCGCTTAATGTTTATTCAAGCCAATGAATCTGCGAGATGCTATGAAGAAAACGTCGTACGCTCGGTCGCCGATACCAATATAGGGTCTATCTTTGGCTGGGGGTTTGCCCCACAGCACGGCGGGACGCTACAGTTTATCAATGCAATGGGCGTCGATGAGTTTGTCAAGCGTAGTCGCGAGCTGGCGGCCAAATACGGCGAACGATTCGAGCCTGCCCAGATATTGTTAGACATGGCAGCCAAAGGCGAGGCGTTCTCTGATGACTGATGTACATGTATCAAATCATGGTCAAATGGCAGATTGTCTACAAGGGTTACGAGTCGTCGATTTGACTCGTAACCTACCAGGGCCCTTTGCCACGCGCCTGCTTGCAGATCTAGGGGCAGACATCCTCAAAATCGAACCCAAACAAGGCGATCCTGCTCGCGTGTTTGGTGAGCTATTTGCGGCTTTAAACCACGGTAAGACGACTGAGAAGCATGACTTTCATGACCCCAAAGCGATTGAAGCTATTAAGGCACATCTCAAAAATGCTGACGTGATGCTAGACAGCTTTCGCCCTGGTATCCTTGCAGACATCGGACTAGATGCCAAGACCCTTCATGCTATCAACCCAAAGCTAGTCATAGTGTCGATCACTGGTTATGGTGTGGCAGGCAAAGACACAAAAGAAGAGTCTCACGGAAAAGAAGGTGTGCATCTAGAAGGTACTTACTTAGAAGATGCTTACTTAAAAGATAGCTCTCAAGTAAATCATAACTGGGCTGATAAGGCCGGTCACGATATCAATTTTATGGCTATGAGCGGTGTGCTTGATCAGTTAAAAACAGCAGCAGGCGGGCAGGCCATGCCCAATATCCAGTTTGCGGACTTGGCAGGTGGTAGTGATACAGCAGTGATTGCGCTACTGGCTGCTGTGTTTGCCGCCCATCGTACCGGCAAAGGACGACATATTGCTATTAGCATGACGCATAGCCTTTATAATCATATGGTCATGCCAAAGGTAACGGGTAAGTTCATCAATCGTTTGTCAGGTGATACTTCAGCAACACCGCCTATGCCGCAGCACGATTTTTTAGGTGGCGCATTGCCATGTTACCGACTGTACCAAACCGCTGACCTACGCTATATGGCCGTTGGTGCATTGGAGCTAAAATTTTGGCAAGGTTTATGCGAGGTGCTGGATTTGCCTGAACTCAAAGGAGTACATTGGCAACTTGGGGTCATGCCAACTACGCCTGAGAGTCAAACAGCCACCAAAACGATGGCGGAGACATTTGTCAGTCAGACGCTTGAGCATTGGCAGGGCGTATTTGCAGCAACGGATGTCTGTGTGACGCCTGTATTGAATTTATATGAAGCTAAAGCGCATCCATTATTTGCACATCAAGATGAGCATCATACAACGCCTGGGTGGCAGCAAATCAATTAACGACTAGTATGTAAGTAGCTTTAGCGAAAAGTGAAAGTTGGATTAGCGCTTGAAGGCGATACTAAGCCGTTGCTGGCTAGTATCGTATCTTTAGTCTGTGCCATTTAGACTGCCTGTCTAAAGGAAGTGATTGAACGTGTATGTTTATAACTGTCTATCTAAAATCGTCTGAATAAGAGACAATATACATATAGAACCTAAGGCACTATGATATTCAAAAATCACGTGTTTAAAGGTTTAGCTAGTTCGATATTTACCGCTATTTAACACATTAACTTAAGCAAAAAGGCCGTTCTGAATGACCACAAATAACCCATATAATTTCCTACCTTTGCAGCCTACTGGTAGAAATGAGAACGATACTGCCAATACCTATGCTCCTGAAGATATGATCAAAATATATGAGCAGCAGTTCCTCATTCAAGTACCCGAAGACAAGCTGACAGAGTTTCTGCCAGCGCTCAAAGCATTTTATGATATTGATAATCATACGTTAGATGTTAGTGCCATTATTTTCGATGCAATCGCAGACTCTGCTATCATTTATAATCACAAAATCAAAGTAGGCGACTATCAACTGCTGGGCGGACTGGTAGAGGAAGCGATTGAATACGACGAAGACGATACAAGCGCGGATAGTGTGGAAGGTGAAGAGATCCAAGCCTACACGTTAGAGTGCCAGCGTAAATTTTTTATTAATGATATAGAGATACCTTATCATTTCAATCTATTTATCTACGGCGATGGTTATTCTACGTTGACCAAAAAAGACACGGTACTCGAAAAGATGTATTGGTTCGTTAGAGGTCGATTCGAAGAAGACTTGTTAGATGAGGCTGAAGACAACGACAGCTTAGCGTCTATCAATAAGCAACTGGCTGAGTTAGGTATTCGTGCAATGGACCTGACAACTATAGATGAAATGGTCAGCTATGTAGAAAACAGCATCATAGATGATGCCATGGTAGATGAGTTAAATAGGCTTTTAGATGATGCCGAGTAGGGTGAAGCACTATCTTGTAAGATGAGTAGTCATTTGGCACACCATAAAAGGGCGCTCTAGATTATAGATCTAAAGCGCCCTTTGATTGCTATGGTTAAGTGCCTCTCATATCATTACGAATGTGCTGAGATAAAATCGGCAATAAAATTATTAACGATTTCTGGCTGCTCAAGTGCTACCGAGTGACCGGCCTTTGGAATGACAAACATCTTGCCGTCTGCTACCTTTTTAACAATATTTTCTGACAGAGGTACTTCATACGCATGGTCTTGCTCACCTGCTAATACCAGCATAGGTACCCGACAGCCCTCAATTTCATCTAGTATACCCGTACGATGAATAACGCCATCGGCACTACGCGCAATGTCTGGTTTTAGCTTTAGCATATGTTCGCGCCAGTACTCACGCTCGCTTGCTCGAGAGGCATTTGCCAAGTAATCATCGCCAAACATTATGTACATAAGTGTGTCTATAAATGGCTCAGTACCTTGTGCACTTAATCCTTCTACCAAAGGTGAAAAATCGGCTAGTTTGTACTCAAGCTCTCCGCTAGATCCAAGTACAATACAACCCTTTAATAAATCTGGACGGCGAGCGGCTAAACGTAGCGCAATAAATCCGCCCATAGAGTTACCAGCGAAGAAACAAGGTCCTAGCTCAAGCGCTTCAATCAAGGCGATAGCGTCATTAGTATGTGTATCCATATCAACGCTTGTCAGCTCTGAACGCGCACTTTGACCTTGATCTCGATCGTCATAACTTATAATGCGAATAGTTTTAGATAACTGCTCTATCTGATGAACAAACATTTTGTGATCAAAAAATAGCGAGTGACTTAGTACCAATACTGGCGCATCTTTGGGACCTTCATCGCTATAGAACAGAGTAGTTCCGTTGACATTAATATTTGGCATGATCTTTTCCTTGTGTGAACACTATTGAGTGTGATGACACGCACAATAAACAGAGCGTGATATTTGCGTTGTGTGATATCTGCGTTAATCCTTTAACCTTATTATTTGTATCAGAGTTCTTTGGTCATTGAAAGCGATGAATTTTGAGAAAGGCTCCTTCTGAATCAAGCATTAAAGTTAATGGGTTATATCAGTACGATCGTAGATGTAAGGGGTATACTACGAATGACTTCGTATATGCCTGTCTGAGAGTCGCTACCATTAATAAGTCGCCTTACCGCTATTTACGATTACACGACTCTGTATATATTTCTAGGTTTTTGCCCATCTCTACTCAAAGGGCTACTGGATTTCCTATATAATGACAGCAGTCTCGTTATAGGCGACCCATTCAATGTAGGCTTTTTTAGTAAAAATACTTCTTATCAGGTAAAACGGTGCTTTATGTTTAATGCTTCCTCGACTCGTCTAAATAAATATATCAGCGAAAGTGGTATTTGCTCACGGCGTGACGCTGACCGCTTTGTGGAACAAGGTAACGTATACATCAATGGCAAGCGTGCTGCGGTGGGTGATCAAGTGGTCGCTGGTGATACCGTAAAAGTAAACGGACAGTTGATTGAGCCACGAGAGCCTGATGATTTTGTATTTATTGCTTTGAATAAGCCTGTGGGTATTGTAAGCACGACAGAAAGCTCTGAGAAAAACAACATTGTTGATTTCGTCAGACATGGGGTACGTATTTTTCCGATTGGTCGACTGGACAAAGACTCTCAAGGACTGATCTTTTTGACCAACAATGGCGATCTGGTCAATAAAGTACTGCGTGCTGGTAACAACCACGAAAAAGAGTATCTGGTCACGGTCAATAAGCCGATAACGGACAGCTTTATTGAAGGGCTATCAGGTGGCGTGCCGATGCTGGGCAAAATGACGAAAAAATGCCCCGTAACCAAGGTTGCCCCTAACATATTTAATATCATACTCATCCAAGGTCTGAACCGCCAAATTCGCCGTATGTGTGAGCATTTTGGTTATGATGTCGTCAAGCTTGAACGTACACGAGTTATGAATGTCAGTCTGAAAGGACTCCCTGTAGGCGATTGGCGAGATCTCACGCCAAAGGAGTTAACTGATTTGCTTAAAGCTGTAGAAAACTCTTCGTCACAAGATAATCATTCAGGCAAAAAATCTCGTAAAGCACCAAGAAAAAAGCCTTATAACGATACCTCATCCAAGTCAAAACCATCTTCAAAATCGGCGGGCGCTTCAAAAGGGCGTAACAAACATGCCAAGGATGATGCCAGAAAGCCCGCAGGGTCTAAAGGCAGAGATGGACGTCCCACTGGTCGCGGCAAGAATGCTGGCGGCAATGGTAAGCCCACTACAAACGGTAAGCGTCCCTCAAAAGGTCGCGGGGCTAAGCGCTCTTCACGTTAACATCTGATTGCTTTACTTATTTTAAAATGCCAGTAAGCTAAATAATTCTAACCTTAACGAGACACTATTATGTTTAAAATAAAAGTAGAGCGCATTGTCAAAAAACCAATTGATGACGTTTTTGAAGCCTTGAGTGACCATGCGAGCTATGGATCATTTAAAGCGGTAGGAGTAGCTAAGTTAGTCACTGAAGGTGATGAGGAGCGCAATGGCGTTGGCGCTTTGCGCACCATTAAGACAGGACCTGTTAAGTTTTGGGAGCGAATTACAGCGTTTGAGCGTCCTACTCATATGCAATACCAAATCGAAAAATCTAAACCTATCAAGATGCGACACGACAAAGGCGTCATTGACCTAAAGGACTTGGGTGATGGCACCACACACGTGACGTGGGTATCTGAGGGTCGATTGACGGTACCATTGCCATTAGTTGGTCGTCTATTCGACCGTCAAATGCAAAAACAAGGAACCATAGGGTTTAGTAGCATACTCAAATCTATAGAAAACCGCTAATCTAGTAGTCATATGAGCTCGTCTGATGTAACTTACGGGTAGTGGCTATTTTATTTGAGCCGCTACCCGTTTGCTTTAATTGGTTTTGTTCTTGGCAGCTTCAATCTCATTAAAGCGCGCTAACTGCTCTGGCGTGGCTCTTTGTTGATATTTCTCTTTCCACTCAGCGTAAGGCATACCATAAACGAGCTCGCGTGCATCTTCGTAGTCGATGTCAATACCACGCTCTTCACCCGCAGCTTTATACCATTTAGACAAGCAGTTACGACAAAAATCAGCAAGATTCATCAGCTCGATATTCTGTACATCTTTACGCTCATCCAAATGCGCCAATAAGCGACGAAATGCCGCAGCTTCTAATTCGATATTTGATTCTAATTTTGCCATAAGGTTTTCCCTAATTGTCGTTGAGCTATTTTAAAACTAGATGATACTAATCATATAAACATTGCGCAACCTGTGTTGGTGTATCAAAAACTCGCAAAATAAACTCAATCATAGCAGCCGTTTATCAGCTTAAAGCTTTCTAATTATAATATTAAACCATGCTTCATTTCTATCTGCTCTCTGGTCAAGTGTGAGCCAAGTTTCTTCTTTACAGTCGCAAGTAATTTTTTGCTTTGTGGCTGCCCAGCGCACTTCATTCATATCGTTGAAAAAGCGACCATCTTTTATACGCTCACTATCGCCATATTTAAATGAAGCGTACAACCCTCCGTCTTCTGTCAGCATGTGTAGTAATTTCTCTATTAGCTCAGGCAGCTCTCTATAAGGTACATGGAGTAGTGAAGCGCAGGACCAGATAGCAGTGAATTTATGTTGCCAGTTTTCTTGGACAATATCCTCAAACGTAGCACAATACCACTCAATCGTATCTTGCTTGGCAGCAGATTTTGATTGTGCAAGGTCGATTAGTACTTGGCTACCATCAATAGCAGTAACATTGAAACCTAAGGTGGCAAAGTAGATACTGTCACGACCAGAGCCGCAGCCTAAGTCTAATATGTGTTGTTGGTTTGGTGATCTAGCAGGTAGGGTTGCTATAAAAGGATGATATAGCTGATGCATATCCACACCAATAGTTTGCTCTACGAATGAGTTTGCGTTGCTATTGTAGAAGGCTAGGGTCTTTAATTGATTTGTCATGGATTATATATTGCCGATTATTATTAGAAAAGACTGTTTCCTTGTTGTCTAGGTTGCCAGACATGAATCAAATGCTCTTTTGAAAAGTTGAAAGACTTTTGCAAAAAATTCTGGCGTGACTTCTCATTTTTACCGGTTTGATTGATTAAGGTTTCGCGTAATGGGTGATGACTGCCAATCAAATATTCATTGCGTGTATGCAGTCTTTTTAATAATTCGATATGGGGTACTTGAGCAGATTTGCCATCAATACCGCGGTTGCAATCAGAGCAAGCGAGTACTAAGTTCCAAACCCCATCGACATTGATAGGTCTACAGCAATCAGCAGTCGCTACTTGAGATTTAAGGGTATGCGGAAAAAAATGGTCAATATCTGCTAGCATTGAGTGATTATGAGTTATGCTGATTTCTGTAAAGCAGTAAAAGCATCTGCTCTTTTGGTAACCGTTTAATGCACCTCTTGAGCTGGTGATATCAATGCGGCGATGTTTGGTGTCTTTAGTAAATAACTGATGAGTATTTTGGTCAAATTCAACTGCAATTAAACTTTTGCTAATATTGAGCTCCCAAGCTTTTTCTACCAAATTCCAGCGTGATTCCGTCTCAATATTTAAACGTTCTGTTCACGGTGATTTTCTTTAGTAGCTCTATTTGCGTAGCAACTGGGTTGTTTAGTCCATACTAAAAATCGCTACAAACCCCGAAAATTAGACAAAAAAAAGCCTCACCGCTCATATAAAGAGTAGTGAGGCTTTTTAAGTATTTGGAGCGGGAAAAGAGATTCGAACTCTCGACCCCAACCTTGGCAAGGTTATGCTCTACCACTGAGCTATTCCCGCTAATTATCAATTAACTATCGTCAGTTGATGAAGGCGTATTATACGCAGTTTTTTTTGGGTGTCAACACCTATGACGAAAAAAATTAAAGTTATTAAAATAGGCATGTTCTCTGCCCACAAATGTATGTTATAACGGTTTATTATAATATGTATTCCAAAAGCTTTGCATATATAAATAAGCTGGAACGCATTTTATAATTTCGCTTTAATTACATTCACAGTTATCAACACTTATAAAGATAAGTCATAGGGATAAAAAATGAGTCAACAGTATACCATCGCTGATTATTTGTTTGATCGTGTTGCAGAAGCAGGTGCTTCTGAGATATTCGGCGTACCAGGTGATTTTAACTTAACTTTTTTGGACAATGTACTTGCCTCTGACAAGCTACGCTGGGTAGGTAACACCAATGAGCTAAATGCAGGCTATGCGGCCGACGGCTATGCACGCGAGCGTGGGTTTGCCGCTATGGTGACGACTTTTGGCGTAGGGGAGTTATCCGCTATTAATGCGACGGCAGGTTCTTTTGCCGAGTACGCACCAGTCTTGCATATCGTAGGGGCACCAAGCACCGCTTTGCAAGATTCAAAGCGCCGTATTCATCATTCGCTGGGCGATGGCGTATTCAATCATTTTATTAAGATGGTCGAGCCTGTGACGGTAGCACGAGCGCAGATTACCCCTGAAAATGCCGCCTCAGAAATTGATAGAGTCATTCGACTGATTCTCAAAAAGCATCGTCCAGGTTATCTATTGCTCTCACCAGATGTCGCGCGCCAACCTATCTATCCACCAACGACCAAGCTGATTGATAGTCAAGAAGATATCACCAGTCAAGCCGCATTGTCGGACTTCAAGCAAGCGCTAACAGAATTTTTGCCAAATAAGACCACGACCCTGATGGCAGATCTGATGGTGCATCGTTTGGGCTTACAACCACAGCTCAAAGCGTTAATCGCTGACACCGATATTCCTTATACCACGCTATCTTGGGGTAAGACCTTACTTGATGAAAACAGCGATCGCTGGGCTGGTACTTATGCAGGTGTTGCCTCACGTCCTATAGTCAAAGATGCGGTAGAAAACTGCGAATGTCTGATTAAAGTAGGGGTGCAATATACGGACACCACTACCGCAGGATTTAGCCAAGATATTGACGAGAGTATAGTAGTCGACTTGCATTATGAGCGTGCTTCTATCAGTGGAAAGAACTTTGCACCGATTGCCTTGCAAGATGCGTTACAGGCCTTGCATGAAGTCATGACCTCTGGCATCAATATCGTACCAAAACCTTTCTGTGAGCCAGTTAAGCCGCATGAACAAAAAGGCGGGGATAGTGAGGCGATTCGCCAAGACGACCTATGGCATATCATTGCTGATTGCTTAGATCGTAATAATCTAGTGTTCTCTGAGCAAGGAACAGCATACTTTGGTATCAGTGATGTGCGTCTGCCAGAGGGCGTGACGTCATATGGGCAGCCAATGTGGGGGTCGATCGGCTATACGTTGCCAGCCAGCTTAGGTGCAGCGGTTGCCTCGCCAGATAAGCGCAGTGTTTTATTGATTGGTGATGGTTCAGCACTACTTACTATCCAAGAACTGGCGGTTATGATTCAAGAGCGTATCAATCCAGTAATCGTCCTAATCAATAACGATGGTTATACGGTGGAGCGCGCCATCCATGGCGAGAACCAATACTACAACGATATTCCTAAATGCGATTGGCAGATCATGCCAAAAGCGTTTGGCGCCACTGAAGCGAATAGTGTATTGCTCAAAGCAGAAACAGCAGGCGAGCTAAAAGCGGCTTTAAACAAAGCTGCCGCGACTACCGATAAGCTCGTAATGATAGAAGTCATCGCTGATAAGCATGATATTCCGCCATTGCTAGCCGATATTAGCGCCGCACTAAAACCAAAGAAGGATTAAGTAACTTGTAAAAGCTTACTTAATAAAAGCGAAAACCCCATTTAGCAACATGGCTAAATGGGGTTTTTTGCATTTTTTTATCACACTAGTCAATTAATCAGCGACGCCTCTTATGTCAATTCGTAGACTCTAGTATCATGGCTGATTGGGCTACGTATAGCCTTTATATTCAATAGGAGATAACCCCGTCGTGATTTGGTTAAAAATGCTTATTGGCGCGTTGATGGTACTGGCTATTCAATTGTTTGCACAAACTCGGTTCTTTTATTTGGCTGCACTTGCGCCACTGTTTCCTACATTTACTCTAATCAGTCACTTTATTGTTGGTACTGAGCGTAGTCCCGCAGATTTAAAGGTCGCGTTGATATTTAGTATGCTGGGGGTCATACCGCACCTGATTTATACCTTTGCCGTATTTTTTAGCATCAGTTATATCGGACTGTATAAAGCACTTCTATTAGGCGTCGTCGCTTGGCTAATTGCAGCGGCAATTTTGGTATTAGCATGGCAGTATATTCAGACGTAGAGTTTTATGATAGAGAGCACTCTGTGAGAATAGGGGTGCTGGATAAGATAGAGGAAGTATAGATAGGCAAGCAAAAGATTTATGATCAAAGGCTATCTGGCGTGATGTTTGCTCACAGTGGAATAACGCAAATATTTTGGCAATCGATTACTATTATGCTGCACCACATACTAATATAACAACGATAAAAATAGGGCTTCAAAAATGGATACCTTAAATATCCTATACCTTGTAGGGTCAGTGCTAATCTTTGCCAGTATCATGGCGAGCACATTGTCGGCACGCTTAGGTGTGCCATTACTACTACTGTTTTTGATAGTCGGTATGTTAGCAGGTGAGCAGGGGATCTTGGGTATTGAATTTTCTCAATATGGGATTGCCAACTTTGTGGGTCAAGCAGCGCTCGCCTGTATTCTATTAGACGGTGGTTTGCGTACGTCCTTTAAGTCATTTCGGGTCGGTCTAAAACCTGCAATAACCTTAGCGACTTGGGGCGTGCTGGTCACGGTTCTAGTGCTTGGCGTGTTTGTCACATGGCTACTCGATGTCGATTGGCGTTTTGGTCTATTGATGGCGGCGATTGTGGGCTCGACCGATGCGGCAGCGGTATTCTCTCTATTGCGTAATGGCGGCGTCAAGCTCAACGATCGTGTGCAAGCAACGCTTGAGCTAGAGTCTGGTGCCAATGATCCCTTGGCAATATTATTAGTGACAGGACTCATTGCTCTAAACGTCGACCCTGCTGGTCAAACCGTCTTTGGTTTTTTAGTTTTACTGTTGGAGCAGCTGGGCTTTGGCTTGGGGATGGGCTTGATTTTTGGATATCTGTTATCTCGGCTATTGCCCAAGATACATCTGGCAGAGGGTATGTATGCCATTTTGATACTGTCGGCAGGCTTGGCGGTGTTTGCCGCGACCAACTTGATTGGCGGTAGTGGGTTTTTGGCAGTGTATTTGACAGGGGTGCTAATAGGCAACCACAAGGTACGCTCAACCGAGCATGTCATGCGCGTAATGGACAGTTTTGCTTGGCTATCGCAAGCGGTACTATTTGTGGTATTGGGGCTACTGGTGACTCCCTCAAACGTCCTTAACGTCTGGCATTATTCGGTGGCGATAGCGGTCTTTATGATATTTGTTGCCCGTCCTATTGCGGTCTATACGAGTGTGAAGCCGTTTAAGTTTAAAGACCGCGAGATTGGGTTTATCTCTTGGGTCGGTTTGCGCGGTGCAGTGCCCATCACCCTTGCTATTTTGCCTGTCATGGCGGGAATTGATAACGCCTTTATGCTGTTTGATATTGCGTTTGGGGTTGTAGTGTTGTCGCTCATATTACAAGGTACGACCATTCCTACTATGGCAAATTTGTTTAAGGTACGTATTCCGACCAATAAAGATCCAAAAGAGGAACATGAGGTCTGGGTATCAGATAAGGCGAGTATTACTTTATACGAGTTTGAAGCACAATCAGGTGCATTTGCCATTGGCCGTCATCCTATGGGAATATCTAAAAGCATCGACCATGATGAGATCAGTATCTTTGCACTGGTGCGGGGGCAACAAATTGTTGTGGTGGACGAAAACACAAAGCTAAAGTTTGGCGATAGCGTCTGGTATGCCATGCGCGGCAGTCACGCGAGCAAAATCGCCAAAATTTTCAATGATACGACACTAGGTCGTAAGGCTATCGACGATTTTTATGGTGATTGGTTGCTGTCACCCAGCGTCAAACTCGGAGATTTACCATTTTTTGCAGAAGTAATGGCGTCCGATACGCTAGTAAAAAAGCTGAAAAAGACGGATAACAATAGCCGAGACGACATGTGGGAGCAGACAGTCGCTGAATATGTGACATCACACTTAGGTACCGCACCAGTCTCAGGCGATACCATCGTGGTAAATGACGAATGGTCGCTGGTTATCAAAGAAGTGGGTGATAAAGGCAAGCTAAGAAGCATAGGTCTAAAGCACCAACAACCGTCTACTACAGAGATGTGATAGTCATCCTATTTTTATAGCAAGTTCATCATCTTGTTTAAAAAATCAGCCGCTTGCTTGGGCTGGTTTTCCCGGTACGCCCAGTGATGCTCGACGTCGTAGCTTGCTTCATTGAGTAGGAGTATTTTCATCAGTCCCATACCTTCGTAACGCCTCGCCAGATCACGCGGTAAGTAGCCAACATGATGGCCTGCAAGGATAAGCTGCGCCGTCGCCTCCATATGGTAAGTGGTGGCGCTCAAGGTTTTGGGTCGGATGTGATTAATATGATGTTCAACCACATAGCCTCTTTTTATCCATGGATAATTTTGCTCTAAATCCTCAAGTGTCAAATCATCTGAGTTATAAAAAAGCCTATGCTCGCGTCCGCAGCAGACCACTTGCTTTTCAACAAATGCTGGCTGAAATGTAAGTAACGGTGGAAAGCTGCCAAAATAACCCACACCGATATCGCTCTCGTTACTTACGAGCTTTTCTAACATGCTCTCAGGACTTTGTACGTCGATAGAAAAGTGAATCAGTGGGTTATCACGGTAGCTGCTGGCAAGACGCTGTCTAAGCGCGTCATAAAAAAACTTGGGCATCTGATCAATCAAGCACAGCCTGATATGGCCGCCGTGTACTGAATCTAATTGCTTAATGTAATGCAGCTGATGCTGAAAGCTTGCGACTGATTCGGTAAAACCCAAACATGCCTCATAGACCGCCGCACCGTCCTCTGTCAGCTTAAACCCTGCTCGACCACGGTGACATAATGTCATGCCCAAACGATCTTCTAAATGAGTGAGATGACCACTGATCACCGAGGTTGTGACACTCAAACGTGACTGAGCGGCAGTCACGCCTTGGCACTCCACGATAGCCATAAAGCTACGTAGTGTTTTGATGTCTATTTTTATCAGCTCATCTAATATCAAAATCGATTCCTTTTTTCAATGACGTACTGTCTTAAAGTTGTCCTGCCTCGACGATGTATATTTTTAGCCACTGGTATTTGATCAGTATTATTGCTTCTAAACTTCTGGTAATAACCGATAAAGACACTTTACTACGAAAAACCAAAAGTTTACTTCTAAATTTTACCATGGTTCCTTCCCTTATATTTATGTATTGTCAATCGTATGTAGCAAATTGTGTATATAAACAAAACGGACAAGGAAGTAACTTATGACATTCAATCAACCATTAAGTGGCAACGACATGCCAAGATTTGGCGGCTTTGCTTCTATGATGCGTCTGCCAACTCAGGCTGATGCTGAAGGGTTAGATGTGGCATTCGTTGGTGTGCCTCTAGACATTGGTGCCTCCAACCGTAGCGGTGCTAGATTGGGCCCTAGACAGATTCGTGATGAGTCAAGAATGATTCGCCCTTATAACGTCGCTACGCGTGCTGCACCATTTGAGTCACTACAAGTGGCTGATATCGGTGATGTACCTATCAATACATTCAACCTGCTAAAAAGCGTTGATATCATCGAAAAATTCTATTCAGAAAAAATCGTTAAGCATGGTGCCATTCCGCTCACGCTAGGCGGCGATCATACCATCGCACTACCTATCCTGCGTGCACTCGCCAAAAAACACGGCCCTGTCGGTATGGTGCATATCGATGCTCACGCTGATATCAACGACGACATGTTTGGCGAAAAAATCGCTCATGGCACACCGTTCCGCCGCGCTGTCGAAGAAAACCTAATCGATGGCAACCGTGTGGTACAGATTGGTCTGCGTGGTACAGGTTATAGCGCCGAAGAGTTTGACTGGTCGACCCAGCAAGGCTTTCGCGTCGTGCCTGCTGAAGAATGCTGGTATAAGTCGCTTGCGCCACTCATGGCAGAAGTACGCGAAAAGCTCGGCGATGGTCCTGTTTATTTAAGTTTTGATATTGATGGGATTGACCCTGCGTTTGCGCCTGGTACGGGTACCGCTGAGATTGGTGGTTTGACCTCCACGCAAGGTATCGAAATCATTCGCGGGATGCGCGGTCTTGATGTGGTTGGTGGTGACTTGGTCGAAGTATCACCACCATATGATCCATTTGGCAACACCTCTGTACTGGCGGCGAACCTGCTATTTGAGATGCTATGTATCTTACCAGGCGTACGCTATGACGATAAGGTAAAAGCCGTCTACTAAGAGCCGCCGCTTATTAGTTAGAGCTGCAGGTAAAGCAGCTATCCGAATAGGGTATGTGAGTAGACAAGGACATGGTTATCAGCGTTTTTGAGCCGCTGGTATGAATGCAATTTGGTTAAGGAAGACCCCAATGAGTAAATCCTCTTCGTTTTTTGGTCAAGACACCCTTTCTCCAAATGAGGCTGGACAAAGTCTAGGCTCGATTGGTACGTTTGCGTTATGGTTTGGCGCCAATATTGTGGTGACGACCATTTTGACGGGCATGTTACTCGTACCTGATTTACAGTTCACGACGGCTATCACCACCGTGCTCATTGGTTCATTGATTGGGGCGATTCCCCTGCTGTTGGTCGGTCTAATGGGGCAGCGTACCGGACTGCCATCGATGGCGCTGACGCGCCGTGCTTATGGCCCCGTTGGTAGTCAATTGATCTCGTTAGTAAATATGGGTGTGCTGATTGCGTGGAGCTGTATTCAGGCGCTATTGGCTGGCATGAGTCTTGATTACGCGGTTGAGGCTACTACAGGCTATAGCAACCTACCGCTGTTTGTGATTTTGTGCGAGACCGTGGTGGTGCTGATTGTGCTACGTGGTCACCTTGGCATCGAGCTTGTCGAACGCTGGGCTGCATTGGCAATGGCGGCGCTTACCGTTATAGTGCTCTATCAACTCAACCAACATTACGATGTCTCAAGACTGTTTGAGATGCCTGTTGAGTCACGCAACGGTATTACCTTAGGTATCGCCTTTGATATTGTCATTGCTACTGCTTTTTCGTGGATGTCTTCTGCCGCCGATTATAATCGCAATTGTAAATCCCCAAAAGTAGCCATATGGGGCACGTATTTTGGTTATATTGTGGCAGCCATCGTTGCCATGGGGTTGGGTGCGACCATCTCAGGTCTGTCTATCATGTATGGTATGGAGCAGACTTATGATCCGACGCGTTTGCTCGCTGACTTCGGTTTTGGTTTGCCAGCCGCATTGGTTATTTTCTTCTCGGTTATGACGACCAATGTTATGGCTGTCTATAGCGCCACGTTATCCTGCATGAACATCAAGCCTAATATGAGCTTTTGGAAGCCTGCTCTTATCATTGGTTTGGTCACCATTTTTGGCGCGCTGATTCCGGGTATCTTAGATCAATTCCAAAATTTCCTATTGATCGTAGGCGCGCTATTTATCCCCGCATTTTCAGTCATGATCGTCGATTATTACCTTGTTAGTAAAGAAGGCTATACGGCAAGATTGCTTGATGCCACGCATCAACTGGGACGTCCTACCGCAAAGATTGCGATTGCAGCTTACGTGATGGGTGCGGCTCTAGCAGCTTATTGGACATTGATTGCACCGCCGTCATTTGGTGCCTCATTACCTGTCTTTATCATTACAGGTGGTCTCTACTGGTTAGGTGCGACTGTGTTTACTCGTCCTAGTGATGCCATCAATTCCACTCACGAGGAGCCATCATTATGAAATTGATGATTGCTCAAACCAATCCCTCACGGGCTGAACCAGTCGCTAATCTAGACGCACTAGAGTCGCTTTGCCGCCTAGCTGTGGAGGCAAAAGTAGATCTGATTGCATTACCAGAGCTTGCATTTACAGGCTACAACATCTTTGAGCGCCTTGATGATTTAGCGGAAGCGATCGATGGGCCCATTGTGACTCAAGTGGCAAAGTTGGCTAATCAGTACAATTTACATGTGCTCTTTGGGCTTGCTGAACGCCGAGATAGTGGTGAGCTGAGTAACGTTGCTATATTAATAGACGATAACGGCAAGCATCTTGCGACTTATGACAAGCGCTACTTGTGGGATCGCGAACATCAGTTCTTTACAGCAGGTAAAAAGCCCTGTGTGATCGATACGCGTTTTGGTAAGTTGGGTCTAATGATTTGTTATGACAATGAGTTCCCAGAAGTAGCAAGAGAACTGGCGCAAGCTGGGGCACAAATCATCCTGTCACCAACGGCTAATATGCTGCCAAATGCCGAGCGTCAAGTGCTTCAAATACGCGCTCGTGCCATGGACAATCAATGCTTTGTCGCTTGTATTAATCGCTCGGGTGTAGAAGATAATCTTTATTATTGTGGTAATAGCATCGTCGCTGACCCCGATGGTGAGGTGCTCGGCAGACTTGGCCTAACGGCTGGCACGATGATCGTCGATATCGATTTCGCCCGTATTGATGAAAGCCGTACGCACCAAAACTATCTCAGTGACTTAAATCTCAGCCGCTTGGATATTTCTAATGGAGCTGACTTATGAGTAAACAATCACTAGCGCGTATCAAACCAGAGAACTGGTATCGCACCACCGCGCATAGCGATGGTGTCACGCTCATCGATGAGCCGTGGATTAAGCCGTTTTTTCGTTGCAATCTGTGGCACGTGCGCGGCAGCCAGCGCGATCTATTGGTCGATTTCGGATTAGGGGCAGTACCGCTGCGTCGTCATGTCGCTTTACTCAGTGATCGCGATATCGTGGGCGTTGCCAGTCATACGCATTTTGATCACATCGGCGCTGCGAGCGAGTTTGACTGCTGTCACGTGCATTCTGCTGAAGCGCATATACTCGCTGAACCAGACAATGCGCGTACGTTGGCAGATATGTTTGTCAATGACGAGATGTTTGATGCGTTGCCGCCCGAGCCTTACGCTCATTGCGGCTACAAAATCGCAGCACCCGCCAAAATTATGACATTAGAAGATGGCGATATGATCGATTTGGGCAATCGGCGATTTGAGGTGATTCATACGCCGGGTCATTCACCAGGTGGCATTGCTTTATGGGAAGCGGCCAGCGAAACGCTCATTTCTGGTGATCTTATCTATGACGGTCCATTGATTGAAGATACATGGCACAGCGACATGGCTGACTATGCCGAAAGCATGCGCCGTCTCAATGCGCTGCCTGTACGAGTCGTCCATGGAGGGCATTTCCCCAGTTTTTCAGGCAAGCGTTTGCATGTGATGATTGATGACTGGTTACGCCATCATGATTTTTGATTCATTGCATTTAGCCAGAATCTAAAACAAATTGCTATTCAACATAAATAGCTACTAAAAAAATAACGATGCTAAATAGAAAGCTATTTCCAATAAAACATCTAACTCAATACTTATTAAATTTTTAGGATGATTGCCTCATGACCCAATTGACACAAACGCCTTCTATATCGCCCACAGCTCCATCTCTAACTTGCGGTGAGTTGCTCGTCCAGTGGCTAGAATATTATGGGGTAGAGACGGTGTTTGGCATACCGGGCGTGCATACGGTAGAGCTATATCGCGGCCTGCCCAATACCAATATTCGCCATGTGACCCCGCGTCACGAGCAAGGCGCTGGGTTCATGGCAGATGGTTATTACCGTGCCTCAGGCAAGATTGGCGTGTGTTTTATCATCACAGGCCCTGGCATGACCAATATCATGACAGCGATGGCGCAAGCATTGGCTGACTCTATACCGATGCTGGTTATCTCTAGCGTCAATAAGGTAAAAGACACGGGAAGCGGGGAGGGGCATTTGCATGAGTTGCATGATCAGCAAGGCATGGTCAGTAAGGTAGCACTCACGAGCAAAACCATCTGGCAGCCTGAGACATTGCCCAAAGTTATCGCCGAAGCCTTTGCCTTATTTAATGGCGCACGTCCAGGGCCAGTCCATATTCAGTTGCCTATTGATGTTATTACCGCTGATGCCAGCCATGTTGCCAAACCGCCTAGTCTAAAGGGTGTAGCTGATAGCCAAGCTGACAAGAACAGCTTGACCCTACCACAAGTGATGAGACCACTGCCAAACCCTGCGCAATTGGATCTGATTATCGAATCATTAAAAACCGCAAAGAACCCAGTATTGCTTTATGGCGGTGGCTGTGTCGATGTCGATCAGGATGCGCAAAGACTGGCAGAGCTGATCGATGTGCCTACGTTTTTGACCATCAATGCTAAAGGATTACTGCCACCTAGCCATCCGTTAAGTCTAGGCAGTAACCAGTCATTAGACGCGGGTCGAGCGGTGATTACAGAGGCAGATTGGGTACTCGCCATTGGTACGGAGCTGGGTGAGACCGATTACGATGTGTTCTTTAATGGTGAGTTCAAAATCAATGGCACACTAGTGCGTATCGACTGCGATGCTGAGCAATTGCAGCGTCCGTTTATAGCGGATATCGCGGTATTGTCTGACGCACAGATGGCTATCAGTGGTCTATGCAATCGTTTAGAAACTCAGATATCAAACGGGCAGGTATTTGACCATCAGGCATTGTCACGAGTGAATGCTGCAAAACAAGCGCTCATAGAAGAGACAACCCCAGACTTTGCCGGTCAAAACGCCTTGCTAAAACTGATTCGAGATGAGGTAGAGGGCGTGATTTTTGTGGGCGACTCAACCCAGCCTGTCTATAGCGGCAACCTTGGTTTTGAAGCATTGGCACCGCGCAAATGGTTTAACTCCTCAACGGGCTTTGGCACGCTAGGTTATGGTTTGCCCGCTGCGATCGGGGCTATGATTGGTTCAAACCTACCAGTCGTCAGCTTAATCGGGGATGGTGGTATACAGTTCACGATTGCGGAACTTATTTGCGCCGCCGAGCTTGAGCTGCCATTGATTGTACTGCTGTGGAACAACCAAGGCTATGGCGAGATTCGCCGTTATATGGAAGAGGGCGGTTTGCCACTGATCGGTGTCAATATCAAAACGCCAAACTTTGAGCCACTAGCTGCAGGGTTTGGCGCTGGTTATCGCAGAATTACCGATAAGCAACAGCTGTTAGAGTCGTTGCAATCAGACATCAAAGGCAAGCAGCCAATCATCTATGAGATTGATGAAGCGGATGAGTTTTTAAAAGAAATGGGGAAAACTGTCACTTATTTTAGCTAACGCTATCAATATTAGCGCTACTAATAATAAAACTGATTGTTCAAGGAAGTACGTCAATAATGCCAAATGCCAACAACTTGTCAGAAAATAGACAGAAGCGAATACCGCGCTTGTTAGCAGAATTGACGGCTGTGGTTGGCGTGAGCAATGTGTTGACCAGCCGTAGCCAGCAACAACCTTATGTACAAGGGGCGATTAAGGCAGTGACCGATGTTACCGTGGCCGTTGTGACACCGCCCTCACTTGTGGCACTATGGCGCGCTATTAATATCTGTGCCGCTGCGGACGTAGTTATCATCGCGCAAGCGGCCAATACAGGATTGACCGGTGGCTCAACACCGAACGGTGAGTATGATCGACCACTAGTCGTGATGTCTATGCAGTTATTGGGCGGCGTGCACTTGCTCAATGATGCAGCAGAGCTGGTTGCTCTACCAGCCGCCACTTTGCAGCAATTAGAGACCACGCTTGCGCCATTAGGACGTGAGCCACACTCTGTACTGGGCTCTAGCTGTGTTGGGGCATCAGTGATAGGCGGTATCTGCAATAGCTCAGGTGGTATGCTGGTGCAGCGTGGCCCTGCCTATACTGAGATGGCGTTATTTGCCAGACGCAATGCCCAAGGCGCGTTTGAGCTGATCAATCATTTAGGGCTGAATCTGGGGACGCATCCAGAAGAGATACTTGAGAACTTGCAAACAGGCAGGTTCCAAAAACAGTTAGACAGTACGAGCAGTAAAGCCTGCAACCAGCACTATCAACACAAAGTACGTGATTGCGATGCCGATACTCCGGCTAGGTTTAATAATGATGCTAGCGGTCTGTATGAAACATCTGGCTCAGCGGGCAAGGTGATCGTATTTGCGGTTAGAGTGGCGACATTTGCCAAACCCAAGCAAGAGCAAACGTTTTATATTTCGTCTGATGACGCAGATACCTTGACGGCACTCAGACAGCAGTGGTTAAAAAGCGAGCTGGCTCTGCCTGTCTTAGCAGAATATATGCACAAAGACTACAACGAGATTACGTTGGATTATGGTCGTGACACTTGTCTGAGTATGCGCAAACTACCTGCTAGCAAGATAGGATTGCTGTATCGGCTGCAAGCAACCATGGGCTATTATCTGGACAAGTGGCATCTACCAAAGACGTTGCCTGATCGGATATTGCAACTGATCTCTAGGGTTATGCCGCCATCATTACCTGTCTCGTTGAGTACGCAGGCGCGCTCATATCAGTACCATTTGATTATTAAGGTGGCAAATGGCATCGATGGTAATCGTAGTAACAGTAATAACGATAACATTGCCGCTGCGCAGACGTTTTTGCAACACCATATGCAGCAGTATCAAGGCACATTACATACGTGTACAGAGACTGAATCACAAGCGCTATTGGTTTTTCGCAGTGCTGCTACAGCTGCTATGTTCCGTTATCACAATCTCAACCACACTGAATTTGGTGAGCTGCTATCGACTGACATCGCCTTGCCAAGAAACGCTGTAGATTGGGATGAAGTTTTACCTAACCATTTACAAGAACAAGTCAGCAAAACCTTTTATTTGGGACATTTTTTTTGTCATGTCCTGCATCAAGATTACTTGCTACACCCAACTACTAATGCCAAGCAGTTCAAGGAAGAGCTATTAGCATTTTATGACCAGCGTCATATTGAATATCCTGCTGAACATAATGTCGGGCACATGTATCCCGCCAAGGCTGAGTTACAGCACTTTTATAAAAAACTGGATCCAACCAACTCGTTAAATCCAGGTATCGGTCAGACAGAAAAATGGAAAAACTGGCGATCATCGCCCATTAAGGAGAAGTTAAATGACGAATGCTATTGATAAATCGCAGCAGCCGATTTTAGGGAACAATACTGTCGACCCAGAAACGCCGCAGGCAGGGCAGTGGCGCGCAGCAATGTGGAAGTTTCTATTGTTCTCAGCATTGGGTATCGCCCTGTTTATCATACCGTTTGAGTGGGATGGTAAGGTCACGATTTTGTTGGGCGTGTTGACCGATACGTTGCAAGCAGTATTAGGCGGGTTTGTGGTTTATATTGCCATGGCAATTGTGACCATCTCTGCGCTAGGCGCGCTGGCAGTCAAGGTGCTAAAACCCAATTTACCTGAAGACTCACTGATAAAAAACCTTTTTGATGTTGATTGGTTTTGGCTGACCACCCGATTTTTGGGCATGCTATTTGTGTGGATGATTTATCTACAGATCGGTCCTGAATTTATTATCAATCGTAATACCGGCGGCGTCATTTTTGAAGATTTGATTCCTATCCTCATTCCGTTATTTTTCTTTGCCATTTTATCACTGCCATTTTTGACTGATTTTGGTTTGATGGAATTTTTGGGCACCTTAGCCAGTAAGATTTTTATAAAGCTGTTTAAATTGCCGGGTCGCTCAGCTGTTGATGCCATGTCTTCTTGGTTTGGAGCGGCGTCTATTGGTTTGCTGGTCACCATGCAGCAGTATGATAAGAGCTTTTATAGCCAGCGTGAAGCAGCCATTATCGCCACTACCTTTTCAGTGACCTCTATCGCCTTTACCTATGTGGTTGCCAAAACCATCGGCGTGGACAATAATTTCGTCTACTTTTATCTGACTATTGCGCTGACTGGCTTTATCGCTGCGATCATTATGCCGCGTATACCGCCACTATCACTAAAACCTGACACCTATCATGCTGGCAAAAGCATGCTGGATGAGGGTATTCCCGCGCAGTACACCACTTATCAGTGGGCGATCAATCGCGCCGTCACGCGTGCACACTCTATGCCGAGCTTGGGTTATGTGTTCAAACGCAGCGTGGGTAACTTGTTCGATATCTACTTTGGACTGATTCCTGTTATTTTTGCCATCGGCACCATTGGTCTTGGATTAGCAGAGTACACGCCTGTCTTTAATTGGCTCGCGACCCCACTTGTACCATTGCTTGAATGGTTGCAGATTCCAGAGGCCGCAAAAGCCGCACCAGCTATGATTATGGGCTTTGCAGATATGTACCTGCCAGCGCTGGTTGGCAAGAGCATTGAGAGTGAGATGACAAGATTTATCGTTGGTGCGGCCTCAATCACTCAGATTATCTACATGTCTGAAGTCGGTGCGCTTATCTTAAAGTCAAACATCAAACTCAACGTATTAGAGCTGTTTTTTATCTTTATGCTGCGTACGCTTATTAGCTTGGTAGTGATTACCTCAGTGGCGCATCTACTGTATTAAACAGATACGCTACGATGAGGTTTGGCTAAACGATACGGCAACTGGTAGTCCTGCTATTTTGACATAAGTGTGTAGGTCGCCAGTCGTTATAGGATGCCTATAACCACCATCAGTAAAGCAAACACTATAAAAAATAAGAGGTAAGAATACTCATGAATACAGCAAACGCTACATACCTAACCAGGCAAAAGGCCCAACAAGTCGCTCAAGAAGAAGTGGTATTAAATGCCGCTTATATCAATGGCGACTGGGTCGCTATTGACAGCCTCACGACCGATTCTGATAATAAAAATAGCCATGTCCTATATGACCCTAACTCAGGCGAAACAATTGCAACGACACGCTTGTGTAGCAGCGCTCATGTCGAATCAGCAGTCAATGCTGCTGCTGAGGCTTATGGCAGTTGGTCACAGACTGATGTGAGCATACGCGCCCGTTATCTAAGCGCGATTGCAGAGTCCATGGAGCAGCAGTTTAATAAATTGGTTGGGCTATCGGTGCTAAACAACGGCAAGCCAATTGAGGAGGCCAAGATAGATGTTGGTGATGCGATTGCTTGCTATCGCTATTATGCCGATCTCATCACCGATCAGGCCACATGGTCTAAGGTATCTACACTCGAGTCGGGCATCAGGCTGCTAAAGACGTACGCACCTGTAGGTGTTTGTGCGCTGATTACCCCCTGGAACTTCCCGATGGTGACGACAGCTTGGAAGCTAGCACCGGCGCTAGCAGCGGGCTGTACGGTATTATTAAAGCCGTCTGAGGTGACACTGTTGCCAGAGCTGATGTTAGGCAACATCTTATCCCAGATAGGATTGCCCCAAGGCGTTGTAAATATCTTACCAGGAGCAGCTGAAGTGGGCGCTGCTATGACCAGTCATCCGCTGATTGATAAAGTCTCGTTTACCGGCAGTAATGCGGTGGGCGAAAAGGTCATGAATCAAGCAGCCAAAAACGTCAAAGACATCAGCCTAGAGCTGGGCGGAAAATCTGCCATCGTGGTATGCGCAGATGCTGACATTGATCACGCTTGTGATTTGATTATTGGCGGTATATTTACTAACGCGGGTCAAATATGTTCGGCAACTTCACGGCTAATTGTCCACCAAAGCATAGCTGAGTCGCTATTTGAGACCTTAAAAGTAAAAACGACAAATCTACAAATCGGTGACGGTTTTGATTCCGATACGCAAATGGGTCCATTGGTGAGCGCGCAGCAACTAGACCAAGTCAAAAAATACGTTGATATTGCCACGACCGAGCAGCTCAAGTGCTTAACGGGTGGCAAGATCATGGATAGCGCAGGATATTTTGCGACGCCAACCATCTATACAGACGTGCCAACGACCAGTCAGTTATGGATAGAGGAAGTGTTTGGTCCTGTATTGGTCAGTACAATTTTTACCGAAGCGTCAGAAGCCATTCGCTTAGCCAATGATAGCAAGTTTGCCTTGGCAGCGACTATCGTGAGTGCCGATGAGACTGTAGCGCTGGAGATGGCACTACAAATCCAAGCGGGCCACCTTTGGATTAATGAGCAGCAAATCGTGTTGCCAGAAGCGGGCTGGGGCGGATTTAAGCAAAGCGGTATCGGCCGCGAGCTGGGCGGCGATGGTTTATCTGCTTACCAAAAGAGCAAGCACGTACTGCTGACTCATTGAATGCTCACTTATTAAATTGCTTATGCTTCTATAAGATACTTTAGTACCGCGCCCCTAGCTATATGGTGATTGATAGCTAGGGGCATCAGCATCTTATGTTCTACTGACTAATTCGTTTACTATATCAAGGTTGTTAACGTTATTAAAAGGCATTAACTTTACTGGAGGGCTCATTCAGGATAAAATTGAGCAATCATTCAAATTTATCGCCGTGCTCATTTTTATATGATGTCACGGCTTTTTACATGGGGCATAGTATGTCACGCAGCGCACTCTACAATCGTCAAGACGCTCTGGAGCGAGCATTACAGCTTTTTTGGCAAAAGGGCTTTCATGCCACTTCCTTAAAAGATATCGAACAAGCGCTCGATATGCGTCCAGGGAGTATTTATGCTGCTTTTGGCAGTAAAGATGGCCTGTTTCAAGAGGCGCTAGAGTACTACGCCCGCCTAGGACTGACCGAGCTTGAGCGTGTATTGAGCCATCATCAAACGCCTTTATCAGGTTTGGCCGCTTATATCAGACAGCTGGGCGGTATTCGTGATAAAGCATTGCCGAGCCGTGCTTGTATGCTGGTCAAAAGCTTATTAGAGCTAGGCGCTCGTGAGCAGGCGGCACTAGAGAAAGTTGAGCTACTACTGGTAGGGATGGAGACGCGATTTATAGAGTGCTTCAAAAAGGCCCAGCAGATAGGTGAGATAGACAGTAAGCTAGATGCAGTGAGGCTAGGACGACGACTACAGGCGGAGGTCATGGGTCTGCGTGCATTCGCACAGCGTGATGTCGATAGTGCGGCGATTCATAATCTTGCTGAAGATATGGCCTCATCTATAGAAGCGCTGCGACTTGATCATTCAGCAAAAGCCTAGCAGTGGATTAGATATCTCTATCGCTGTGAAGCCTCTAACTGCTTGAGGGTATGGTAGCCGCCATGGATGCGGGTAAAGATCGTAATCGCGCAAGCAGTCGCAAAGATACTGGCAAGTAGCACAAAATGCTGTGGCCAAATACAAAAAGCGATGAATAGCGCGATGGTTTCGGTGCCTTCAGTGAGGCCGTTTAGGTAGTAAAAGCTTTTGTACTTAAACTGAGGCTTATCCAATTTGAATTTTTCTGCGGCAATCGCAAATGCCAAAAAGCTCGACCCAGTTCCTATAAACGCCGCTAGCAATAACGCGCCTGCAATAGCGTTCTGTGCAGGATTGGCCAATATAAACCCAAGTGGCACGGCGGCATAAAACAAAAAATCGAGCGTAATATCTAAATAACCACCTGCGCTGGAGCTTTGCTGTGCATGACGTGCCAATGCGCCATCGAGACCATCAAAGAGTCGATTCACAATAATGGCTGCTAGTGCGCCATGCCACAGCTCAAAGGCGATGAGCGGCAATGCCAACATCCCAATCAAGAACCCAGCGACTGTTAGCTGATCTGCGGTGACACCGCGCTTGTGCATGACCACAACGACAGGATTAAGGATCGGTTTGATAACAGGCGTAAGAAACTTGTCTAGCATGCAAGGTGCCTTTTGTATTTTGCTTATAATAGTCAATCCACTATAAAAGCGTTACAGCGTTAACCTCGCTTGAAGTATGACATATACATCTGCACTCGGTTGCCTTGTACCACTCTTAAATTGGATCAACTATACTGTGTTTGGATGTTTGAGCATAATATCCAAGGCTATCGCTCAAGATGAATGATTTTGCCGCCTGCTGCTTCGGCATCGCTCTCATCATGTGTCACCATGATAGCAGGGAGCTTGTATGTCTGTATTTGCTCAAAGACCAGCTGGCGCGTGTCTTGTCTGAGCTGAGTATCAAGCTTACTAAAGGGCTCATCCAGTAGTATGGCTTTGGGTGCGCCAAGCAAGGTCCGTACTAATGCCACGCGCGCTTGTTGACCACCTGATAGATTGTCAGGGTGTCGATCTCCCATACCGTCCAAACCCACTTGTGCTAACGTGTGCTCTATTTTTTCAAGCCGCTGTTTTTTACCACCATTTTTATTGTTTTTTGGCATCGCAAAAGCAATATTGCCTGCCACTGACAAATGCGAGAATAGCAGTGCATCTTGATAGAGTACGCCAATACCGCGCATGTGCGCTGGCAGGTGAGTGACGTCTTGATCGTTTAGCCATACCGTACCAGTTGCCGTAAAATCCTTGGATAATGATCCCGTTAACCAGTTCAGTAAGCTTGACTTGCCGCTACCAGAAGGTCCCATTACGGTAAGTATGTCGCCACCAGCGATATACTCATCCATACTGAGTAATCGCTTGTTTTCACGAAACAGCTGCAAGTCTTTTATCTGTAAAGTTGTTGGCATCGAGAACCCTTTATATGCGTTTTTAACGACTAATATTTTTATGAGCATTGTTTTTCATGAATATTGTTTTTGATGACCGTTTTTATGAACGATCAGACTGCTAGCGAGCGCCACTTCTAAAAAATAACTTTGGTAATATCCAAGCCAGTATAAAACCAATGAGTGGCAGCACCATTTGTATGATGGCATAAACGGCACTGGTGCGCCTACTGGCACCGTTCGCGAGTGTCACCGCTTCGGTCGTTATTGTGGCGATACGACCGCCGCCTGCTAATAGTGTGGGTAGATATTGCCCAAAACTAATCGCCAAACCAAGTGCGATAGCAATCAAAATCGGGGCAAACAATTGCGGCAGTTTGACCTGAAAGAACACTTTGATTGGTGCTGCACCTAGGCTGGCTGCCACATGGGCAAAGCGAGGATCTAAACGTCGATAGCTACTGGCAAGTGATAAAAACACATAAGGTAAGACAAATAATACATGCGCAAAGGCAACATTGAAGAAAGCTGATTGGTAATTGAGTAATTGCTGCATCCACACCAAGCCAAACAAAAAAGCAATGCTTGGCACCAGTAGCGGTAAGTAAATAATTAAACTGGTCAAGTTTGAAAGATGCTTTGCACGCAATTGCTCAGCTTCTAAACACAATAGGGCAAGTACAATCGCAAATGCAGTGCTGACAAGACCGATAGTCAAGGTGTTAAAAAGTGGCGTATCCATCTGTGCAAAGGCACTATCAAAATGCAACCAGACAAACTGCTCTGGTAGCAGCGCTGGGAATCGCCAATAGCCAGCGATAGACCATAATGCCAGACCGAAAAGTGAGAGCAGCATAAAACCAATAACGAAGACAGTCAGTACACCAGTAATTTTTTGCCATGCCACATCAGCATATCGGCGTTTGCCATTTATCAAAGAAGCGCCGCAGCATGCCTTGATTATTTTTTCACCGCCCAACCAAAAAGCGACCAGTCCTGCTGTCAATGCCAGCTGTAATAATGCTCCTGCAGAGGCCTTTATACGCAAGGTCAAATCCACATCATTGAACCAATTCATGATAGAGACGGCAAGCGTGGGCGGGGTGTTAGGACCGAGTATCAATGGCATCTCGACGCTTGCACTGGCATAAGCGAGTACCGCTAATATGGGCAGACGTAAAAAAGGGTATAACAGAGGAAGTACCGCTTTAAAAAAAGCAGTGATCGGGTAGTAGCCAAGATTGAGTGCGACTTTATATTGCTGTCGTAGCTTTTTACCAAGCTCAGGCTGTGCTAACGCGCCTAACGCCATTAATAACAAAAATGGGAGCTCTTTTAAGGTCAAGCCCAAAATGATGCTAATGCCATAAGGGTCATGTGGCAATATGCCATTCGGTGCCAACGCCCAGCCGCTGAGCCACGGAGAGATGAGCCTTGCAAACATCCCAGACGGCGCAATCAAAAACCCTACCGCAATAGCGGCTGCGGCATGAGGAATGACTAAGATAGGGCTTAGTAAGTGCTCAATACGTTGTAGCCAAATACTGTTAAAAAAGGCTGCCAATATCATCAGTGCGAGAATAAAAGCAAGTAGGGTGCTGATGAGTCCAGTAGCAACGCTCAAGGCGGCCATCTGAGTAAGTCCTGGCGTTTGCCAAAGCTCAACAAACCCCTGTAAGTTAAGCGTGGTTCTATCGAGCGCAGGCACCCAGCCAAAAGCAGGCAACACCACACCAATCAGACCGCCCAATACAGGTAGTATCAATATCAAAACCAAGAGCTTTGGACTCAAAGTGACAATACGTGTAAACCAGTCTGTTTGCTCAAGGACAATAGGTTTGGCGCGCGCTTGCGTCTTTGCTATTTTGTCAAAACCCTGACTCATGGGCTTACCCCATAACGCATTTGCCAACCTTGCATAATGGCATCTACCCAGCTTGGATGCGGTTCACTCACTGTGCGCGTGATGCTGTCAAAGGGTAGGGCGCTTGGATGTGTTTGCTTACTATCAAACAGTGCTTGCTGCTCAGGACTGAGTGTCGACTGGACCAATACCGTTTTGTCACCCCACACGGCAGGGGTCTGCTTGTGTGCCTGCGCCTCTGGACTCATCAAAAAGTTAGCGACCAGCTGCGCGGCTTGTGGGTGACTTGTATTGTAAGGAATGGCAACGAAGTGCGTATTACTCAAGCTACCATCACTCATGGCATAACTGCGTATGCTTTTGGGTAAATCAAACCGCTGGACGGCGGCAGGCACTTCAGGCGCTGAGAATGTAAAAGCGAGACTCAGCTCGGTATCATCGACCAAACGGCGCATCTGTGCCCCTGTCTGTAAAAGCTGCTCACCATCACGCCACAGCGTTGGATGAAAGTCATCCAAAAATGCCCATAGCGGATCTAGTACAAGCGCGGTGTTTTGTTCAGTGGCAGGCAGGTTTAATTGTGTTTTGGTGTTTTGACCGGTCTCAGCATTGTGCTGCTCATGGAGCATGACCAACGCATATTTCAAAAAGCTCATACCCAAAAAGTCAGGCGGCTTTGGGTAGCTAAAGCGTCCAGGATTCTGTGCTGTCCAAGTGCTGAGTTCATCAAGGGTGGTCGGCGGTGTATTGACAGAGAGACTGTCATAATAAAAGGTCAATGACGCCTGTCCCCAAGGGGCTTCCATACCATCGGTTGGTACACCAAAATCATAATTGACTGTCGGATTGTTATCAGGATCAGTCAATGAGAAATTTGGCAGTTTATTTGCCCATTGCTTGAGTAACAATGAGTTTTCACTCATGGTGGCAAAGTTAGCGCCATTAATCCATACCAGATCAACACTGCCCTGATCGTTATTGTTGGCTGACTTTTCTGCGAGTACGCGGCTGACAGCCTCACTGGTATCGCTCAGTTTGACATGGACTAAGTTGATATCATATTTATCATCAACCTGCTTGGCCGCCCACTGTAGATAAGCATTGATCTGTGGGTCGCCGCCCCACGCATAAAAATAAACGTCTTGGTTCTTACCTTGCGCCTCTATTTGTTGCCATGGCAATAACGCTTGGTCACTCGTGGTGCTATTGGTTGATGCGGTACTGGCAGAAATACCAATACAAATGCCAAGCATCGCTGCATAAGCACTGCATCTTGTGGAGCGTCTTAGCATCAGTAGAGAAGAGGTTGGGTCCATTGAAGCTTCCATTATGCTTATATGTCTGAGTTGAGCTGATAAAAACTATTAGGGCCACGCCTTAGCTCAACCAGATGATCTCAGGCTTGTTTTGTCGATCAGGTCATTCAATGGCCATACAGGCGGCTAACCACGACGCCATGTGTGATATTTCTCTAACCAGTTCAATACGGTTTCAGGGGCGTGGTTGCGTTTCCATTCGCCAGCAACGTATTTGTTGCCCTCCGCCCATGTTGGGTAGGTATGAATAGTACCAAGTATTTTGTTCAGTCCCAAGCCATGTTTCATTGCGAGTACAAACTCGCTCATCAAATCACCAGCGTGCTCGGACACTATGGTAACCCCTAGGATTTTGTCTTTGCCTTTAGGTGTAATGACTTTAATAAAGCCCTTGGCAGCGCTATCAGTGATCGCACGATCTAATTCTTCAAAGTCGTAGCGCGTCACTTCAAAATCAATGCCTTTATCGATTGCTTCTTGCTCGTTCAAACCCACGCGAGCGACTTCAGGATCAATAAAGGTCGTCCATGGAATCACTCGGTAATCAACTTTGAACTTCTTAAAGTGACCAAACAAGCCATTGACCGCAGCATACCACCCTTGATGTGAGGCAACATGTGTGAACTGATAAGGCCCAACAATATCACCTGCTGCATAAATATTAGGATACAGCGTTTCTAAGTATTCATTGGTAACCACAGTACGATCTGTCTCGATACCGAGCGCTTCAAGTCCATAACCTTCAAGACGAGCGCTGCGACCGACTGCACACAGTAGCTCATCGTATTCAAGCGCCATCTCTGGTTGTAGATTTTCTTGTAGGCCTTTTTTCTGACCGCTTTGATCCTCATCACCTAGCTGCTGAACGATAATGTACTTTTTGCCATCACGAATCTCGCAGCGAACCGCTTGGTGAGATGTCAAAACTTTGACGCCGCTGGCCTCTAGTGCGTTTTGGGCAAATTCAGAGACTTCCTCATCTTCTTTTTTCATAAGACGTGTGCTGCGTTCGATTTGGGTGACGTCTGAGCCTAGACGCGCAAATGCTTGTGCCAGCTCAGAGCCAATCGGACCACCACCTAACACAACGAGCTTTTTGGGTGTCTCATCAAGCGTTGCAAATTTCTCCCACAAGGTATCGCTGGTGACATAACCTGTCTCCTCAATACCTGGAAGCGGCGGGACAAAGGGACGTGCACCAGTGGCAATCACAATAGTGCGTGCCGTGAGCGTCTGAGTGCCACCATCATTGAGGGTGACCTCCACCGTCCATGGATCAATCAGTTTGGCATACCCTTTTAGGACTTCAACGCCCAGATCAGTGTAGCGCTCGACGCTATCGTGCGGTGCAATCTCAGCGATGACATCGTGCACGCGCGCCATGACTTTTTTGAATGAAAAATGCGGAGTGGTATTCTCAAGACCATACTTCTCACCATCACGCATCTGCTCTGCGACTTTTGCACTTTTAATAATGGCTTTGCTTGGGACACAGCCATAGTTCAAGCAGTCCCCGCCCATCTCTCCTGCTTCAATCAGGGTGACTTTTGCCCTGACGGTCGCGGCGATGTAGCTGGTCACTAGACCGCCTGCACCTGCACCGATGACGATCATATTGCGGTCGAATTTTTTGGGCTTATTGTAGTTCTTATAGACGCGTCTTTTTTTGAACATATTTATCACTCCTTTTGCGATCAATGGGAACAAGCCCAATAGCGCAAATGAGAGGATCAAATCGAATGATAAGATCCCTGATAGACTATCAATTTGTGCCAACTGTGTCCCTGCATTTACAAAAACAAAAGTACCAGCAAGCATACCGATTTGGCTAACCCAATAGTAAGTCCATGACTTGATAGCGGTAACGCCCATCAACAGATTAATCAAAAAGAACGGAAATATCGGTACCAATCGCAAGGTAAATAAGTAAAACGCGCCTTCTTTCTCAACGCCTTTATCAATTGCTGCCAGACGCTCAGGAAAGCGCTGCTTGATGGTATCGCGCAGCAGATAACGTGAGGTCAAAAAAGCGAGCGTTGCACCTATAGTAGAGGCAAATGAGGCAATCAGTAAGCCTTGAACCAAACCGAACAGTGCTCCCGCTGCCAAAGTCAAAATAGCAGCGCCTGGCAAGGATAGGGCAGTGACGACCACATAGAGTAAGAAGAAACCACCGATAACCAATAACGGCGACTGTGCCTTATACTCATTGAACTGAGCCATCGACCCTTTTAAGCCGTCAAGCGTCAGTAATTGATTGAGGTCAAAATAAAAAAAACTTGTCGCTAGTATCAATATTAATAGTATTAAAAATATTCTCTTAATCATGAGGGATCCGGCCCAATAGTGTGGCGAAGGCTAAAGTCGTCGTCATTGCACTATGAGTAGTGTCATGACGTGATGGTAGTAATTGTATAGAGCTACTGCGCTGAACGGTTTACTGGTATGCCTGAGACAAAACGTAAAACCTCAGAACTATAGTATATGACCTGCAACCTGCTGTCTGGTATTTATATTATTTGGTAATCATAGAGTCTAACAGCAGATGCGATCAAAAATTATGCCACAGCAGCGTTTTTGCCCAGTGTCCAAGTGTCATAGTCTCTCATCAAGAACAGTACCAAGCAAGCAGCTAGCATCGGCCATGCGGCAAAGAACAGCAAGTTGTCAAAGGGCTGAAGATAAAGATGAAAGGTGGCAAAGGTCGAGGCAGCATGGAGCAATAAAATAATACCGTATGTCCATTTTTTGAATAAACCCGCGACAAATAACAATATGAGAATGATCTGCAAGCTAGCAACCGCATAAACCATACTAGTGCCCAAGTTTTCTAGAGCGTAAAACTTAGCAAATACATTGGCAGCATGCTCAGGGTTTACGAATTTGTCTAGTGTCCAAACAAGAAAGACAATAAAAACACCCAGTCGAAGTAATAGTAATGAGAGAGGTAAGTGTTTTGGCATGAGTGATCTCTTCTGAGAAAGGGTGAAAGTGAATTAAAAACGATATAAACACAGCTATATAGGTAATCTACGTAGATGATGACAGTGCAAACGTCTGCTATTACATGTCAATAGACGTAGTCGACATACTTATATATTTGAGTGATTACTCAAATATAAATAAAAGATTACCGCTGAATACCTTAAAATCGCATTGTAGTGGTTATTGAATGACTGTTCAAGCTTATACATTCATAATATGGTATTTATAGGGCTTGGTTACTTTTTTCGACCAAACCAGCAATAGTCGCTTAAAGAAGCATAACCAGTCATCGGTGCTGTTTTTTTGATTGTAGACAATGCATTTTCAAGCAGTTTGGTAAGCGAATGTCTATGCCAGCTGACTCTAGATAGCAAAACCCCCTCATAAAACATTGATTCTATGAAGGGGTTTTGACTACAAACTTATCTAAGCAGTACAGCAGTAACGAGATACCTACCACATCAAATCGTCTGGAATCACATAAGCGGCGTAGGGATCATCCTCTTCTAGTACTTCTTCAGCGGTGTCATTAGACACGACCATGAAGCCTTCCATTTTTGTATCGATGCGATCCGCCAATGGACGAGGAAGTAGGGCGTAGCTGTCTTCTAGTCGTGCGATCACGACATGACCTGCTACGATCTGATCATACAGCTTCTGTGTGATCGCAATTTTCTTTACTTTAGACTCATCAACGAACTGATAGCTGACCTCACCATCTGTGTCCGCTATTTGATGCTGCTTAATCATTTGGATGATATTAGCCTTTAATGCTTTTTCTTCTAGCGCTCGCTGTTTTTGTTGATTGAGCTGCTGATCTTTTTCAAGCTTTTTTGCTTGGGCATCTGCCAGCGCTTTTTTGGTCTCTAGGCTTTCTGAGTCTCCAGTACGCTTGGCATGCTGAGTTTGCTTGCTGATTTTTTTGGCTTTTTTACTATCGACCAATCCAGCCTTTAATAATTGAGCCTGTAGGGCGTTTTTTGCCATAATTTAATCACCTAAATAACGATACGTAAGTCTTAAATGCTGAATCATAAATACTAAAGGAGGTATTGTAGCAAACTTTAGTAGCGCTTGTGGTTACGCACTGGCTGAAACCGTCCAAATTGGTTATCATCGAATTAAGGGATAGCGTTTGTAACGCTTTCTCTCGCATAGAGGGCGTAGGTTGGCGGTATATGCCAAGCTATATAAGAATAAATAACACAATCTAAGGATGGATTATGACAACCTCACAGCATATTTTAGCTTGTATTGACGGCTCAGCAGTAACCGAATCGGTTTGTGACTATGCAGCATGGTATGCCAGCAGACTGAACCTACCTGTTGGTCTATTACATGTCAGCGATGTACCCGCCTCAGTCAGACGTGACTTGTCAGGGGCGATAGGGGTAAACAGCCGCCAGTTCTTGCTACAAGAGTTGTCGCAATTAGATGAGCAAAGAGCAAAGGTCGTTAATAGCTACAGCAATGCCTTGGTACAAGACGCAAAAAGTCATATCCAAAATCACTTTGCTGATGTCAATGTGCGCGTGTATCAGCGCCACGGTAAGCTGTTGCCTAGTATTGAACATTTCAAAACAGAAAACCGCGCAATCGTGATGGGACGGCGCGGTGAAGATCATAAAAACAGCCGAATCAATATTGGTAGCCAAATCGAGACGGTGGCTCGTGGATCGGACATACCCATACTGATCTGCTCAGAGACCTTTGAAACGCCTAAATCCTATATGATTGCGTTTGATGGGAGTAAAACCTCCATCAAAGCGGCATGGATGGTAGCAAAAAGCCCTTTATTAAAAGGCTTGAAAGGTCATATCGTGATGGTGGGTAATCATAATGATGCTGCAAAGCAAAGTATGAGCGGCGCCGCGGCTGAGCTAGAGGACGCAGGCTTTGTGGTTGAAGCACATCACTTATCTGCTGCTGATACTGTTGATGGGTTATTAACATTTCAAGTAGATAATCATATCGATATTATGGTGGTAGGTGCCTACGGACACTCTAAGTGGCAACAGCTATTCCTTGGGAGCACCACGACAGAAATCATCGCCAGTACGTTGTCACCTGTCATTTTAGTGCGTTAATTGGTATGTCAGTAAGTCCTTGCTGCTTTTTTTTGTTAGGCTGCTTGTTTCTTTATTAGAGAGACACTAGATTAAGCTCACACAAGCTTTTGCTAGGCTACTGGTCTAAGCACATATGGTCTACGCACATAGTGTCATCGTTCACTATCCATTGTCATAAGCGGTTATCTAGCGCGCCAGACAACCGCTTGAGTTGGATGATGAGTGATTCAGCAACTTCACATTATCCTAGGAATACTTTATGCGTATCAATGCAGATTTCTCATGTCGTGCTGCCCTTACACCTGCAAACCATCAATGGGTACAGTCGCCTCAGAGCGGCGTAGAGCGTGTCATGCTAGACCGCGTGGGTGAAGAAAAAGCCCGTGCAACCAGTCTTGTGCGCTATGCACCGAACTCTTATTTTCCGCATCATATGCATCCAGGCGGAGAAGAGATTCTAGTCCTGTCAGGGACATTTTCTGCAGACGACACACATTATCCAGCAGGGTGGTATTTACGTAACCCACCAAACTCAGGTCACAAACCCTATAGCGATGAAGGCGCGGTGATCTTTGTTAAACTGCGACAAATGACATCTGATGAATCAAATCATGTGGCTATCGACACTCAAGATAGGACCAATTGGCAGCGACAAGGCAACCGTGATGTCTGTCCTCTTTTTTCAAATGGGACTGAGCAGGTGAGCTTGCTACGTATAGACGCTGGCGAGTTGCTATTTACTGATCTTGTCAGCGGCGGTGCAGAGTTGTTAGTGTTGGCAGGTGAGCTGCTAGACGAGGGACAAGTATATCAGCGTGATGGGTGGATACGTCTACCTACAGACACATATGCACAGACCAAGGCAGGACCAAAGGGTGCTACGATATATCTAAAGATGGGGCACCTTAGCCAAGTGGTGGGTTCAGAAATAGACAATACCTAAAAAAATCGTTCTGGAAGCATATTATCCACATAAACGACCAGCGAGCAAAATAGTTGACACACTAATTTTCTATATTTGATGTGTCAACTATATGGCAAGCGATGTCTTAAAAATCGACTTTGTACTCATAACTCTGTGTCGATAAAACACTTCCTCTTATAGTAGTATCAGCCCCTCTATCTGCAGTCATAACCACAGTTTCTCTAGCTCGCGCTCTGTTCAATATCACTCCAGCACATTCACAAATTATCAAGCAGCAATATCTGAAATAAGATAGGCCTACTATCGTCTTGCAAAGATAAGCTATCCATATAGTATCCCATGCCGTTGAGCACATCAGACCCTACTAATAGTCTAAGACGCCTATCAGTATTTTCAAAATACTTATAGGTATAAAACAGACAAGGAATAAATACCATATGAGATTAGCCTAATTATGTCGGCTAGTATTTATGGCGTCATTCCAAAAATCCCATAGGCTTTTCGTTGAAATAAATAGATTTGATTATATCTTGACTAAATAACCGAATATTAATGAGTATTTGATTTATAAAATTTATTTTCAAGAAAAAATTGTAAAAAATTCGCGTTATTTAATAGAAGTTAAAAATAGTTATGCGTATTCATAAACAGTACTTATTTTTAGTTTTATAATGATTAAGTGTGCTGATACAAAGGGTTAGCCACATCTAGATAGCATTAAAAACATCAAAAGTTAAGAGCTTTATGATGAGGATTATAGGATATATATTTGTGTCAAGTTAGAAAAATTCAGATTGAGTATGATAAAATCCGTAAAATATACAGATACTTAGAGGAATTTTGTAACTAGAAATGCGTCAACTGGAATTTGTCCTTACTTTGAGAAGGTGTTTCACTTGGGAGTAGAACTGTCATGATTATAAATACTTAGCAGTGACTTTTACATGCTGAAACATTGTTTACATTTGGATAAAAATATAAGTGTTGATATGTATATATAAAAAGCTAATATGGTAACAGTAGTACAAAATTTATGGCTTAATATTTTTTATAACAAGAATGATTATTTTAATAATATTTCTACAAACGTATAATGATTTTGAAATTTTATCTTAAAAAAGAAACGTCAATAAATTAAGTGATTTATCTATAGGAGGTCAATTGCTATGAACAGCATAACCGTACTATTATCGGCTAAATCAGCCAATTTAGTAGGTTGCCAAGTTATCAAGGCTGCTCGAATGCTGTTTGCCTGTAGCATTACTCCTTCACTAACGTTAGTTAGCATAGTGATCGATAACATCGCTCTTCGTTCCAAAGAGCATCAATATATCCCTCGTATAACACCGCACTTGCAGGTTTACTTACCCAAAGTAAAGCCCTCTATCTTCCAGCGCACAACACCTGATAAGAACATGTTATTAAAAAATGTGGCTCACTCCATCATCGGTGGTCTCTGTAATATATTTACTGTTCTGCACAAGTCTATATATGGTCAAACACCATACAGCCAAGAAACCAAAAGCCACAAACCCAATCTCTTTCAGTTTCATGCTGACAACATCTTAGTAAAACGAGATGACATAGCATTGATGCACCTCAGTATCATGAGTTGCATCAATGCTATGTCAATCACTACTGGTGATACTGAGCATGTCTTTCAAACCGTTATCCAGCTATCACCATCAAAAATTAAGGACAACAAAATTCACTTATGATTCTAGATTGCAACCTAGTTTAGAATTCTTTAATCAAGGATGATTCTATGAAAACTATAACCGTTAAGGCCAACAATCAAGTAGGGACAGTTGCTGAACACACTGTGATTACACAAAACAATATACCCACAGTGATACAAGCTACTGACAAAACGAATTATGAGATTTTTGATGTAGCAGCTGGACGAGCGCCCAATAATATTGTCACTAAGCGCGTGAGTAAAGACCTACATGTTTCTTTTGAGAATAATAGCCAGAACCCTGATCTGATTATTGAAGGGTTCTACGATATTGACAGCGCGCTCGTCGGTGCTGCTGGAAATGGAAATTACTATTATTACCTTCCTGATACAGGTGACGTGACTGACTACGTTACTGAGATGCAGGTAGGCGAGGTGCAAAGTCACTCTCTGGGCGGAAATGCGTACTCCAGTCCTTGGTGGATAGGGGCAACAGATGCTGAAGGTTTTGCAGCGCTACCATGGTTGTTGGGTCTAGCAGGTGCAGGAGTCGCAGCAGCGGCTTTAGGGGGAGGGAGTAGTAATAATAACGATGATGATTCAGACGCAGACACTACCGCTCCAGACGCCCCGAGTATTGATGCTTTCGACGGTACGACCGTTACAGGTAGTGCTGAACCTGGCAGTCGCGTAGATATCTTAGATGCAGATGACAATATCATTGGTACGGGAGCAGCAGATGCTACCACAGGCGCCTACGAGGTAACTCTTGATACACCGCTTGCCAATGGTGAGACGATTAATGCCATTGCTACCGATGCGGCAGGTAATACCTCAGTAGAATCTGATCCAATAAACGCCCCTGATACTACCGCCCCTGATGCCCCAAGTATTGATGCTTTCGACGGTACGACCGTCACAGGTAGCGGCGAGCCTGGCAGTCGCGTAGACATCTTAGATGCAGATGACAATGTTATTGGTACAGCAATAGCAGATGCTACCACAGGTGCCTACGAGGTAACTCTTGATACACCGCTTGCCAATGGTGAGACGATTAATGCCACTGCTACCGATGCGGCAGGTAATACCTCAGTAGAATCTGATCCAGTAAACGCCCCCGACACTACTGCTCCTGATGCTCCAAGTATTGATATTGGTAATGGTGACGCCTTGATCACCGCTGATGAGATTAGTGATAATCAAGTCACTGTCTCTATTGGTTTACCAGATAATGCTTCTGTAGGTGACACTGTTACTGTTAATGGTATCGACCAGCTAATAACCGATGATGACATTGCTAATGATATGGCAACCGTAACTATTGATGCACCACTAGAAGGTCAGTCACTGCAAGTCACTGCCAGTATCACAGACGTAGCTGGAAACGAGTCGACGGCTGTTACAGTTAATGCTACTCGAGACACAGATGATGCGCCTGAAGCGCCAGACGGTGTAGCTATCGGTAACGGAGATGCCTTTATCACAGCTGACGAGATAGAGGGCAATCAGGTAGATGTTATTGTTGACTTGCCAGAGAGTTCGAGTGTTGGTTATACCGTGATTGTCAACGGTGTCGAAAAAGTTTTGACTAATGACGATATTGAAGCTGGTAATGTTGAGGTGGAAATACCTGCACCAGAGGAAGGAGCTGCATTAGAGGTTTCTGTCAGGATCGAAGATACGGCTGGTAATATCTCCCCTGCTGTAACGGCCAACGCTATTCGAGACACCACAGCGCCTGACACACCGCTTGCAGCGCCAGTCATCACCGACAACGTAGATGGCAATGGCGATTTGCTTGA